>SMXC01000071.1 GCA_004356825.1 Caldithrix sp.
GCTGATATTACTGCTATGCGTCCACTTATAGATACTGACTGGGCAAAAAAGTCTAATGAGTCAGCATCACTGGCAGTTAGTTTGGCCTCCTCAATCCATCCCGAAGGCGTGAGCTTAAAGACATACGCAGAACCCGTTCTGGGCCCAGCATGATTGTCGTCCGGCGCTCCAATCAGGATAGTCCTCTCGCTTATCGAAACAGCGTCTCCAAATTTGTTATTCGGTGAAGCATCGCTTGCGGTGAGTTTGGCTTCTTCAATCCAGCCGCTGCCCGTGCGTTTGAACACGTACGCCGAGCCTGAAGGAATCCCTGCATTATAATCTCCGGTAGCGCCAACCACAACCCAGTCTCCTCTGATAGAAACTTTTTCACCGAATAGGGCGCCGGTATTCTGAACTGAAGGGAGGAGCTTCTCCTCTTCAATCCAACCCGCATCCGTACGTTTGAAAACATAGGCTGCACCTGCCCTAGATCCTACCACAACCAGGTCTTTGTCAAAGGAAACTGAAGTTCCAAAGTAATCCACAAATGCCGCATCACTTGCGGTGAGCTTGGCCTCTTCAACCCAGCCAGAATTCGTGCGTTTGAATACGTAAGCGGAACCTGTCCTCAAATCCTTTCTAGGGGCCCCAACCACAGCCAAATCACCCCTAATAAAAGCGGACTGTCCGAAGCCGTCTCCTACCGCCGCATCACTGGCTATGAGTTTGGCCTCTTCAATCCAGCCGGTGTGAGTCCGCTTGAACACATAGGCATATCCTGAAACATTTTGAAAAAATCCAGATGCTCCAACCAACGCCAAGTTCCCGCTGATGGAAACGGAGTTCCCAAATAAATCCCATGGCGCTGCATCACTGGCTATGAGTTTGTATTCAGTTTGGCTGGTTGCTGTGCTTGTGATGAACAGCACCGCGCTCATATAGACGATAAGCCGTTGCAAAGTTTTCTTAAGCGTTTGCATGGTTGGTTCCTCCCTCATTTATTGTTCATAAAGTTTTGGCGAAATGATTAGAATGCTTTGAAAATGCTTTTAAAGTCAATGCTAAATCGACTTACGCCTATCATTCAAAAAAAACGTTGTGAATCAAAGAGTCGCTTTTAGACTAAAAAAATACAAATTAGAATGATGTAAATAGACAGCAAACTAAAAGCATGCAGTCGAATCGGTGTTGATAATGCTAAAGTATTCTATTGTCTGAAATTCAAGAACCCCGGGGGAGACGTGAGTTCAGGGTGTGTGTAATCTTAACTTAAATAAAAGTATTAATAGTGAAGATTGCAACTATGAAATAGTAACATTTCATCAAATATGCAGAAAAAAATGCCGAGGCCAAATTTTGCCGTTGATGAATGGGCTATTAGGCTATTTCCCAAGCAAAAAGGCCTTGCAGGTTTTCAAAACCTGCAAGGCCTAAAAAGTTATCAAAATTAACTGAAACGATTTTCCGATTTATTACCCCGCAAACCCATTTAATCTTGACCGCCCGATTGAGTAATAGTCAATTTCCAGTTTCTTCATACGTGCCGGGTCATATAAATTTCTGCCGTCAAAAATCACCGGATAATTTAAGGTCTCTTTGATCAAATGAAAATCAGGTTCTCTGAAGGCATTCCATTCAGTCATAATAATTAAAGCATCGGCGCCTTCGAGGGCGTCATACCTTTTTTCAAAAAGGAACAAGTCTTTATCTACATGATCACCGAAAATTTTTGTGGCTTCTTGCAAGGCCTCAGGATCATGTGCGCGGATTTTTACTCCTTTGCCGGTGAGGTGCTCAATCATGGCAATGGCCGGCGCCTCGCGCATGTCATCGGTTTTGGGCTTGAATGCCAACCCCCACATTGCAAAAGTTTTGCCTTGCAGGTCATTCTTGAAATAGGAATTTATTTTTCCCATTAAACTGAGTTTCTGGCGTTGATTTACTTCTTCCACTGATTTTATGATATTCAGCTCGATGCCATTTTCCGCCGCGGTTCTAATTAAAGCCTGAACATCTTTAGGAAAACAGGAACCGCCATAACCCGTACCAGGGTAAATGAATCTTGGGCCAATGCGGCTGTCGGTCCCGATTCCTTTCCTTACCATTTCAATGTCTGCCCCAAGGGCGTCGCACAGATTAGCAATTTCGTTGATAAAAGAAATTTTGGTCGCCAGAAGTGAATTGGCTGCATATTTCGTTAACTCTGCACTTCGTTCGTCCATGATCAAAATCGGCTTACCGGAGCGTACAAACGGCCGATAGAGATTTTTCATGATTTCAGCAGCTTCTTCATTTGTGGTGCCGATAACAATTCGATCCGGCCGTAGAAAATCGTCGATTGCTGTGCCTTCTTTCAAAAATTCAGGATTTGAAACGACCGCAAAATTGTGATCCGTGTGTTTTTTAATCTCGGCTGTGACTCTTTCTGCGGTTCCAACCGGCACAGTGCTTTTATCCACCACAACTTTGAAACCATTCATATATTTGCCGATATCGCGTGCGACTGCTAAAACATGCTTTAAGTCGGCAGATCCATCTTCATCCGGAGGCGTGCCAACCGCGATAAAAATTACTTCGGCCTTTTCGACGGCATATTTGGTGTCCGTGGTAAAAAACAAGCGGTCTTCTTTCCTGTTCCGGGCCACCATGTCTTTAAGGCCGGGTTCATAAATTGGGACTTCCCCATTGTTCAGGGCGTCAACCTTGGTTTTATCGATATCAACACAAATGACTTCATTGCCAGTGTCTGCGAAACAGGTGCCGGCAACTAAGCCAACATATCCGGTTCCAACAATTGTAATTCTCATTGGCTACTGCATCTCCATGTTTATACTCATTAGAAAATGAACTAAATTTGTGTTTATGCTTTATCGGTATCCAATACTAAAACATTAAGGTAATACATTGCTGTAAAATGTCAAATGTTTAAGCCTACAATTTTATATTTTACAAGCGATCTTTTCAATTTGGCGAAAACGGGATTTAATATACATTATACATTAAGTTTCCTTAATAACTATTGTTTTTCCGATGCATTTATTATAAATAAGTGATATATTTTGAGTAACATTGTATCCAATTAGAGAGCATCTTGGGCGGGTTATGTATAGATACATTTATTGGCGTAACTTTTTATTAACAATAATAGGCGTATTAATTTGCACTTCCTGCGCTCAGATTATTCGAACTGAATCTCAGCCGCGGGCTATTAAAGGTGTTCTCGATCTATCCAATTGGGATTTTAATAAGCAGGGCGTAGTTCATCTCTCAGGCGAATATGAATTTTACTGGCTGCAGCATTTATTTTCCAGGGATTTCAAAAAGTCTAAAACCCCTGAAATAAGCGGATTTATTAATGTTCCCGATTTCTGGTACGGTCTTGAATCGCAAGGGCAAAAATTTACCGGCAGCGGCTACGCCACTTATCGGTTATCGATCTTACTCAAAGATAAAACGCCTTCCCTGGCTCTAAAATTTCTGGATATGGGCACCGCCTTTAGAGTTTTTATTGACGGACGGCAAGTGCTCTCGGTGGGTCAAGCAGGTAAAACCCCGGAGACAACAATTCCCCAATACTCTCCGCAAGTAGTTGAACTCCAGCCCGTTTCAAATCAAATTGAACTTATTTATCATGTTGCCAATTTTCATTATTCAGGCGGCGGAGCCTGGGAGGTTGTTCGCTTAGGGGAAAAAGGCGATATCTATAAAATAAGAGAAAAAAGACTGACATTGGACTTGATATTGTTTGGCAGCATTCTCATGATCGGTCTTTACCATCTCGGTCTTTTCGCAATCCGGAAAAAAGATTTATCCACACTTTATTTTGGGATATTTTGTCTTATAATTGCAATCCGTACGCTTACCACTGTGGAAAGATATCTTTTGAACATTATCCCGGGCATAGATTGGGAGTTATTTGTAAAAACCGAATACCTTTCCTACTATTTAGCTGTGCCTGTGTTCTCCCTGTTTATGCATTCACTTTTTCCGAAAGATATTCACAAATCTGTTTTGTCAATAATTGTAATAGTTGGTATTGGCTGCTCAATTATTGTCGTTGTAGCTTCCCCCAAAATTTTCTCACGTACTCTTTCTATGTATCAAATATTTACATTTTTTTGCCTGGGTTACGGATTGCTCATGATTTTTATAAGTAGTCTTCGTAAACGACCAGGCGCTATCGTGATTCTAGTCGGCTTCTTAGTTCTATCTGGAACGGTTGTAAATGATATTTTGGATGCAAATCAAATCTTGCAGACGGGTCAATTTACTCATGTAGGACTGTTTATTTTTACTTTTTCTCAGGCATTTCATTTATCTTCCCGTTTTTTAGCCGCTTTCAGGACTGTTGAACAGCAGACAAAAGAACTCTCTTATACCAATCAGCGATATAAGATGGAAATTGACGAGCGCCTGCAGGCAGAATTAGAGCTGCTTGAAAGCGAAAAACGGTTTCGCTCGCTTATAGAAACAGCGCCAAGCGTCATCATTTGTTTATCCACTGATCACAGTATCATTGAATTTAACCCGGAAGCTGAGAAGTTTTACGGGAGGGAACGGGCTGAAGTATTGGGCAAAGATTATTTTGCGATATTCCTTGCCTCGGAAGTTTGGAGTGACTTTGAAACTGAAATGAAAAAAGTAATTTCTGGGATACCAACAAGTGGGTTTGAAAATGCAGTACTTTTAACTGATGGCCGCGAGAAAACCCTTTCATGGAATTTAAAACGCCTGATCGATGGTAAAGGCCAGCCGTTCGGAATCATCGCTGTTGGGCAAGATATCACACAGCGTAAATATGCGGAGGAAGCTCTCCGTATTTCAGAGGAAAAATTCTCCAAAGCTTTTCGTGCAAGTCCGGGTCCAATAACGATTAGTACCTTTTCCGAGGGCCGGCTTATTGAAGTCAATCAAAGTTTTTTGGAAATCACCGGTTTCCTTCGCGGCGAGGTCATTGGTCAAACTTTCTTGGAGCTTAACATATGGTCAGCGTCTGAGACCTATCAAAAATTGCTCGAAACTTTACGAAAGAAACAATCTGTTTCCAACATGGAATTGGACTTTCGGATGAAATCGGGTGAATTGCGTACAGGGCTTTTTTCAGCAGAGGTCATTAAACTTGATAATGAAAAATGTGTTCTGATGATGGCCAATGATATTACTGAACGCAATCGTTTGCAGGAAGAACTGGCGCGCGCGCAACGTTTAGAAACCGCCGGGAGGGTGGCGGGTCAAATCGCTCATGATTTTAACAATCTTTTAAACCCTCTGGCGGCATATCCAAGCTTAATTAAAGACGAATTAGATTCGGATGACCATAATGTCATTGAAATGGTTGATGAAATGGAAATCGCTGCCAAGAAAATTGCTGAGATTAATCAACAGCTTCTTACCCTTGGAAGGCGGGGTCATTACGCGATGAAACTGATAGATTTAAATGAGTTGCTTCAAGAAGTGGTTTCGTCGCAAAGTCTACCCAAGGGACTGAAGATTCGTAAAGAATTGGCTCAAGATTTATTGAAGATAAATGGGGGTGGCGCACAGCTAACCCGGATCTTTCTCAACTTGACAAATAATGCCAATGAAGCAGTGAATGGCGTTGGAACTGTTATACTTAGAACAGAAAATGTTTATTTGGATGAACCGTTAAAAGGTTATAAAACAATTAAGCGCGGCGAATACGTTAAACTGGACATCATAGATAACGGAGAAGGAATCGCTCCCGATATTATTGACAAAATATTTGATCCATTTTTCACGACAAAAAAAATGGACAAAATGAGAGGCTCGGGGCTTGGTTTAAGCGTTGTACATAGTATTATCGAGGATCATAATGGCTATATAACAGTAAAAAGCATTTGGGGCGAGGGTACTACTTTTTCAGTATACTTTCCCATTGCAAGAGAGCAGGAAATTCTGGTGACGGCTGAAAAAATGAATGGAGGCAAGGAGAATGTTTTGGTTGTCGATGATGATCCTGTACAGAGAAAAGTAGCCCGACAGCTTCTATCACGCTTGGGGTATCAAGTCCAGACTGTTTCAAGCGGTGAAATAGCCGTTGCGTTCGTTCAAAACAATCCCCAGGATTTATTGATTTTGGATATGGTAATGGATGGAATGGACGGAACGGATACTTATAAGAAAATTCTTGAATTTCAGTCGACTCAAAAAGCAATAATTCTTTCCGGTTTTGCTCTCTCAGAAAGAGTTAAAGAGGCCCTGAGACTTGGTGCCGGGTCTTATATTTCCAAACCAATTACTCTGGATTCATTGGCAACGGCCGTTCGCAACGAGCTTGATAGAAAAACCGAGGAAATCACTTTGTAAAACCGTGCTAAGTTTTGACATGTTAATGTCTTAAAGTTGCAGAACTCGCCAGAATTCTGGGACATCGATCAAAACTCTGTCACTTGAACACCTAAATACCTGAACACTAAAAAAAGCCGTCCGGCCAAATTTTTTGACCGAACGGCTCCGCACCAAGAGGATTAGAGGAGGGACTTTTATAGTTTCTTAGTTTCCACTATCTGAATTGCTACTGCTATCCGTGGTACCGTCTGAATTTTCAACCTTTCCAAGTTGAAACCGGCCTTGAAAGTAACCTCGGTCCGACCCGGCGCGACCTGTTTTGAAGTGGCCTTTTACGCTGCCAATCGTATCACGTGAGCGGTCTACAATCCGACCTCGGAAGCTGCCGACTTCACTATCCCTGTCGTAACCCCATTGACCTGCAATGAGGGCGCGGAAATTTCCATTCATGTCAATCATTTTGCCCTTGAAAACAGGGTCGCCATTGTCTGTAATGCCCCAGATACCTCTCAAATGTCCGGCATGCGAGCCATCGCCACTCATAAAGCGACCTTTGAAAATACCGCCGTGTTCTCTGGTTTTCACCCAGCGACCCGCCATGAATCCACCACCAAAAGGAACAACTGCTTTGCAACGGCTGATGATTGAAACTTCATGGCCAAGCGCGCCGACTGGTTCGATTAACTCGAGCGAATCCAGTTCGCTAAAAGTCAATGTTTTGGAGTAATCGCCCGCAGTAAAAGTGAAAGTTCCTTCTTCATCTGTGGAGTCATTATCGATAATCGCAAGAAGCAAGCCATCAAAGTGGGATTTGGTGTCAGAGATGAACTCAACCAACTGACGATCCGTGCGAGGAAGAACGATGGAATCATTGTCTTCAAAACGGATTTTTCTTAAAACAACCAGCGTTCCCTTGCTAACTTGAGCTGAACCATTCCAGTTGATGCCGTCAGTCGCGGTCGAGTCGCCTTCCAACAGTCCCCAGGTAATTCTGACAAAACAGGCTTTGACACCGTCAACTGCAGCAGTACCAGGATTCAAAGCGTCCGTGATACCAGTATCTGTTGCAAAGGCGTCGGCTACACCTTCGTCTTCTCCAAATTCATCAGCTATTTCGCTGTCGCCAAAAGCGGTTGTCTCATCGTTTGACTCGTAACCACCAAATTCTTTCTCCAAGCTTACTGCTTCCTCCCCAATTTCCTCACCCGGTGAAGTTAATTGTTCGTTGCTGCTGCAAGCGGAAAAAACGAGCATTGCAAAGAGAACCGAAATCCATAAAAGAGAAAAATACTTCTTCATTTGTGTTACCTCCTTCTGAGGGTTTAATATTGAATTGAATTAATTAAAATAAATTTCGTCCTTCTTTATGCAATGGGCGGGCCAAAAAAAATATACAGTATTTCACTGCATCATAAACTGTTATTATTAAAGTGTTTTGTTAGGTTAAAAGTCACATATGGCAATTTTTGTTATTGAAATCAACCTGGCTTTTACGGTTCACTTGTGTACCGTAAAGTACATTTTTTTTAAGTGCAGCTAATCATAATATGCATCTGAACAGTTGCACTTTTTTTGCAAGAAAATGGCTAAATGACGCCAAGCGAATGTCAATATCCGTGATTAGATCATTTGCCTTCAGCGTCATTTTAGAAAGCAGCAAGAATTCACTATCTGCCAATGACAACGAAGTTAAGGACTGCTGATAATAACACCGTGATTTGGACGACGATAAATCAGGTAATTTAACATTTAAGGACCGCAGCGTTAGGCAATCGTCGATTAAAGCTTGACAAAAGTCGATTGTTTTGATATTATTACAGCATGCATGAAAAACTAACAAAGTTATTTGAGTCCCATTTTAAAGAGAAAGTTGTTAAATCCGGCCCAGTCACAGCAAATGGCTCTGATCGTAAACTGTCTCGTCTTGTCGGGGTAAAACACTCCGCCATCGGCGTAGAAAATGCGGACCGGACTGAGAATATAGCTTTCTTAGAATTCTCCCGCCATTTTTATAAGCTCGGACTGCCAGTACCCGAGATCTATTCGGAAGAGCTGGATTCTGATATTTACCTGGAGGAAGATTTAGGAGAGGATACCCTCTTCGATTTGCTGGACGAGCGTCGCTCCGATGAAAATACTTTCCCTGCTGACATTGAAGTGCTTTATGAAAAGGTTGTGCAAATCCTGCCCGAATTTCAAATCAAAGCAGGCCAATCCCTTAACTATGAAGCTTGCTATCCGCGGCACAGCTTTGATCGTCAATCAATGATTTGGGACTTGAATTACTTTAAATACTATTTTCTCAAATTAGCCAAGGTGCCATTTAATGAGCAAAAGCTGGAAGATGATTTTGATACTTTAACCCATTTTCTTATGCAGGCAGATCACAATTATTTTCTTTACCGAGATTTCCAGTCAAGAAATATTATGATTCGGGAGGATCAGCCCTATTTTATCGATTACCAGGGCGGCCGCCGCGGGGCGTTGCAGTATGATATTGCCTCCTTGCTTTTCGACGCCAAGGCTCTTTTGCCGTTCGATGTGCGCGCCCGGTTGCTTGAAAAATATTTAGAAGCCGTTTCAACGCACATTAAATTAGAGCAAAAACAATTTATGACATACTACGCCGGCTACGTTCTTATTCGACTTATGCAGGCAATGGGAGCTTATGGATTTCGCGGCTTCTATGAGCGCAAAGTGCAATTTTTGCAAAGCGTTCCCCTTGCAATCAAGAACCTGGAGTACGTTCTGCGAACCATGGAACTGCCAATTAAGATCCCGACACTTATGAACGCGCTGCAAACGCTGGTTCGCTCCACTCGGTTACGAGAACTTGGCGATGTAAACCTGTCGATGACAATCCAAGTTCAGAGCTTTTCATACAAAAAAGGTTTGCCGAAAGATAAGAGCGGTCACGGCGGCGGATTTATTTTTGACTGCCGTTCGCTGCCAAATCCCGGAAGACTGGAGCAATACAAAGAACAAACTGGCAATGATCCCGAAGTCATTACGTTTCTCGAAAATGAAGAAAACGTCCACAGTTTTTTGACCCACGTCAAAGATTTGATTTCTCCGGTCATCGAAAATTACAGCGAGCGCAACTTTAGTCATCTGTCGGTAGCATTTGGCTGCACCGGAGGGCAGCACCGCTCTGTTTATTGCGCGAACACCCTGGTAAAATACTTGCAGGAGAAATACTCCGTGAAAGTTCATGTCAAGCACCGTGAGCTGGAAGACTGAACGAGTGAAAGCAATGATTTTTGCGGCCGGCCTCGGCACGCGTCTCCGACCGATTACCAACACCAAACCGAAAGCATTAGTAGAAGTCAATGGTGTGCCTCTTTTGGAAACAGTTATCAAGCGTTTGATTGCTGCGGGTGTCTCAGAAGTTATCGTTAATCTGCACCATTTTCCCGACCAGATCAGAGACTTTGTCCGGAAGAAAAACAGCTTTGGAATTCATATCGATTTTTCCTTCGAAGAAACACTTTTGGATACCGGCGGCGGTTTAAAAAAAGCAGCCTGGTTTTTTGACGACGGTCAACCGTTTATTATTCATAATGTAGATATTCTCAGCAACATCAATTTGGAAAAAATGTTCGAACATCATTTAGAAAATAAGTGTCTGGCCACACTTGCAGTCAATGAAAGAGAAACGAAACGTTTTTTAGTCTTCGATGAGGAGAATCTGCTTTGCGGCTGGAGGTCGTTACACGTAAACAAAGAAGTTGTGCCACGAACTCCGAAGGGGAAATCTCAAGATTTGGGTTTTTGCGGAATTCATGTTGTTTCCACCGACATTTTTGATAAGATAACGGAAGATGGCGTTTTCTCAATAATCACCAGTTATATGCGGCTTATCAGCGATGGCGAGCGAATTATGGCATTTCTGGCTTATGAAAATTCGTGGCGTGATGTGGGGAAATTGGCGGAGTTGGATAAATAAAGCAGGGTCCGGTTTTATGAAAATCGACGATGGACTCCCTAACCCTTAGTGGCAAATTTTATTCATTTTTGTGAGAATTTAAAACGGCCACTTTGAAAGCAGCCGTTTTTTTTATCTATAGGACCTTCTTTAAAAGTAAAGCATCCATTTGACATTATTCTTAGCTTACCCCTGGCTGTTTAACCAGGCGCAAATAGGGTTTAACTGTTTTCCAGCCATCCGGAAACATTTCCTTCGCTTCATCATCCGATACTGACGGAACGATAATGACCTCCTCGCCATTTTTCCAGTTGGCAGGCGTAGCTACTTTATGTTCAACGGTTAACTGCATGGAATCAAGCACGCGCAAGATTTCGTCAAAGTTTCGCCCTGTGGTCATCGGGTAGGTCAGCATCAACTTGATTTTTTTATCGGGTCCTATGATAAAGACAGAACGGACGGTGGCGTTGGTAGCAGCCGTGCGGCCCTCGCAGGTACCGCTTTCCTCTGCCGGTAACATATTGTAAAGCTTCGACACGGCCAGATCCGTGTCTCCGATCATGGGAAAGTTGACGGCATGGCCCTGGGTTTCTTCGATATCTTTGGCCCAGCCCTTGTGGCTTTCCACCGGATCAACGCTCAAGCCAATGACTTTGCAGTTACGCTTTGCAAAGTCAGGGGCCAGACCGGCCATGTATCCCAATTCGGTGGTGCAGACCGGCGTGAAATCTTTTGGATGAGAAAATAGTACCGCCCAGCTATCGCCAATCCATTCATGAAAGTTAATCGTCCCCTCAGTTGTAGCAGCCGTAAAATCAGGCGCTTCATCATTAATTCGTAGTGACATGTCTTGTCCTCCTTAATTAATCAAGTACTCCAACTTCATACAAGTCAAATATATCTTTAAATATCTTCACAAGCAACGCATAAATATGCAGTTTCTGGCCAATTTCTTTCTTGTTGTCCTTTGATAATAGTGTCAGCTTGCATTTGACCGTTCTTGAACATTCTCAGCAGCATTCTATGACCGATTTTATAAGGAAGTTAAGTTGCTGCTCCTTGAAATAAAGCTTGGCCTGTCCATAATCAATAATGGCTGATTTTTGACCAAGGATATCCGCCCCCAGGACTCCATCATTTTTCTACCTCCCTGAGCCTCAATGCCGGAGATTACATGGCCGAAACATCATATACATTGGAAAGGATTCCATCTGCAAGGACCCAATCTGGAACATTTTCAATACCGCCGAGCTCATGGCGGCCCGCGTTGTCCCGCTTCCTCCACCACCTTCAGCAGAATTCTCCAAGCGATTCCAAGCAACTCTGCCGTTTCCGTATGTAAAACGGTCTTCCCGGCACCCGTATCGACCAGGAGCAAAAACGCTGCGATTCTCTCTACTTCGGCATCAATCTCGAAATGACCCGCAACACTTCTCTTCATCTGCACTTTGATATACCCTTCACTGGTGAGAAAATCCTGCAAGGATTCAGCTTTTTTCATATAAAGTTCCTTTCACAAA
>SMXC01000072.1 GCA_004356825.1 Caldithrix sp.
AAATGTATCTTTCGTAAGGTAGAATGTTAACATTAAGGTGAAATCTATGTCCAAAACCGTTAAAAAAGCGCTACAAAATACCTTACGAAATGATCTGGGCAGCAATTTGATGGTGGTCAATCGTAAAATTGAATCGGTGGCAACCTGGATGGCGGCCTATTTCGAGTTTGAAGTGACGACGATGGCGTCGTCGCAGAAAGTTCAGAGGCGGGACCTGGCGAGCTTTCTCAACTTCATGCTGGCAGAGGTGGGCAATGATAAACTACCCAACTGGACACCCCGCCTATCGCAGGCCTTCAAGACCTGGCTGCAGAACGAAACCTTAGGAGAGAATACCAGGCGCTGGAATGACCGCACAGTCAACCGCGTGCTGGCGCACCTGAAGACCTTTGCCAGGTGGGTCAACAAATATCGGCATTTCCCCCTAGGCAATCCCATGGCGAAAATCAAACTAGTTGCCACCACCAGTCTGCTCAGCGTCGATCGAGCCATTACATCCACCGAACGACGTCGGTTGCTCGACGCCGCCGACCTCCTGGTGGAGATTGGCGCCCGCTCTAAAGATCGCCACCGCCATCGCAATGAAAGCCAACGGCCGCAACGGAAAGATTATCGGCCGTACCGGAATCGCGCCATCGTCTATACCCTGATTGAAACAGGCATGCGCCGGGCCGCAATAATTGCCATTAATGCTGCAGACGTCGATTTTACCGAGCGTACCATCCGCACCCAAGAAAAGGGGGGCCGAGAGCAGACCTATCAGATCAGCCGGGAAGGGCTGCAGGCGATTACTGACTACTTAGAACATGAGCGAGCGGATGGTGTGAAGTATTATAAAAAATCGCCAGCCTTGTTTCTGCCAGCAACGGGGAAGGTAAACCAGAGTGGACGGTTGAGTGTTAACGCTATCAACGCTATCTGGAATAGCGTCTGTCAGGCGGCGGGGGTAAAAGGGAAAACGCCACACAGCGCCCGGCACGGCATGGGGCGCCACCTGATCGAGAAAACCGGCAACGTGGCGGCAGTGCAGCGGCAGCTCGGCCACCAGAATGCCGCCTACTCACTACAGTACACCCGCATTACAAAAGAAGAGTTGAACGATGCTTTGGATGATCGGGAATGAACAAAAAAGCGGAGGAAAAACGATGAAACAGAAACAGTTGGCGGTTTTAATTTTTGTTTTTCTATTTTTGGGTGTCCGTTGTGAGGCGCAAAACGATGGAAGGAAAGAAAAGATTTCAGAAAAATCCAGAGCCGCCGCCCAGAAAGAACTCACTACTCGCGGTATTGATTATACTTCTATAGATAGATATTTCACCGAGCTTGAAAACAACCATTTAGAAGAAGTCGAGCTTATTTTGCAAGCGGGAGCCATCCATCCGGATGCCAAAAACTGGTCTGGAGATGCCGGGCTTCATATCACAGCTGAAAAGCCCGAGCTTATCCAAATTATGCAGTTGCTCCTTGATTTCAGTTCAGACATAGAAATAGGCAATAAGTATGAACAGACTCCACTTCATATAGCAGCTGATCGTAAAAATCATCCAGGTAGAAGGAAATTAGTGAACAATGGCGCCAACCGTTCTTCATGTTTTTCGAGAAACGATGAAAAAAAATCAATTCCTGCCTTGTTTTGATTGGCATTCATGTACTGTGCCATCAGAAGAAAAATGATTTGCGGGTCCAGTGCCGGTCCGGCATCGTTGAGAACCTGCAAATACTCTAATTCAGAATGAAAGGTTTTGGACGGAGAATCAGGTTGTGTCGTACACCCTGTTATCCAGAGAAGCGACAAGAGTAAAATAAGAAATCCGGAAAGTCTATTTGTAGTAGCCATTTACACCCTGCTAATTTAGGTTGACATTTAAATGGTAGTCTAAAACTCAATTTTTAGCCCTCCCGTGGGCAGAATGTTAAATCCCCGACGATCTTCTCCACCGGTGATTTCCAGAAAGCGATCTTCATTGACATTGAGATGACTATATAAATTCACGACATCCAGAAAGCTGACCAAAGCGATTCTGCCAAGTTGTTTACGATAATCCACCCGGACATTGAAGGTATGAAAATCGGATAGCCTTTCGCCGTTATTTCTCGTGATCTCTTTTGAGTAACGAACGAAATTCGGATCGTTAAAAATGTTCTCATGAACAATAAAAGAGTCCTTGGGGCGGCCCGTAGCAAAGCGCCATTTGGCTGAAATCGACCACTCCTTGTTGAACTCATAGCCGCCCAAAATCGAGAAGATATGCGGTTGGTTAAAATCGGAATTATACTCGCCCTCGCCGTTGTGGTCATCTCTTTTGCTCTGAGCGTAGGAATAATTTATTTGCCCGTAAAACTTGTTTACGAACCGTTTGATGAGGCTCAAATCGATGCCGGCAGCCCAGCCGTCGCCATCATTTCGGCGCAGTTGGTTCGTACGATCGTTGCGGACAATTAAATCGCTGAACTGTTTGTAGTAGATTTCAGTGGTTAATTTAAGATCGTCGCGGAGATAGCGTGACAGCCCCAAAATAAAATGATAAGATTTTTCATTTGACAAATCTACATTTCTTGCGTCTGCAGTCAAGATGTCAAATTCCGGGGTTTGGTAATAAATTCCGGTAGCAAAGTTTAACCTTGTTTTGGGGTTTAAGGTGAAACTGCCGCTTCCCCGCGGTGCGAAGTAATGTTGGTTGTTGAACTCGTTGTACTCGTAGCGCAGGCCAGCATTTAGAGTTAGTTTATCGAATGGTCTGAATGAATATTCGGTGAAGGCAGCCAGAATGGTTTTCGTGTCATCAAAATTATTGTTAACAAACTCCGGGCTGGTGATAATGAATTTTTGAGCAGGGTGCGGCCGAAAATCATTCTGATCATAAAAGTACAGGGTATCAAGCCCGTTTTGCGTGCGTACTAAATTGAAGGTAGTACGGCTTACTTCAAAGCCCGTTCTAAAGGTTGAGTTGTCGCTGGGAAATATAGAAAAGATACTTCGCATACCAAATTCATATTCATGGCTGTCTTCGCTGAGAATATCTTTATATCGTATTTCTTCTTCAGACTGCGGGGCTTCTCCATTCACGAAAACCGGCCATGCCCTGCCAACGGTAATATCCCGGTCGGTTCGGCGAAAATAGATGCTGTTTTGCAAGAAGGTCGATTTGCTTGTAAGGAAACGCCAGTTCACCCCCAGGAGGGTTTTCTGCTCGTCGAGGTCTGTGAGATCTGTGCTGGCGAAATCGTCGCTTTCGAAGACATCTTTGACGGTGCGGTCGAAGTTTTCCGGCGCCCAAATCGCCAGAAAGGAAAGTTTGTTTTTGTGACTAAACTCGGTTGTAATCTTCGCAATGATGTCCGTAAATCTGGGTGAACCGAATTCCTCTTGTCCGGTTAATTCAAGGATGCGGGTAAAGTCCTGGTGCCTTGCAGAGACGACCATACTGGAATTTTTTAAGGCAGGCAGAGGGCCGTCATAATTTATCTCCCAACCGAGCACATCGATACGCCCGTCAACCGTGGGATTTTCGGTATTGCCTTCCTTTATTTTCAAGTCCAGAAACGAGGAGAACTTGCCGCCATAAATGGCCGAGAAGCCGCCAGCTTGAAAATTTGCCTCTTCGATCAGACCCGGGGCAAAGATACTGAATCGGCCACCCTGAGCCTCCTGCTCCTCACTACCGCCATTGAAGTGGGTGACTTTGCCAAAGGGAATATTGTCGATGAGAATAATATTTTCCTTTGGGCTGCCGCCTCTTACGGAAAAGGCTGAAAACTCGCCTCCGGAGGTACTGACCCCAGGCAAGGTTTCCATAGCACGAAAGACATCCCCGGCAGATCCGGGTGCACGCCTGATCTCTTCCCTGGTGTAAGTAAAATACGAGACCGGCGCTTGTTCATCGTCATTGAAAAGCCCGTCGGTCACAAGGACTTCCCGCATTGCTACTGATGATGATATAAGCTCGATATCCTCAACATAAGCGGTTTTATGGCGGACCACGCGGACATCCGTTTCGATAAAAGTGTTGTATCCAATAAAGGTCACTTTTAATTTATAAATGTCCTCCTTTACGCCTTCGATGACGAAAAAGCCTGCCGGATCAGAGGCAGCGCCTCGATTCGTGCCAACAATAACTACATTCGCACCCGGCAGCGGCTGTTTGGTGGTTTTGTCTACGACACGGCCTTTGATGCTTCCAGTCAGACTCGTTTGCGCATACAATGATGAAATCAAACCGAGGGTACAAATTAAAAAAATGTGCATTTGTTTCATTCAAAATACTCCTAACGATTTAATCAAATTAAATCTTGACATTGGAAGATAAATAATGTTCTTTAGAAAAAACAGTGGCACAAAGGACAAAAGTAGGTTCTATCGGGCCACTATGTACAAATTATGGATAATTCGAATCAGAACAGACTTGAAGGAATGCACTTATGACGAAAGTTGCTATCATCGCTGTTGAAAACACCGGACTCGGAAGTCTCGCGAGTGTGATGGATTTATTTGCGCAGGCCGGTATTCTTTGGAACCGAATTCATGACATGGAGCCGGCGCCTTTGTTCCAAGTCGAGATCGTCACTGCAACCGGAGAAACGGTCAACACCTCGACAAAAGTTCCGATCGTGCCCCATCGCGCAATGGATGCAGTTGAGGCTGCCGACTTGATTCTCATACCCGCTTTAGTTATGGATCTGAGAAAGGTCCAAGAGGTTTTCCCGAGGGAAATAGCATGGTTGAAGCATCAACATGCGAATGGAACCAGTTTGGCCAGTCTTTGCACTGGTGCTTTTTTACTGGCGGCTACGGGTTTATGCGATGGAAAAGCCATGACAACGCATTGGGGATTCGTGAAGCTTTTTGAAAGCATGTATCCTCGTGTATGCCTACATCCTGACCGGATTCTTACGGATGAAGGAGACTTATACTCATCCGGGGGTGCATCAGCTTCTATTAATCTTGCCCTATATTTGGTTGAAAAATATTGTAGTCATGAAATAGCTGTTCAATGTTCTAAGTTCCTTGTTTTTGACATGAATCGTGCCTTTCAATCTCCGTTTGCGTCCCTTCAATCTCAACAAAATCATCGAGATGAATGCATTCTGTCCGTGCAAAAATGGTTACATGAGAATTTCTCTGCGAAGACAACCGTTGCAGATATGGCGGACAAAGCGGGCTTGAGTCATCGGACTTTTAAACGACGCTTCAAAAAAGCGACCGACGATACACCGATGCATCACTTGCAGAAACTCCGGGTAGAGGCTGCCAAAAAAATCCTGGAAACGGAAAATCACACCATCGATGAAATAACGTATAGCGTTGGATATGAGAATAGTAGTTTTTTTAGAAAAATCTTCAAACGTTATACAAGTCTATCGCCAAATGAATATCGGAAGAAGTTTCAGCCTATGCTGCGAAACATTGCCACTAACCATAGAGGCACCAAGGCCTAACATTCATTTCATCGTGCCAAGCTAAATCCGAAATGATGGGATTTGAGCTTATAAGTTAATTGAAATTCGTTGATGTTATTCAGCCAAGTAGTCAAGTCAAGTAGCGACTGTCTTAAAAGTCAAGCGTTTTTAGCAAGACTTGGTTGCCAATATTGGTTATTTTTTATCATTGTGTTCATGATACACAGCAATTTTCTCATAGCAGCGGTAAGTGCAACCATCTTGCATTTAAGGGTACTAGCGAGATTGGTGCGTAAATGTACGCTAAGGATTTGTCACCCTAATACTTTGTTTAGTTTAGAAGTTACATCACATTTTTCCACAGCTCAACCTTATCCCGATTAAAGAAAAATTAGACTTTTGACTACATTTTTTAGTAGTTTAGGTTGTTTGGTAGGTTTTTATTGTGCGTTCACGCAAATTTTTATCAAACAATCGTCAATATTGGGGATTCAGGTCTCTGTTACCGTACATTGACGGACGAATATGCTTAATACCCTGTCTTCCATCCAAAGCGGGTTTCATATTTGGCTTGTAAGCGACTTGAGTGGTGGTTTGTTTTCTCTGGTGATGATTCCTTTCCAGATCAATCGGCTTAAAGGGTTTTAGAGCTTTTCCACAATCTGCCGGCCGAGATGGGCTCGGCGGCGATTCCTGCCATCGTGCTGGCAACCGGTGAAAAAGGGGCGTATCGCTTCTTAGAGTTTTTTGCCGCTGACATCCGCAACCGGAATACGCGGATGGCTTACTATCGGGCAGCCTGTACTTTTTTTGAGTGGTGCCGGCGGCAACGGGTTGCCAATCTTGCAGATATCGGCACACATCAGGTCGCTGCCTATATCGAGCAGCTAGGCAAGGTGCGGTCCAAACCAACCGTCA
>SMXC01000073.1 GCA_004356825.1 Caldithrix sp.
AAAGGCAATGTTGAAGTAAATAAATTATCAAAGGTTTTTTGCTTAAGCAGGAGACAGTACATCAGGCGATTCAAGAATTCTGTCGGTATCAGTCCGAAGAAATTTGCAAATATCGTCCGCTTTCAAAAAGCTATTTATTTCCAACGAATGGGGCTTAGCTGGACAAGAATCGCCGATGAATGTGGCTATTGCGATCAGCCGCATTTTATAAAGGAAATAAAGGCATTTTCCGGCTTCTCACCGCAGGAACTACTTTCCAGAAAGCCGCCAACCAAATTGATGAAGTACTTTAATCCGTCTCAAAGTTTGTCACATTTTTACAATACTATTTACCTTTAATTCGTTATATTGCCCTCGCTGCCATTTGGTGGAGCTGTCCAAAAAGTAACATGTCGTTGCGAGCGAAGCGAAGCAATCTGCTAGTACTATGCCTAAAATCAGCGGATTGCTTCGTCGCTACGCTCCTCGCAAAGACGTTTTTCGGCTTTTGGGACAGCCCCGCGAAAAAAAGATAAAACTATAAAGAGGAGACGATGAACTTCCTCGGGAGGTTAAAAATGTGGCTTTGTATTTTTACAGTTATTCTAAGTCTTGCATGTATCACCAACAGCTCGGCGCAATCCATTCCTTTTAGCTCTGATAAATGGGATATTAGCGCCAGAGAAACCCGGGTTGAAAATTATTTTGGCCGCGAAAGCCTTTATCTAAAAGGCGGACAAGCCATCTTCAAGGATGCTGATTTTAAAAACGGAGTTATTGAGTTCGACATAGCCTTTAGCGGAGAACGCGGATTTATGGGAGTCATTTTTCGAGTCCAGGACAGCAGGAATTTTGAGGACTTTTACATGCGGCCGCATCAATCCGGAAAACCCGATGCCAACCAGTACACCCCGGTTTTCAATGGTGATTCAGGATGGCAACTCTATCACGGTGAGGGTTATGGAGCTGCCATAAAATACGAATTTAACAATTGGATGCCGGTGAAACTTGTCGTCTCCGGCAAACGGGCGGAAATCTATATTATGGATATGGAATCACCGGTGCTGGTCACTCATGATCTGAAACGTGAAATTGCCGCCGGGAAGATTGGATTAAAAGCAGGGAATCTTGCACCGGCGCATTTTTCTAATTTCCGTTTCCGGAATATCGATAATCCCGAGCTCAAAGGCGTCCCGCCAAAAGTTGAGAAAGCCTCTGAGACCACAATACTGTCATGGCAGGTCTCGAACAATTTTCCGGAAGCGTTTCTCGACCAGAAACACAAACTTTCCAAGCAGGACAAAGAAAGCCTCAGCTGGCAAAAATTCGCCTGCGAAGAAACCGGAGTAGCAAATCTGGCACGATTGCAAAGCCCCCGTGACGGCAAAAACACCGTTTTTGCAAAAGTGGTGATCCGCTCAGATCATGAACAAATCAAAAAAATCCAGTTCGGATTTAGTGATCGAATTAGAGTTTTCTTCAACGACCGTCTTCTTTACAGCGGAAACAATAATTACGCTTCAAGGGATTTTCGCTTCTTAGGCACTATCGGATTCTTTGACGAACTTTATCTGCCCTTTAAAAAAGGTGAAAATGAGATTTGGATGGCCGTTTCAGAAGATTTTGGCGGCTGGGGTTTGTTGGCAAAGTTAGAAAACCTTGATGGTGTTAAAATCCAGTAGGAAATTCGACACGCTTCCAAATAATTAAAATCAATAGATTACTATTTCTGCCTTTAGCATTCTTGCAAAAGCCGCGTGGCCTGAACAAACTTTTGCTATATGGCTATATTTCGTCTTAAAAGTTTTAAGTCAATTTCTGCAATATTAAAGATTTTTATTTCAATTTCTTTACTGCCAGTAGGGTGGATTCAAAAAAACAAACCCAGGTGCCAAACTAATCTATTATTCCCATTTAATAGAATACTGCGGCAACACATCAATCGGCAGGTCATTCACCTTTTTCAGGCTCGCCTGTAAGGGCGGCGTCATCACCGCCCATTTGTTGAAAAATTCAACCACGTTTTCATTGAGGCCGTCGCCTTCCAGGATTAACAATTCGGCGGTGAGCAGTTTAATACCCTGGCGGAATTCATCAAAATTCACAGCCCATCTGTTACTGTTGGAATCATAAGAAAGCGCCCCGTTTTCGCGTAGAAAATTCAATGCAATGGCCGCAGCTTTGGCGTGCGCTTGGTGCAGCCCAAAACGAACGGAGCGGAACAAGCTGCCGAGATACGAAACGTAAAAATTCTTTTCCTTGCTTGCATCCACAACCCCGAGATCTATCAGGTAGGCCAGGGAATACAACCCGGAAACATCGGCTTTGCATTCTTCCAGCGCACTGTAGTTCGGTCCGATAGCGGCATTAACAGCCATGCCCTTTTTGTCGCCCACCTTAACGGTGCGCGGGCCGATCGCGTGACAAATTTCGTGCATTAAAACAAATTGAAAAAAGCCTTCGTCGGAAAGATAGGAGATCTGAGATTCATCAATGAGTTTTTTGCTAACCGGCGTGATGATCGCATTAAAGCGCGCTTCAAACATATTTTTCCAAAAAGTCTTTTTCGTGCCTTTTTGCTTGTGGACGGCGGGATCGTTTGGAAGGTTGGTCGCGACCGCCTGGTAACCGGCAGCAGCTTCGCCCGCCCGGATGATATCGCGCACCACTACGAATTTGGCTGTCAGTCCGCTTACCACCGATTTATATTCCTCGGGTATGGGTAGATTTTTTTCCAGCTCCGGCAAATACCTGGTGTAAATTTCCAGGTTTTCTGATTCCTTTTGATCCACAATTTCGATGGACGCCTCGTATTTTGCCTTCACACCTTTGATGCCGTCGGAGTAGGTTTCAAACGGCCCGAACACAATATCAAATTTGCTGCCTTCCACGTCGATCCAGGCGACATCCGCAGCAAAATAATCGTCGGTGGTCAGGGCCTTTGCCTTGAGGCGCAGGAATATCGCAAACGAGGCGTTATCGGTCAGGTCAGCGCATTCGTTCAGCAGTTGCACGATGGGTGTAATCCATTTTTTGTACTCTTTATAATATGGCACGGCTTTATACCCGCCGCTGCCCGTTCTGCGAATGACAGTATATGGCGACATGAACTGCTGTTGTTTTTCCGGGGCAAGTGTTTCATAATATGTGTCAAATTGTTGAACGGTCATGCCGCGCGGATAGAGTTCATCGCCAGGATAGTACTGCTGATTACCGACAAAAGTCTCGTGGTCTTTCAGCATTTCAAACGGACCGGCATTTCGCTTGATGAGCGTGAGCTGCTTTTGGGCTTCGGGCTCGTCAGTTATGGCCTGTAAGTTTCGCCGCAGACTCAGGCCGTATTTTGAGGTTTGCATCCAATAAACGGTATCGATGTAAGCCGCTGCTTTTACTAATTTCCTTAAAATGGTTTTATCGGTGTCATTGTATTGGCTGGCATCAAAATGCATCTCGTATGGCTGATATTGCGCCAGGTACTCGTCCAGTTTAGTTTTTTCGAATTGCGTTTGGCATGCAGTCAAAAATAGCAGTAAAAAGAGCGTTGTTTTTTTCATGATTGCCTTGGGTCTATTATTCTGTTTTCACACATCGACTCTGCTCAGTGTGAAGTCGCATGAATTTGTAAAAAAAAGAATCTGGATTTTATCTGGTTGAGGTGGGCGTCGTCGCGCTACTTGCGTGCCAGATTGTCCGGTAAGAGAGAGATAAAGGGTGAATATCCTACATTTGAAATGTCACCATAAAGATCAGAACAACTATTGCGTTAAAGATTGCGAGCAGCAAATAAAAAGGAAATACGGTCTCCATTTTGAAGAGGGCATAGACAAATAAATTGAATTTTACTTTGGATGATTGATATTGATGGCTGCCATAAAATAGTAAATCCGTGGAATTTGAGACCTCCGATTCATTCGATAACCATAACTTTTCCAGTTCAGCAACACGAAGCTCCATTATTTTCATATGACTTGCCTGTAATCCTTCGATTATCCAAAACATAATCACCGGAATCATTGTTAAGACGATACCCTGATAGTTTAGCAGAATGGCCTTATTAGAAGCCGTAAATATCATTGAGAGTAGCCCAAACGGTGAGACACCAACTTTTGGTGATGACTCGCTGGTTGTAGTGCCTGTCAATCGTCCTGTAGTGTTGCTCAACAATCCATTGTAATCGATCTTTATTGATCATGTTTAGATCCTGTCTTTCAAAAACTCCAAAAGCTTATCACTCGCAACTCGATCCTGCTGCATCGAATCCCGTTCGCGAACGGTCACTGTGTCATCCTCTAAAGTCTGGGAATCCACGGTGATGCAGAAAGGTGTACCGGCTTCATCCTGGCGGCGGTAGCGGCGACCGACTGCGCCACTTTCATCGTAAAAGACCGGCATGTGCTTTTTCAAGTCATCGGTGATTTTGTGGCCAATTTCCGGCATACCGTCTTTTTTGACCAGGGGGAAAATACCGGCTTTAATGGGCGCAATTTTGGGGGAAAGACGCAACACGGTTCGGGTGTCCTTTTCAAGCTCTTCTTCGTCGTAAGCATCGACGAGACAGGTGAGCAGAGTCCGGTCACACCCGGCCGAGGTTTCAATGATATAAGGAGTGTAACGTTCGCGCGTGGCGTCGTCAAAGTATTGCAAATCTTTGCCGGAGTACTCCGTATGCCGCTTGAGGTCAAAATCCGTGCGGTTATGAACGCCTTCCAACTCCTTCCAGCCGAACGGATATTTAAACTCGATGTCAAACGCCGCCGCTGCGTAATGGGCAAGTTCATCTTTGCCGTGCTGGCGAAATCGCAAGTTTTCCTTTTTGATGCCGAGATCGTCGTACCAGTTAATTCGTTGTTCTTTCCAATATTCAAACCATTCACCATCTGAGCCGGGTTTGACAAAAAACTGCATTTCCATCTGTTCGAATTCACGGGTCCGGAAGATAAAATTTCGAGGGGTGATTTCGTTGCGAAAGGCTTTACCGATCTGAGCAATGCCGAAAGGAATTTTCTGACGGGAAGACTGCATGACATTGACGAAGTTGACATAAATACCCTGGGCGGTCTCAGGTCGCAAGTAGACAATCGAGGCATCTTCCGCAACTGCACCCATCTGAGTCTTAAACATCAGGTTGAACTGCCGGACTTCAGTAAGCTCGCCGGCGCAGACCGGGCATTTATCTTTAACCCTTTCATCGTCCTCGCGAAACCGGCGCTTGCAGTTCTTGCAGTCAATCATTGGATCGTTGAAGCCTTCGACGTGTCCGGAGGCCTCCCAGATTTTCGGGTGCATTAAAATGGCAGAATCGAGCCCGACAATGTCTTCCCGGGTCTGCACCATACTTTGCCACCAGAATTCCTTGATATTCTTTTTCAACTCAACACCCAAAGGTCCGTAATCGTAGGAGCTGTCCAGACCGCCATAGATTTCGCTGGATTGAAAAATGTAGCCGCGTCGCTTGCAGAGCGCCACGAGTTTGTTCATTGCTTTTTCAGAAGAGTTTTTGATCATTTGTCCTCGCTAACCTTAAGCACTTGCCACAGAGGCACAGAGAACACAAAGAAATGATAAAGATAAAGGTGAGTATTTATTAAATGAACTTTGTTTCTTTGTGGTTTATTCAGGTTAATTATATTTTTCTTCCCTCAAAATTCTTGCGGCCGTTTCAGGAGATATGACATTGATTTGAAATCCGGAGCCGATCTCAAAACTTGTGAAGCCGCGAAATTGCGGCGTAATATCGATATGCCAATGATAATCTCGTTCAATTGTTTTCCAGTAACCCCGTTGTTTCCCGGCAGCGACATTTGGTCCGGAATGCAATACCATAACAAAATTCGGATCATTCAAAGTGCTGCTTAATTTTCGTAAAACTTCCTTGAGTATAAAAGCCAGTTGGCTATACTCATTGTTCCATTCAAAGAATGTCTCGTGCTGTTTCGGCAATATGGAAATTTCAAAAGGAGCTCGGGATGCGAAAGGAGTCAGCGCGACGAATTTATCATTTTGCAGGATAATTCTTTCATCATCCTCAAGCTCTTGATTGATGATGTCGCAAAATAAACACCTCTCTTTATATTGATAATGTTCGCGGGTGTTCATCAATTCATATTTAACCCGCGCCGGAGTAATAGGAGTCGCAATGATGTGTGAATGCGAGTGGTTCTTCAATTGGTCATTGCCGTCGCCATAATTTTTGTGCAGCAACACATACCGAAAACGGGTATCACGTTTAAGATCAATAAAACGCTCACGGTAAGCAAACAACACATTCTGAACCTGATCTAAGTCCATATCATAGATTTGCTCGTTGTGTTTTGGCGATTCTATCACCAACTCGTGAGCGCCAATGCCGTTCAAAACATCATACATGCCCACGCCGCGATTATCGAGATCGCCATAGATTTGCAAAAAAGGTTGTTTATCCGGCACGACTCGCACTTTCCACCCCGATTCATTTTTTTTCGAATTGTCGTCTCGTATCGCAAAAATTTCTGAAGGTGTCTCAGCCTCGAAACCGCCGCAAAGTTGACATTTCCCATTAGACTTTTTTTTCCGGCGAGGCGTAGTATTTGAAATCAGATCCTCGATCTTATATTCCTCTTGAAAAATAATCGACCAGCGCCCGGTGATCGGGTCCCGCCGAAATTGATTCATCGCCATTTTAAAATCCAGTTCAAAGTTTTAAACTCCCCCGGAACCCTTCTTTCCGTCTTCAACATCCTTGCTTCTCGTCAGTTCAACTTGAATTATTCGGTTTTTATCTATCTTTTTAATAAGAAATCTGTAGTTGTTATATTTCACAACTTCATTTTGTTCCGGAACATAATCTGTTAAACTAAAAATAAAACCACCCAGGCTTTCGTATTCGCCTTCGGTGGGTAAGTCCATTTCGAGCTCTTCATTTAGCTCATCCAAGTCGATTTTCGCATCGACGAGAAAGCTATTTTCGTCTATTTTTTTATACAGCGGCGGCTCCTTATCGTATTCATCCTGAATTTCGCCAACGATTTCCTCGAGGACATCTTCCAGTGTCACCAGGCCTGCGGTACCGCCGTATTCGTCCACAACGATGGTCATGTGCTGTCGTTTCTTCTGGAACTCTTTCAGCAAATGATGCAGTTTTTTGCTTTCGGGTACAAAGGAAGCGGGACGCGCCAATTTTTTCAAATCCGGTATGTCTGCTTTACCATTAATAATAATCGGCAAAAGGTCTTTTGCATGAATAATGCCTAAAATATTATCAAGTCCTTCATTGTAGAGCGGAATTCTGGAATGCCCCTTGCTTTTAATTAACTTGGTTAAATTCTCAAGAGAAATGTTTTCCTCAACACCTACGATGTCAATTCGTGGTATCATAATTTCGTGAACCTCGGTTTCGCCAAACTCAAAAATCGAATCAATCATAGCACGTTCGTTGTCTTCCAGACCGCCGTTTTCTTCCCTATCTTCCACCAATGCCATAATTTTGTGGTGCTCGAAAACCGTGCTCTTCCGGGAAACATCCAACATGTTTGAAAAAAACTGGAAGAGCCTGGCCAGGAGTCCTATAAATGGGCTAATTAAAGTAAAGTAAACCATAGCGGGCAAAGAGAGGAATTCAGCAACAAGGCGATTTTTTGTAAGGACAAACTTTGCCAAAATTTCATTTATCATGAATACCGCTACGGCAAAGAAACTCAGCATTAAAATTAATACCAGTGTATGAGAAACATCCAAAAAAACGGCAACACTCTTAGATAACAAAATGACGGTACAGACTAATGCAATTTGAGCAACCAATGAAGCAAACCGTATTGCTATAAAAAAAGTATGATGATTGTCCAAAAGCTGCGCCACTCGTTTGGAACGCTTTAAGGCTTTTTTTCTAAGTTCCTTAAGATCGAGTTCGGATAGAGATAAAAAAGCAACCTCGGCGCTTGAAAAAAAAGCTGAAAGAAAAAGTAGAGGAATAAAAGTTATTAATAGTAAATACGACTCGAGGTCCAAACTGGTATATTCACCTCCATGAAAGTTATTATTAGCGATTCTTAAAGTGAGAGATAATAGTCCTCTCGTGCGGTCATTTCGTGCTTTTCAGTGTCAGATTTATCTTTGTAGCCGAGAAAATGCAAAACCCCGTGTACCGCCATTCGCTTTAATTCAAGGCCCAATTCCACATTGTATATACTCCTATTCTCCAGAACACGATCCACACTTATGTAAATTTCTCCTTCAAACACATTCCCAGTTTCATTAGACAAGGGAAAAGCAATGACATCCGTTACAGAATTTTTATTGAGGTAATCCTTGTTCAGTTCTTTTATACAAATGTCGTCAACCAAAATTACAGTTAAATTTGCACTGCTTTTGGTTTCAGCTTGCCAAATTTTTTTAATAAGTTCTTTAATCCCATTTACCGGGATTTCATGAGTTTGACTGTTATGGATCCTAACCTGGAATTTCAACCGGTTTCACCGTAGGTTTCTTATGACCCTTGCGAAAAAGTTTTTTGTCCTGATCAGGATATTCAATTCTGCCGTGGAACATTCCGGTTAAAGTGTTCACGAAACTTTCTTTGATAAAGTTTAAGTCGCGGGTTGTCAGTGGACACTCATCCAACTCAGAATCCAGTAAGCGTTCATGAACAAATGAATTCACCATACCGCGGATTCTGCTGACCGACGGATCTTTCAGGCTCCGCGAGCCTGCCTCGACCGAGTCCGCCAGCATAACGATCCCGGTTTCTTTGGTTTGCGGTTTTGGACCAGGATAGCGGAAATCAGTTTCATTTACTTCAAAACTATCGCTATTTTCCTTGGCCTTTTCATAAAAAAAACGAATGATATTAGTACCATGATGCTCGGAAATAAAATCACAGATTTCCTTTGGCAATTTGTATTCATGGGCAAGATCTAGCCCTCGCTTCACATGATTAATCAGAATTAGGCAGCTCATACTGGGAGTCAGCTTCTCATGTGGGTTCTTCCCGCCCTTTTGATTCTCAACGAAATATTCCGCCTTTTCCATTTTCCCAATATCGTGATAATAGGATGCCACCCGCGCCAGCAAAGCATTGCCGCCGACAGACTCAGTCGCCGCTTCCGAGAGATTTCCGACCATAATGCTGTGATGATAAGTTCCCGGGGCACGTATCGCCAACTGGCGAAGCAAGGGTTTATTCAGATCCGACAACTCCAACAAAGTCCAATTTGTTGTGAAGCTGAAGACGGCTTCAAAAATTATCATTAACCCGTAAGCCAAGATCGGCGACAGCAGGCCGTTGATTAAGCCGTATAGCCACATATTCCACAGATCTTTGAAGTCGGTATTCTGTAGAAACTCAATTGCAGCGATCGATAAAATATATGCGACAGAGATCGATAAAAACCCTTTTATTATCCAGGATCGGGTTTGAATTTCACGTACCGCAAATGTGGAGACCGTTCCTACAAAAAGGCAGATTATCATTATGCCGAATTCATTGCCCCTCAGCCCTCCGATAATGATGCTCAAGGTTACTGTTCCAACAAAAGCAACCCTTGAGTCATAAAATATGGTAAACAGCATTGAAGCAATGGAAATAGGGATCAGATATTTCAGGTTTGACGAAAAACCAAATTGGTTAATCAGAAAGGTAGTACCAATTATCATCATAAAGATGATAAATATCAAAACCATCTTTTTTAAATCATACAATATCTCTTTTCGGGAAACAGTCAGAAACATAGCTGTAAATGACAGCGCAAGAGAAACTAATAACATTTTCCCTATATAGGGTAAGACAATCTTTAAGCCGCCTTCACTTATCTCTCTTTCGGCCTTTGCTGTTGCCAACGAATTTAATTTATCCAGCGTTTCGCTTGTGATACGTTCATGGGTATTTACAATTCTTTCGTTTTCAAGAACAATACCCTTTGAAAGAGGCACGGTCGTAACCGCACTCTCGAGCCGTTGCTCAGTCTCAATTTCATTATAAACTAAATTGGGTTTCAAAAAGGTACTGATAATTTGGTACCCTAATTTCACTGTGGTTGAAATCAAATCCGGGAAGGTCTGGGTCAAATTTTCAAGAAGAGTGTCCTCATAATTTTTTTTAGTTAAATAGTTTTTTAACTCTTCTATGGTTTCCTTTTCGGTAGAAATCAAGGTGATTTTTGTAACATACCCGGGTATCTTCTCAGGCTGCAAATTTAAAATTCCTTTTGAATATAGATCGAGAAGAATTCTCCTGAAGTTCTGTCTTAAGAAGACAAAATTAAATTTTTTGTTTACCGTTTCTTCGGAATTACTGCTGAGTGAAGTTTCTGCGCCGCGCAACAAAATCAGAATGTTGGCCTGGTCAATAATAACTGGCAAATTGTTTACCACAGTGTGTAGATCGGTCAATTTTGTCGAATCGGTCGATCCTGCATTTCGAATGGCACTGATTTCCTTAAAAAATTCATCAAATCTGCTGATCTGTTTCAACTCGATACTATCAACGCGGACAAAAACCAGGGGGACTTTTTCAATAGCCGACTTTCTGTCACTGGCTATTTCTTCTGCGGTTTTGTTTACAAAAAATGTAAAAGGGGCGATTATTTCCTCACCGGTGTAAACATCGCCATCCTTCAAATTTGCAAACTGATAAGATTGGCTTGAGGGAAATATAAAAGTGACCGTAATTACAATAACCAAAGCCATAACAAATTGCGGTGTGTACCGCCACTGTTCATGTTCCTGCAGGGCCTTTAGGTTCTCTCTAAAAGGTTTAGTAAACTCAGAAAAAATTTTCAGAAATTTTTGCAAGTGAAAAGTTTAAATTAAATTCGATCAGGTATGGCTGCTCTTATTATTATTGGTTTCGTAAACTTCATAGGCTTTGATTATATCACGCACTAAGCGATGACGAACCACATCTCGCTCGGTTAAATAGATAATTTCAATACCCTCAATATCGGACACAATAGATCGTACCTGCACCAACCCGGATGATCCGGTATCAGGTAAATCGATCTGAGTGATATCTCCAGTGATGATCGCTTTGGAATTCAGCCCCAGCCGAGTTAGAAACATTTTCATCTGGTTAAAGGAAGTGTTTTGAGCTTCGTCCAGGATGGCAAAGGCATCATTCAGTGTACGCCCGCGCATATAGGCCAAAGGAACTATCTCTATCACACGGGATTCGAGATATCGTTTTAGTTTATCCGCCGGTATCATATCGTTCAGAGCATCATACAAGGGCCTGAGATACGGGTCTATCTTTTCCTTAAAATCACCGGGCAAAAATCCCAAATTTTCACCCGCTTCTACCGCCGGCCGGGTCAACACAATTCTATTGACCAACTTATCACGTAAAGCTGCCACCGCCATCGCAACCGCCAGAAAAGTCTTTCCCGTACCGGCCGGACCAATTGCAAATAAAATATCATTTTGAAAAGATTTCTGATAAAACGCGTTTTGACCCGAACTCTTAGGCTTGATCACCCCATCTTTTGTGTAAAGAATGACTGTATCCAAATTGTCATTCATAACGGCAGGTGAGCCTGTTCCATTTACCAAATCGAGCACTGTTTGCAGGTCCTTTTCGGTTATGGTTTGCTCCCGGGTTGTCATCAATATTAGTTCTAGAAGAACCTTTTCGAGTCTTTCCACTACATCGGCTTGGCCTGACAAATGTATCTCAGTACCGCGCGCAACAATTGTGATTTTAAACCTCTCCTCGAGACGGCGTAGATTTTTATCCTGCAGGCCAAAAAGTTTTAATTGATCAACGCCTTTGATTGATATTTTTTTCTGAATAATTCTGGTCGGATCACTCACTCTATTTCCCGCTTAATAAAAAAAGCTCTTGAGTCAACGGCAAATATCAGCCATCGATTCAAGAGCTTGTTAACATCAACTTTAGAGATATTTAAGTAAAATTTCTATATAGAACAATATAATCGAACACTTCCCTAATACTTGAAAGTGTCCCCTGCGATTTTTTTTGCGGTGAATGAGCCTATCTACCCGGTATTTTTAAAACTGTATGTGGGTAGATCAAACTCGAATCATCACCAATAACGTCTTTGTTTGCTTCATACAATTGACGCCACTTGGTTGGATCGCCCATCACGTCCATGCTTCCGGCGATTTTCGCTAAATTGTCACCGTTGCCAACCATGTATTCACCTGGTGCATTATCCCGATGAATTTTAAGAACCCGGTCCGAGTAAATCAAATCCGGATTATCACCAATTTGATCACGGTTGTAGGAATAGATCCGGTACCACTGGATTCCTTCACCATATTGATTGCGTGAAATTTTCCACAGGTAATCACCACGGATGACTGTGTACTCGTCATACATACCTTTTGGCATACTGGCCCTGAGTGTGGCAATCTTGCCTTCAAGACCCGCAATTCTGTCGCGCATTTCAGTTAGTGCGTATATCGGACTTGACTTCATCCCGCCTAACTTTTCTTCCATCGCATCGAGTTCTTTTCTTCTTTTAAACAAATCTTCAGGAGACAAACCACCTAAAGCGCTTAATTCTTGATCCATGTCGTCGAGTTGCGCACGGTAGTCATTAACATCACTCTCGGAAACGCCGAGAACTGCGTAAATATCTCCCCAAACACTAGCAATTTGACCATCGAGGTCTGCTATCTGAGAATTCAAGGATGTAATTTCGTTGTCACATTTAGCTATTTCGGTTTTAGCTGCCATTTCTCTATCCGCCCACTCTTGCAACTGAGCTTTGTACTCCTTCATGGTCATCTCTTGCGCGAATCCGGTGGACACGCCCAGAACCATTGAAAGTACAATTACTAAAGAGCCGGCAAATAGAATTTTTGCCACAGCTTTCATGTTACCCTCCTAATTCTATAAAAAAATAATTACTGTCCTACTCTTTGTTTGACTGTTTCTAATTCTTCTTTTGCTGCTTGTAATTCGTTTCTTTTTTGATTCAGCTTGCTTTCAAGCTCGTTCTTTTCTCTTCTTCTCTCCTCCAAAGTATTTTCTGCTGATAGAGCAGCATTTTTTTGTTCATCCAAGCTTTGTAAGTGCTCGGCGTTAGGACGCTTCGTACATCCCATAAAAGACATTGAAGAAAAAACAAATAACGCAACAATTAACAATGATACAGTCTTATACAATCTTTTCATTATTTCACCTCCTTCCAAGTCGTCATTTCTCAATAAACTTTAATCTCGGAAATAAATCTAAGAGACAATAAAAACCGCTATTTAACTCTTGTTTGGAATATTGGAATCAAGTATAACAAAAAAAAAACTAATTGTCAAGAAAAAAAACGATTTAGATAACTTTCAGACCCAGCTCCTGAAGCTGTTCCTGGCCGACTTCGGAGGGAGAGCCGTCCATCAAGGAAAGCGCGCGGTTGGTTTTTGGAAAAGCAATCACTTCACGAATTGAACTTTCGTTAGCCAGCAGCATCACCAGGCGATCGAAACCAAAAGCAATGCCGCCATGCGGGGGCGCGCCAAACTCGAAAGCGTCCAGCAAAAATCCGAATTTATCCCGTGCTTCCTCGTCGGAAATCTTGAGCAAGCGAAAGATCTTATTCTGCAAATCCTGCACGTGAATTCTAATGCTGCCGCCGGCTATTTCATAGCCGTTCAAAACCAAATCATAGGCTTTGGCTCGCACTTCACCCGGTTTTTCTGCCATTAAAGAAATATCCTCATCCATCGGTGATGTAAACGGGTGATGGCGCGCCACGTATCTTTTTTCATCCGGGTCAAATTCCAGAAGTGGAAAATCGACAATCCAAACGTGCTCAAACCTATTTTCCGGAATTAGATTTTCATCCTTGGCAAGCTTCAACCTGAGCGATCCGGTCAAGGTGAGTGCTTTTTCTTTTTCATCTGCGAAAATCAAAAGTAGATCGCCAGCATGAGCCTCAAAGGCTTCGTTTATGTTTTTTATCGCTGCTGCAGAAAAAAACTTTGCCAGGGAGGAATTCCAGCCTTCTTCCGAGACTTTGATTGCAACCAATCCTTTAGCGCCTTCATCGACCGAAAACTTGGTTAATACATCGATCTGCTTGCGAGAGTAACCGGCGCCGTTTTTCAAATTAATTCCGCAGATAATTCCGCCTGCTTTCAGACTCCCTGTAAAAACTTTGAAATCACAATCTTTGACCAGCTCACCCATATCGATAATTTTCATGTCGAAGCGAGTGTCCGGTTTATCGCTGCCGTAGGTGTTCAAGGCCTCTTCATAAGACAAGCGGGGAAAAGGTGTTTTTATTTCAATATCCCGCACATGCTTAAAAATATCGACCATGAGCTTTTCAACCATTTCCAGGATATCATCCTTTTCGACGAACGACATCTCCACATCTATCTGGGTGAATTCAAGCTGGCGGTCTGCGCGCAGGGCTTCATCCCGGAAGCAGCGCACTATTTGATAATAGCGGTCGAATCCGGCGACCATGAGAATCTGCTTATAGGTCTGCGGGCTTTGCGGCAGCGCATAAAACTTGCCCTGGTGAACTCTGCTTGGCACCAGGAAATCCCTGGCGCCTTCGGGAGTGCTGCGCATCAAAAAAGGCGTTTCAATTTCCACAAAATTATTTTGATTAAAAAAGTTTCTGACCACCTGGTACGTTTGATGCCGGATGAGCATATTCTTCTGCATATTCGAGTTTCTGAGATCAAGGTAGCGGTACTTGAAACGCAACTCCTCAGAAACTTCTTTGTCTCCGTCGATTTCAAAGGGAGTGGTTTTTGCGGGATTCAGAATCTTCAGCCTGGTCACCGAAATCTCAATGTCACCGGTGCTCAAATTCGGGTTGACCATTCCTTCCGGCCGTTTTCTAACTTCGCCTTTTACCGCAATGACAAACTCCGTGCGCAGCTCTTTCGATTTGGCGTAATCTTCTCCACTGCACTTCGGGTCAAAGACGATTTGGGTCATACCGTAGCGATCTCTCAAATCGATGAAAATCAGGCCGCCATGATCCCGCCAACGATGCACCCAGCCCATTAAAATGATTTCTTCCCCGGCGTTTTTTGCGTTTAACTCACCGCAGGTGTGGGTTCGTTTCCAGCCATCGAGTGATTCCAAACTATTCTTTTCTCCTCTTATTTCTGTGTTCTGTAACCAGCTGTCTCTTATCAGCGTGCGTCCCTTGTGTCACTCCCGCCAAGGCGGGAGTCCATAAGCTGTTCATTTTGCTGGATGCCCGCCTGCCGCGGGCATGACGTTACGATAGTATGTGCCGACTTTTAGAATCTAAAAAACAAAATTGATAAAACAAACACAAAAAAACCGCCCGAGTTCCGTAAAAAGAATCGCTAACAGGATATTTCTTTGCTTGAATATTTTAATTTTATTTTTCATCTAATATAAAAAAAGGTCTCCCCTTGAAAATAAAGGTGTTTCAATGGCTCTTAGAAATGCTGACCCTTGGTATCGGCGCGGGTATCGCAAAAGGCGTGTTAAAATCTGGTTGCAAGACAACGAGATTGCGCTTAATGGCAGTGAAGAAATCGTTGAATTAATTAAGGCAAGACCCGCACTAGCTGACGCAGAGAAAAACTAAGCGCCAGTTTGAGGAAATAAGTGAAAAGATAGCCAGGCAGGTGCTTCAGCTTTTCAAAGCGGAGAGTGTCGACACCGAAGACGCGGGACTTTGCCTCTGCCACTCAGGCATCTAAGGAAACTCAAAATCAACCGGTTCTAAAATAGGCGAAGAATACGAATTTCTCTCACGAAATCCCGCATCAACAAAACAGCTTAAAGAGTTACTTTGGAAATCAGGTCGAGTTGTTTGCAACATTTTATTGATTCGTTAGGTTTTATTGTTTCAAAGAACAATTTACAATGGTATTCCTCGTGCAAGCGAGTTTCGCGTTACTCTGAACAAGAAAACCGCCTGAGTTCCAAGCTCAGACGGTTTCCAATTAAGCCAATAAATTTTCAAAAAAA
>SMXC01000074.1 GCA_004356825.1 Caldithrix sp.
CAGCAAGAGTCCGCAAACCATGCCGTTCACAAGCGAAACTCTAATTTCTCGGCTGAGTCTTTTGAATGTATCATCGGGACTGAGCTCTCCTAAAGCGATACCTCTCACGACAATGGTTGCTGCCTGAATTCCTGAGTTACCGCCCATGGCCATCATCATCGGAATGAAAAATATAGCCAAGAAAATATCTTTTAAAGAAGCTTCGAACTGAAAGAGCACCAACGCGGCTATTAACTGACCCACAAATCCAACCAGCAGCCAGGGCAGGCGACCGAAGGAAATCTTAAACACAGAAGTTTCGCGGATTTCTTCTTCATCTGCGATACCTGCCATCTTTTGCATATCTTCCGAAGCTTCCTCTTCGATGACTTCAACAATATCATCGACGGTAATCCGGCCAACCAATCTCCCGAGTTCATCTACCACCGGTATTGAAACGAGATTGTAGCGACGGAAAATATTTGCTACTTCCTCCTGATCCATTTCTGTCGGCACGCTGATAACGTCTGCGATCAATACATCTTTAAGTTTTTGGCTGGCTTGGGCGACAATCAAATTTTTCAAAGGCAAAAACCCAACCAGCATACCTTCTTTATCGACTACATAAACATTATATACTTCAGGCACGTCTTCGGCTTTGGCACGAATCTCTTCGATGGCTTCGTCGACTGTGGTCTCTTCAGGCATGGACACATACTCCAAAGCCATGATTCCGCCGGCGGTATCCTCCTCATGCTGGAGAAGCTCCTTAACCTCCTCTGAGCCTTCTTCATCAATAGCGTCCAGAACTTTTTCTGCGATTTCATCTGGCAGTTCCGCCACCAAATCCGTCGCGTCATCCGATTCCATCTCATCGACGATTTCGGAAATGCGTTCGTGCTGAAGTTCGGAGACCAACTTTTCTCTGCTGACGTCGTCCAGTTCCACAATCACATCGGAAGCAGTATCGGCATCGAGCAGGCCGAAGACATATTTCTCATTCTCCTCGGACAGATTGCCGAGAATTTGAGCAACATCAGCAGGATAGTTACCGACCAGGATGTTGAGAATCATCCGGCTATTTTTTTCAGACGCCAGATACTCAATGTCTTCGATGATATTTTTTAAATCTAAATCTTCCATAACTTACTGATTTGATTACTCAATTCCACAAACTCGTGCACACTTAATTCTTCCGGTCGTTTTTTTAAATTAAAATTGATTTTTTTCGAATACTCAAAGAACCCAGGTATTTGTTGCAGGGATTTTCGGAGCATTTTTCGGCGTTGCTGAAATGTCAGATGAATCACTTTATCCAGCACCTCTTCGCTCACAACACCAACGTCTGCCGGTTGCGTAAAGTCCCACTTGATGACAGAAGAATCAACCTGCGGTTTCGGTTTAAAAACATTTCTGGAAATATGGAACAAAATTTTCGGTTTTGAATAAAGCTGACTGAAAACCGAAAGAATACCGTAATCTTTACCGCCTGGATTGGCCACAATTCTTTCCGCCACTTCCCTCTGAATCATCAGAGTCATATCAGAGGCGAATTGCCGAATCTGAAAAATCTTGAAAATGACCGGACTGGTGATATGGAAGGGAATATTTCCCAAAAATCTGACGAGAACTTCCTCCTCGAGATAATTTCGTAACTCTGTTTTTAAAAAATCACCCTGAATAAGCGTAAAATTTTTAGAGCTTCGGAACCGGCCTCGTAGGCTTTCACACAGTTTTGCATCAATTTCAATTGCAATGACTTTGCGGGCTTGGCTGATAATGTATTTAGTCAAAACCCCAAAGCCGGGACCGATTTCGATAATAACGTCTTGCGGATTTGGGGTTAGTTTTTCGATGATCTTGCGGGCGATATTTTCGTCCACCAAAAAATTCTGCCCGAGGCTTTTCTTGGGACGAAATGTCAGCTGGTTCATTCCATTGCCCGCTCACCCAATCCAAACAATCGTTTTGCATTCGAAGTTGTTATTTCGGTTATTTTCGTAAATGTAACTTTCTTTATTTCAGCCAGTTTTTGTGCGATGTAAATGACATGTGCCGGCTCGTTTCGGCGGCCACGTTTTGGTTCGGGAGCAAGAAACGGGCAGTCGGTCTCTAAAAGTAATTTATCTAAAGGAACCATTTCCGCCACTTCCGGAAGCCGCGATTTCCTAAAAGTCAGATTACCGGTAAATGAAATGTGAAACCCCAAATCCATGACTTCTTCGGCCGTTTTTTTGTCATCTGAAAAACAGTGAAAAACACCGCTTAGTCCTTCAGTGCCCTCCGATTTCAAGATATGGATAATTTTACGACCGGCGTCGCGATTGTGAATAATGATTGGCAGGCCAACCTCTTTTGCCAGCCAGATTTGTTCGCGAAACGCTCGTTCCTGAACTTTAACAGGACAGCGATCCCAATGCAAGTCCATGCCGATCTCGCCGATTGCCACGACCTTTTGATGGCGAGATAATTCTCTCAGCTCGCCTAAACTGCTACTGTCCAGTTTCGTGGCGTCGTTGGGATGAATGCCAATCGTCGCAAACAGACCCTCGTATTTTTCTGCCAATTCAATGCATTGCGTGCTGGTCTCAAGATCCACAGCAATGTTGATGATTTTCTTGACACCTGCTTCAGATGCCCCTTTAATCACTTCGTCGCGGTCTTCGTCAAACTGTTCGAAATAGAGATGGGCGTGAGTTTCAATTAGCATGTTTTCTTACCCATGTAATATTTGACACGGATAACACAGATTGAAACGGATTTTCGCAATAGATCAAGAAAATCGTGAACATCTGTTAATCTTCATTGTCTGTGTTCCACTTAAAACATCACCGAATCTTCGCCCCGGTCCCAATCTCCTTGTCCACGGTTATCAAACTCAACTCCCCGGAATCATTTTCAGCGGCCAGCAGCATTCCTTGAGACTCTAGACCGCGAATTTTAGCAGGCTGTAAATTAGCGACTACAATCACTAATTTCCCGATCATCGACTCGGGCGCCAAAAACTCAGCCATGCCGGCAATGATTTGCCTTTTTTCTTCGCCAATCTCGACCTCCAGTCGCAACAGTTTGTCAGTGTTTTCAACGCGTTCGGCGGTTAAGACTCTTGCCACCCTGAGGTCGATGTTTTTAAACTGAGCAAATGAAATCAGGCTGCTCTTTTCTTCTGACACTTTTCCCTCTCCTTTTCCGACGGTCTGGGATTTCGCCTTGAGTTTTTCAACTTCAGCTGCAATAACTTTATCTTCAATTTTTGAAATCAGTATCTCTGGTTTGGCGAGTTGATGGCCTGCCGGAATAAACTCTTTGCCAGCAGCAAACCAGTTTTGTCCGTGAATGTCACCTTCCTGATTTAAAAGCGCCCAGAGTTTCTCCGCAGAAAACGGCAGGAAAGGCTCCATTAAAATTGCCAACGTTTTCGAAACCTGCACACAGATGTTCAGAGTTGCGCCACACAATTCAGAATCTTCTTTTACTGTCCGCCACGGTTCTTTGTCATTGAAATATTTGTTGGCGTCGCGAGCGACATTCATAAACGCTTTAAGTGCCTGTCTTACCCTGAACCGTTCGAGTTGATCGCCGACTTTCTTCGGGGCTTCGGAGATTTGCTTCAGGATCCAATAGTCCAACTCATCGTGCTGCTTTTGTTGCGGAACACGACCGTCAAAGTGTTTGTCGATAAACGTCAGCGAACGATTGATGAAATTACCCAAAATCCCCACCAGCTCGCTGTTGTTTCGGGTTTGGAAATCTTTCCAGGAAAAATCTGAATCCTTTGTTTCCGGCGCAATCGAAGCCAGACAGTACCGCATCGAATCAGGTGGAAAGTTTTCAAGATAATCTTCCAGCCAAACTGCATAATCCCGGCTGGTTGAGACTTTGTCGCCTTGGATGTTCAAAAACTCATTCGCCGGCACACTATCCGGCAGGGTATACCCTTTTTTAGCCATTAAAATTGCGGGAAACATAATTGCGTGAAAAGTAATATTGTCCTTGCCAATAAAGTGCACGAGTTTGCAATTTTCGTTTTGCCAATAATCCCGCCAGCGGTCGGGCTCGCCGATTTTCTGTGCCCACTCTTTTGTAGAGGAGATGTATCCCAAAACCGCCTCAAACCAGACGTACAGAACTTTATCCCTAGCTTCTTCCAGCGGCACTTTAACGCCCCATTGCAAATCCCGGGTGATGGCCCGATCTTTCAAACCCTGCTTGAGCCAGCCGTAGCAGTAATTTTTGACATTTTGCTTCCACTCCGGATGGGAATCGAGGTATTTTTTTAACCCTTCCTGGAAATCACCCAAAGGAAAATACCAATGAAAAGTCTCCTTCAGCACCGGAGTCTTGCCGGTGATCTTGCTTTTTGGATCAATCAACTCGGTTTGATTGAAATCGCTGCCACATTTTTCGCACTGGTCGCCGCGAGCTTCCGGGAATTGGCAATTCGGGCAAGTTCCTTCCACGTAGCGATCGGGGAGAAACATTCTGGCCGCTTCATCATAAAACTGCTTCTCCTTTTTCTTTTTTAAAATCCCTTTTTGATAAAAATCAGAAAAGAATTCCTGCCCGGTTTCATGATGAATCGGCAGCGACGTTCGGGAATAATTGTCGAAGCTTATACCGAAGCACTCGAAACTTCTCTTGTTCAGCTCATGAAACCGATCAATGATTTGCTTTGGTTGAACGCCGTCCTGTTCGGCACGAATGGTGATCGCGACCCCGTGTTCGTCTGAGCCACAAATATAGACGACATCGTTTCCTTTCAGACGCTGGTAGCGGACATAAATATCGGCTGGCAGATAGGCTCCGGCGAGGTGACCGATGTGCAAGGGACCGTTTGCATATGGAAGTGCACTGGTTACGAGAATTTTTTCTTTTTTAATTTCTTTACTCAATTCAACTTCTCTAAATTACCGTGTTCATGGCCGCAATCGTTTTCGCATTTATAAATTTTGGTTTTGATATACTCCAGAGAAAATGTTTCAGTAGTCTCATCTGGATAAAGTACTAAAACTTTTTCACCAAAAATGTCGATGTTTGAGACAATCCCTTCCCCCTTTTCAGTAACAATTGGCTTGGCCAATTCAGGGTATTGCTTTATGGCTTGATTGTAAAAATCGAGTTCGTACATCAAGCAGCATTTCAAACGACCGCACACGCCAGCCAAACGAGAAGGATTTAATGACATATTCTGGTCTTTGGCAGCCTGCGTGGTGACGGGGGTAAATTCCCGAATCCACGATGAACAACACAATTTTTGGCCGCAGACGCCATATCCCCCCAATCGGCGCGCTTCATCTCTCACACCTATTTGCCGGAATTCCACCCGGGTTTTGTAAATCGCAGCGACATCTTTTACCAACTTTCGAAAGTCCACACGGTTGTCCGAGGTAAAATAAAAGGTAATTTTTTTGCCGTCAAACTGGTACTCACAGTCAACCAATTTCATGTCGAGCTTGTGCTTCTTTAATTTCTCCTTACAAATTTGAACGGCTTTTTCCTCCTGCTGCTGATTTTGCTCATGTTTTTCCAAATCTGCTTGATGTGATTTGCGAATTATTTTTTTCAGCTTACCTTTACCGGCTTTTTTTGCCAACAGAGAACTTATATGATTAATTCGACCTAAATCGATTCCTTTATCCGCTTGCACGATGGCGTAGTCCCCAACCTTAAATGGAATTTGTTGTGGATTCGTAAAAATTATCCGACGCTGTCCCTTAAATTTTAATTCAACAAGATCGCTCTGCATAAGTTATCTCCTCACAAAGGTTCTTAATTTATTCAATAACACAATCAGTATTAAATTGATTTGCACATTGCGATTCATCTGTTCCAAAGACTCTTCGATTGCGATCACAGCACTCTGCAAATCCGCATTCGGAAACTTCTGAGTGAAATTGTTTAAGGTTTCAAACGCTTCAGCATAAATTAACAATTCCTGATTTGATTCGCCGGTTTCTCTAAAAACCAAGGCGTCTCTAAACCAAATCAACAGTAAAGACAGTAGGTCTTTTACTTTTTTTAAGTCCCGTTGGCAAGCTTTCAACAGCTCATCGACATATAAAATCTGGGTAAATTCGCTTTGGACGCTCTTTCTGAAAAATTCCAGCGACTGATTTTGCATCTCCTGAATGTTATCATCCAAAAGTTCGACTGCCCGCCGGTAGCTTCCTGAAGCCAAACGAGAAGTTAATCTCGACTTCTCCTGCTCAATATTGTAATTCTCAATTATAGCCTGCTCAATTTCCGTCGCTTTCAAAGGTTCAAACTTAATGATCTGACACCTTGAACTTATCGTCGGAAGCAGCAGGTTTGGCCTTGAAGAAATCATTAGCAAATACATTTTCTCCGGCGGTTCTTCCAGGATTTTGAGAACTGAGTTGGCAGCTTCTTCAGACATTCTCTCCGCGTCGACAATGATGGCGATTCGTCCCCGGCCTTCAAAAGATTTGTAAGAAGATTGCCGGCGTAACTCCCGGATCTTATCAATCGAAATCATCGGGTTGGCCCACAACTCAGCCCTCAGGTAAGGATTGGCGGCCACACTTTCAAGAATTTGTACTCGCTTCGCTTCATTAACTTTTTCTTTAGCCTTGTCTTTAATTATCGCGGGTGCCGGGAAAATAAAATGCAAATCCGGATAGCTCAGTTTAGAAACCCGCATGCAGTTTGGGCAAGGTTCAGCCGAACAGGCTCCGGATTTTTCACAGAACAAAGCTTTGGCTAATTCCAAAGCCATCGCTTCTTTACCCACGCCGCGATCGCCAACAAACAAATAGGCATGAGACAGCCGTTGGCTTTTTAAAGCTTTTTCGAAGAAATTCTTAACACGCTGTTGTCCTAATATATTTTCAAAAACCATGAAAAATTATTAAATTACAAATTATAAAAAACTCCAACAACAAAAAACAAACTCCAAAAGGAATGCTATCAAACTTCAAATTATAAAACAATTGAGATTTGGTGCTTGAAACTTGGAATTCACCCAAAGTATCAAGTGCTCTTGGCCAGCCAATTCTCCGGATTCAGCTTGGTCGTTCCCTTCCAAACTTCAAAATGCAGAATCGGCCCTTTTAAGGAACCTGATTCGCCCACGCTGCCAATTACCTGGCCCGATTCAACAGTCTCTAGTAAATCCACTAAAATCTCTCCTAAATGCGTGTAAACCGTGTAGTACCCACCATAGTGACTGACGATGACTATATTGCCACGCCCTCTTTGCCAGGTAATTTTAGTGATTTTGCCGCCGGCAACCACCTGCACCGGGCTGCCCTCCGGCGCCTTAATTTCAACCCCGATATTCTCGGTAACGGTTTTTAATTCCGGGTGCTTAACTCTTCCAAACCTGGTCACAATTTGTCCTTCGGTCGGCCAGATCATGCCGCCGCGCAATTCTGAAAATAGAGTTCCAGATTTTGGCAAAGGCATTTGTTTTGGTTCTCCTTCCAGCTTGACAATTAAATGGGTGATCTCCTTCGCGGCATTTTCTTTTTCAGCCAATCTTTGACGAAGCAAATCGGTATTCTTTCGAATTGAAGATAATACTTTTTGTCTTTCGTTCTTCTTGGTTTTTAACTTCGCCTCTTCATTTATTTTATTTCGAAGGAGCTTCTTTTTTTCTTTCAGTTCTATAGTCAGTAGCGACTGATCGCGTGTGATCTTCGTCTGTTTATCTTTGATTTGCAAATAATTCCGGTAATCGTTTTCAGACAACCGTTTCTGATATTCAACCCACAACAAACCGTCGTTAATTGATTTTGCAGTCAACAGCAACTCAACATCCTTAAAACGGCCGTATTTATAAATATAAACCAGTCGCTTGCGAAAAATTTCCTTCAACCGTTCTAGTTCCTGTTGGGTCGTTTTCAGGTTTTTACTGATCTTTGAAATCTGGCTTTCTTTTTTTCTCTCGTCCTTTTTTAGACTGAGGATAAAGCTGTGAGTTAAATCAATATCCAAATCCAGATTAGTCAGTACATATAAAATCGATGTTTCATCCTTTTTATTGGCCTTAATTTCTTTTTGTACAGCACGGATTTCGCTGCGTGTCCTTCGAAGTTTTTCATGATGGCGTTCGGCTCTATTTTGAGCGTTAAGAATCTGAACACCCTGAAAAGAATAAATCGCTAAAAGCCACACTAAAAATTTACAGAACATGTCTCAAAATAATAGAATTTTGCTATAAAATCAACTAAAATCTCAGATGTCGCTGGCATAGGTTTTCTAACTCGCAGCCACTTGCAAATTAGAACAAATATTTATATTTTACCTGAACCCCAAAGGAGCAACTTGACTAAAAAACTATTTACCCCGCAGCTTACTCTCAATTGGCTAACCAGAATCCTATTCTTTATTAGCTTATCCGCATTCTTACCGGCAATGCCGCGTTATATTAGCCAGATAGGCGGCAATTATTCACAAACCGGCATCGTCATGAGCGCGTTTGCTGTAGGCGTGCTTATTTTTCGGCCGCTGGTCGGTAAAAAAGTGGATACCCGCGGCAGAAAAATCGTGCTGATATTCGGAATATTAATTTTTATCGTATCACCGGTAATTTATATGTTCGTCACATCTGTTCATTGGCTCATCCCGGTGCGAATATTCCATGGACTGGGTTTGGCGGCATTTGGAACTGCATCGATTACGCTCATCACCGATGCTGCTCCACTGGAAAGCCGGGGAGAAATTCTGGGTTACACTGGAATGGCTAATACAATCGCTTTCGCCTCGGGACCAATTCTAGGATTTTGGGTGTGGGATAATTGGGGATTCAATGTTCTATTTAGTTTTCTTTCCGGCCTGGCTATTCTCTGTTTAATTTGTTCACTCTTTCTCAACGAAACGAAAACAGATTCCTCGGCAGAAAGCAGCGTGAAGTATCTTGAAGCTATCTGGCAAAGGAAAATAATTGTAGCAGCAACGGTTATCATGTTGATCGGTTTGGTTCATGGCGGAGTTATGTTTTACATCCCTTTTTATCTTGAAGATTTTAAAGTAAATATCGGTCTCTTCTTTTCTGTTTATGGAATTTCCGCTTTTCTAATCCGGTTCGTTGTGGGCAAGGCCTCGGATAAAATCGGCCGGGGGCCTATCGTTGTGTTTTCATTAATATTCCTTACCGCTGGTGTTCTTGTGCTGAGCCAGACTACCGGCGTGATTCTCATGTTTACTGCAGCAATGCTCTACGGATTTGGCTTTGGCGCCCAACAGCCGGTCCTGACCGCGCTGGTAGCCGACAGCACCACAGAAGAAACCCGCGGCAAAGTCTTTTCCTTTTACTACGGCGGCTTCGATTTGGGCATTTCAATAACCGGCCTTCTGCTTGGATTTATCGCCGAAAAATTCGGTATTCGAAGCATGTTCATCGTGTGCAGCTTCATCACATTCCTTGCGCTCGTTATTTTTTCTACAATTATCGAAA
>SMXC01000075.1 GCA_004356825.1 Caldithrix sp.
AAAGTGACTCTTTTTAGTGCCTTATCCAGAACCCGTGATGCAGCAGTTGTAGATTTGTTAAGCCGCTCTGTCTCCTTCCACCAGGCGGCGGTTTGCTTGGGATCTGCTGTAGGTAGAGCGCCTTCATACATCCGCTCAACAATAAAGGGTACCGGTTCAGACAAATCAGTGCTGTTGCCATCGACCTGCTTTGACAGGGTAACGGTGTAATTACCCGGCGCAACCATGGCGCCGGTAAAATCGCCGCTTAAGTCTGCTTCGCTGCTGACAGCATCTGTAGGTGGAAAGCGTAGATCCCAGGCAATGCGCTGAAAACCCGCTTTATTTTCACCCTTTACTCGCCTGATTATACTGCCTTCGTTGTCTTTTACAGTTAACCAGATCTGGGGATCCTCCTGTCTTCTTTCAGCTTCAATTTTGTCCCAGCCGGGAAAGGTAACCGGTTGTTTGTCCTCAATCTGCTTTTTTTCTTTCTCCTGGCGCAGGGCCTTCGGGGTTTTTATTTCATCTTTAAGATAGTAGGTAAACACGGCACCATAAGGCGGGTTCGGAGCGGTAAAATGGGATGCCCCGCCAATGACTCCCAGTTGACGCTGGATATACCACCAGCTTTTACGAACAGGGAACAGGGTAGCTTCCTGGTTTAATTGCTGTTCGGAAACATGGCGTAAAACACTGTAGTCATCGAAAATATAAAAACCGCGGCCAAATGACGCACCAACCAGGTCATTTTCCCGACGCTGAATGGCGAGGTCGCGGAATGAAATTGTAGGGACGCCGCCGGTGAGTTTTATCCATTTTGTACCGCCGTCAATGGTAAAGTAAATACCGAATTCGGTAGCGGCAAACAGCAGGTTCGAATTAACGTGATCCTGCACTAAACGCCAAACCAGGGTACGATCAGGAATATTGCCTTTAATGGAACGCCAGCTTTTGCCGCGATCCCTGCTTTTTAGCAAATAGGGATTCAGGTCGCCAAATTTATGATTATCAAGTGCAACATAAACGGTATTGACATCGAATAAATCGGCCTTGATATCATTGACAAAGGCCGTTGCGGGAACATTCGGTAGGTCGCCCACCGCAATTTTCCGCCAGTTTTGACCCCCATCTTCGGTCACATGAATAAGGCCGTCGTCGTTGCCGGCGTAGATCAATCCCTCTTGTAAAGGTGACTCAGCCAGTGAAGTGATGGTATTGTAGTTGGACATGGCGCTGACGTCCCAGGGGGCATCCCAGCTCCAGGTTTGCTCCATGATGGGGAGTGTAACTCGTTCCTGATTGCGGGTCAGATCGTCCGAGATCGGGGTCCAGCTGTCACCACGATTATCGGAACGCCAAACTCGCTGTGAAGCAAAATATATGCGGGTCGGCGAGTGTGGACTGACCAGAATCGGGGCATCCCAGTTAAACCGTTCATAGCTTTCACCGGCCTCAGGTTGCGGCTGTATTGAAAGAATCTCGCCGGTGGTGACGTCAATGCGTGACAGAAAGCCTTGCTGGGATTCCGAATAAAGAATATTAGGATTCCCGGGTTCGGTTGCCGGCTGGTGGCCATCGCCGCCCAAGGTCCGATACCAGTCAGAGTTTTGAATACCCAACGAATAAACGGTTCGGGAGGGGCCACCCTGGGTTGAGTTATCCTGGGTGCCGCCGTAAATGTTGTAAAAGGGTTCTGCGTCGTCCAGGGCAACTTTATAAAATTGCGTGACCGGCAGGTTGGCAACATAGCGCCAGTTTTCGGCGAGGTCAAAACTTTCATAAAGACCGCCGTCTGTACCGACCAGCAAATAATCCGCATCATCAGCCCGGAAAGCTAAAGCATGGTTATCCCCATGTTTAGACTGTTCTTTCATGCGGGTAAAAGTTTTGCCGCCGTCATTTGAGATTTGCATACGCGAATCCACCAGATAGAGCCGGTCAAACTGATGCGGGCTGGCGTAGAGCTCCTGGTAATAATGCGGCCCGGTAGCGCCGGAAACCGTATCGGATTGTTTGGTCCATGAAACGCCGCGATTGGCAGACCGGTACACGCCGCCGGTGCGGCGATCCAGCTCGATGGCAGCATAGAGCACGTCTGGATTTTGCGGCGAAATAGCCAGACCGATTTTAGCCATATTTGACTCGGGCAAACCGTTGCTGAGTTTTTCCCAGGTTTCGCCGCCGTCGCTGGAACGGTGAATCCCCGATCCGGGTCCACCTCCCATATAGGCGGCAACATTACGGTGACGCTGCCAGGTGGCAGCGTACAACTGATCCGGGTTTCGCGGATCGATTAAGATATCCGTCACACCCGTCCATTCAGCATCGCCTAAAACTCTTTTCCATTTTTTGCCGCCATCGCTGGTTTTATACAGCCCGCGTTCCCCTCCTTTTGACCACAACGGTCCCTGGGCCGCGACCCACAAAATATCAGAATTTTCCGGATGGACGATGATTTTTGAAATGTGATGGGTTTCTTTTAAGCCCATATTTTCCCAGCTGGCGCCGCCGTCAGCGCTGCGGTAAATTCCGTCGCCATAGCCGACGTGACGGCCGCCAACATTTTCCCCGGTACCGACCCAAATGATAGTGTTTTCATTGGGATCGATAGTGACACAGCCCACAGAATAGGACGGCTGATCGTCGAAAATCGGCTGCCAGGTGGTGCTGGCATTATCGGTTTTCCAGACACCGCCTGAGCCCACTGCAACATACCATTGACTGGGATCGCTGGGATTGATGGCAATATCGGCGATGCGTCCGGACATGAAAGCCGGTCCGATGCTGCGTAGTTTTAACCCGGCAAATGTCTTATCTGATAACAGATCATTTTCTTTCTTGTCAGCAGACAACCCGTTAGAAGCCAGTAAGACAAAAAAAACGAGTGCACAAAATCTGGTCACTTTAGCCATTGTTTTTGCTCCTTTAGGAATTAGGGATAATTGTAAAACCTTGCCAGGGTTTGAGCCTTGGCAAGATTGTGCTTAATTAGATTTGTGGATGGATTTTTATAGAAACGAACAATAATAAATTTTGTTACGATTAAGAAAGTTTTGCTAATTAGGCTATCCGGGCCTGGCATTCTATTTGATCGCAGCGCATGTCATTATCTGCCGTAAAATGATCCTTAAACTATTTTAAGGGTGCGAATTTATTTTGTAAGAGTCAACACATGAGTAAGCCGCTTTAATTATATAGGGCCTACCTAAAGGGAAGGGTCTACTTTAGTAAATTAGCCGGCTGGGTGATGGATTTATGTCCGGCATGAGGCTGAAGGTAGCAGGGGGAGGAGTGAATCCTATCCTAACTCGATTTTTTTTCCAGAATAGAAAGATGAGAAAGCAGAAACGGGCAGGTTGAATTGACCCTGTTAAGCTTCTCAGGTTCAGGGCAGGCTGCGGGGATGACCCTCAACTCTGAACCCGAAAGCTCAGAGTCATCGAGGCTCGGAATGACTAGCTCAGAACGATATCGTTTTAGAACGCCATACAAACGGGTCGGCTCAACCCTGTGCTTAATTCCCGCTAAGAAAAATGTTGAGTACCTGGCCCGGCTTGATGAGGTCGGGATCTTCGATAGTATCCTGATTGGCAAAGAAAATATCTTTGAATTTCATAGGATCTCCGTAAAATCTGCTGGCAATTTTAGACAGCGACTCTCCTTCTTTCACAGTGTAAAAGATCGGCATCCCTTTTGGGATTTTAATCAACAGCTTTTGACCTATCTCAATTTGATCCGGATTTTCAATGACAAGGGGATTGTCTTCTACGATTTTTGAATAGGCCGTAGGATCTCCGTAAAAGATGGCGGCAATTTTATACAGCCAGTCATTAGGCTGAACTGTATAAACGATCGTTTCCTGTGTTCTATCTAGCTCAGGCGGGATATCCTCTTCCCAGGTCATCGAGCTTTCCTCCACTCTGGGAGCCTGTTCTTCCTCAATTAAAGATTGCAAGGTTTGCATGTTCAGTTCCTGATCAGTCGATTCAACAATACCATCTGTTTCTTCATCACCATTGGTCTCGGCAACTTCAAGATACAGAGGTTCTGATTCAGGAAAAACCTCGGAGATGAACGGGTCCCAGTCCACCGGGCTTGAATTACGATCAAAGTGATAAATAAAGCCCAGGCCCAGGTTGAGATAACCATCTTTGCCGGCGCCGGCAATCCCGCCATCGAAACCATCGCCGCTGGTATAACGAAAATCAGCCGTGACATTTACGGCTAGGAAATCTGAAACAAAAAACTCCGTGCCGGCGCCTAAAGCTGCATAACCATCCCAGTAACGTCCATTACCGTTCTCGGAAAAATTGAGTGCTCCGAGTCCAAAGTAAATGAAAGGCTGGTATATTTGGGATCCTGCAAACGTATAGCCTGCTTTCGCACCAAAGTTTAGCATATTGGTATTCAGGGTTGTCCCGTTCACCTTAGTCGAAAGTCTAAGAAATCCCAATTCAGATTCCAGGAAGAGGGCAGGTTTTAAGCGATACCGCAGAAGTAAATTTCCACCGCCTAGCCCCAAATCGCCGCTCCGTGTATCGCCATAAAGTTTATGGGCGTTTATGTTTAATCCCAGTCCGAGTTTATCTTTTATTCCGCCAGACAAGTGACTCACAGTCATTGTGGCGACCAGAAAAATAAATATCGAAATCCGTTTCATAACGTAACCTCATTTAAGTAAACAACATTCACCTAGCGCAATTGATTATCGACAGCGATGTTGAATACTTAACATCAAGACTATATTATGAATATGAATGACCAGTTAAAACTTGGGCGACTTTCTGTGGGAAGAATAATTTCCACGGCAGTATACCGCATTCGCCGAGGGAAATAGGGATATAAGGGAATAGAGGGTTTTGTGTATTAAAATGCATTCTTCAATATTCCCTTATTCCTTATATACTTTTGTAGTTTCAGGTTTGCAATTCATAAATTAATCAGATTAACTATTTCAAATGAAAATAAATTCGGTGAGTTTCGGCGCAATTCGGTGGGACTTTATTTTGTTTAAATAATTATTTTAACGGGTCATTCATCCTATGAATTATTATGAGTAAATCTTAAAGATAATCTTGCCGGAGGGGCGCGAAGCGGACGCTTCTTCATCTATGATAGCTTTCTTGAGTGCTCGGCCGCTACCCTTGGCCCGGTTTTCTTGTTTTACATAGAACGACGTTTCTGCTGTCTCGCTGTAGGCAGCGCGATCAGACCATTTGTCAGGCCGGCCCAGCCTACAACAATACAATCAAGTTCGGCCACGATGATCGGATGCTTCGGGCCGTGAGACTCGAACCAGCGAAGTTGTCCACTCTTCGTCTTGGGTTCGGTGTCGAACGTGGCAGTGTTAGTCTGGATCGCCTCGTTGTAAACGTCGGTTATTGCATCGAGGTCGGAAAACCTCCGCAGGCCTGATGTTCAGCATATCTGTTCTGCCTTCCGTCAATCTAACGGTATACCGTCATTTGAATGGATTTTAAAGGGTCGCCACGTAGATATTGGTGATCGCGTCGAATCTGCAATCTCCGCAGCATATCTGTTCTGCCTCCGCAAATCTAACAGTATACCGTCATTTTAATGGAATTAAAGTGTCGCCACCTACCGACTAAGCGCTGCGTATTCTAGATATTTACCACGGCGGCGAGCTCCCTGAACCGGCAGAGCCCGTTCGCCCAGCGCATTTGCTCCGGCGTGCGGCAATCCGGTTCGAGTAAACGCGGCGCCGCCACCAGGATGCAGATACAGCGCGCCCGGCTGGTGGCCACGTTG
>SMXC01000076.1 GCA_004356825.1 Caldithrix sp.
CAGTAATGCAGGTGCTCCCTATGTTAAGGATGGAGGATTGTCAGTCGGTGATGGTGAATGGTCGACAAGTAGTGTTGAAACCATCCTGGATCATACGGATCTTTCCAACCACGGCGCGATTTCAGATGCCATCGTTGTCGGCACAGGTGCGAACCGGATGCTCTATACTGTCGAACAGGATACAAGCGGAAGAACAGGTTCTGATAATGATAAGGTTGATGATGGTGATGGATTTGATAGTGCACAGATTAAGAGTTACGCGCTTGGAGAATCCACCGGGCCCTTTACAGGTGCCGGAACTGTTGTAATTCCGACGTCAACTCTGAGTCATCCATTCCGTATTGAAATGGACTCAGCTGGTTATCTGTATGTAGTTCAGCAGGTGTATGACGTCTTGGCTGTAGCCAATACTATCTACGGGCTAAGTAAATGGGATATTTCAGGTACGCCCACTGAAATGTGGCATGTGAACCTAGATGCCGCACCACCGAATGATAGTACCGCAAATGCAAATAACGCTCAAGCAACAAGATTCAACGGGCTTGCTTTGGATGAGCTGAAAGGTCGCGTATATGTAACACGTAAGAGTACTGCAAGACCGCTGCATAACGTTATTGGCTATGCAATGGATACAGGTGCTTTTTGGAAAAGTTTTGCCTCTGCAGAATCAGTAGTTGGCGGAGTTGTTTCAGATATTACGACAGGAGGAGGAAGCGGTAGCAGCATTCGCGATGTTAACGTTGATGCAGCCGGCAATCTATTGGTTGTGAACAGTTCGTTTGAGGCGCTTAGAATCTTCTCGCCTCCGGATGGAGCTAATAACTTCAATACTTATAGTCCCTGGGCTATCGACGTTGATAATAGCGTTGTTATTCCCACCCCAATAGATTTTTCAACGTCAGTTGATGAAAATATCAGCAGTGTTCCGGCGCGTTTCTCGCTAGCCCAGAATTATCCAAATCCATTCAACGCCGGCACGGTGATTAAGTATTCCCTGGTCAACAGCGGCGAGGTGAGTTTGGTTATTCATGATCTCCTGGGTCGGGAAGTCGTTTCCTTGGTAAAGGGCAGACAGAGCGCAGGCACACATACAGTACAATGGTTCGGCCAGGATAATAAGGGGCAGGATGTAGCCAGTGGCATCTATTTCTACAAACTCACCCTTCGCTCGAGTGATGGTACGGGTAGCCCGGTTAACTTGACCAAACGCCTCCTCTATCTTAAGTAAGAAGTTTTTTGATCCAACTTTTTACGCCTTGGGGTAGCTTGGAGTGCAGCAGAATCATGCGAAAGGTGAGGATGCCATGCTTTCTCACCTTTCGCATTAAATTTCTTTGAGATACAGAGTGCTTTTTGATAGCAAATACTTTTTGCGCGACGAATCGTTGAAGGACGAACGGAATGAGAAAATACGACAAAATTTACAGACACGTTATATGCTTGTTAATCATGTTATTCTTTGCACTTGCCCTGTTCATGCCAGTGTCCGGATTGCATGCCGGCACCACCGGGAAGATAAAGGGACGTGTATTTGATGCCCAAACCGGCACACCTCTGCCGGGAGTCAATGTTCAAGTTGTAGGGACAAATTTAGGGGCAGCGACTGATTTAGACGGATTTTACATAATTCTGAATATCACTCCAGGTCAATATCTGCTTAAGGTGTCTTATATTGGCCATGCATCATCTACGGTGCAGGTGCAGGTCGTTGTCGACTTGAGTACAACGCAGGACTTTAGACTAACTCAGGAGAGTATCGAAGTTGGTGAAGTAATCATAATCGCGGAGCGTCCGGTCGTCGAGATGGATCGCACCAATTCTGCCGCTTTTATGAGTGCCGAGCAGATCAGCGAATTGCCGGTGCAGAGTTTGACTGATCTGGTGCAACTACAAGCTGGAGTTGTCATCGATTCGCGGGGCGGTATCCACATTCGGGGAGGAAGGACGAGTGACATCGCCTATTTAGTGGATGGAGTCCCCATAAGTAACCAGTTTTCATCGGGTGGCGGTAGTTTGGTTGGCCTCGAAACCGGCAATATTCAGCAATTACAGGTCATTAGCGGCACCTTCAATGCCGAGTATGGCCAGGCCCAATCCGGCGTCATCAATATTATAACGAAAGATCCAGAAAGGACTTATTCAGGATCGGTAACCGTCTATACTGGAGACCGGGTAAGCAACAATAACCAGATTTTCTCGGGTGTGAATGAACTGCGTCCCTTCAACGAACGCAACATCGAAGGCAATATTACCGGGCCGATACCGGGCATCTCAAATTTGGGCTTCTACTTTTTCGGCCGTCAGAATAAAGATGATGGTTTTTTGTTTGGCGAACGCCTGGCCCGGACCGAGGATGCGTGGAACATAGCAGTTTACGAAACCTGGTTCAGGAGGAGATTCCCCAATGATCCAGCGGTACAAAATAATATTATCGCCATACCGGATTCTCTCCTGACCGGGGATGGTGCGTTCGTGCCGATGAGTCCACGGGAACGCCTTTTCCTGAATTTCAAACTAAACTATCGGATCAGCCCGTTGCTGCGGGTTTCGTACAGCTATTTCTTCGAGAATGTGGATGGCAGGATCTACGATGATAATTTTCGGTTTACGCCCGGCGCCCTGAAGAAATTGGCAATGCGAAGCCAAATTCATCTACTCAACATCAATCATAGCCTGAAGGCAACAGCTTTTTACAATGTTAATTTTAGTTACACCACGCGTCGGGAAGAAGCATTCCTTTTTGACGATATCGTTGACCCTCGTCTGCAGACTGTATCACCGGCCCGGGATCGCTTTCGCCTGGGCGGCACCAAATCAGGTTTTGACCGGATTGAGACCGACAAATTTTTGGCTAAAGCGGACCTCACCTGGCAGTTCGACAAGTACAATCTTCTCAAGTTTGGCGCCGAAATCACAAGACACCGCGTCTTTTTCAGAAGCCTTACGCCCGAATTTTCCGATGATGCTCAATTTAGTTCAAATTTCTTCCCTTCTAATGCATCCATTGCTTTCGATGAATTTTTGGCGCAGTCACGGCGAGCATTGTTTGTACCGCCCCAGACGACCGTTACCGGTGAAACTGGTTTTAGCGACCTGCAGTACGAACACAACCCCATAGAGTTGGCGTTTTATGCACAGAACACCTTGGAACTGAATGAGCTCATTGTCAATATGGGCTTGCGCCTCGACTGGTTCCGCCCGGATCATCAAGTGCTCGAAAACCCACGTGTCAACCCAGTCGTCGGCAGTGTTAGCCTAAGTAGTGCTTCACCTCTCGTGGCTGCCAAGATCCGTTCTCAAGTAAGTCCACGATTAGGCATTGCTTTTCCAATCTCGGATTTAGGGGTCTTTCACGTTGCGTATGGTCATTTCTTCAAAACACCGCCATTTGAGTTTATCTTCGATAACTCGGAATATAAAGTGAACGGTGTCAATGGACCCATCGTTGGCAATCCGGATCTCAAGCCCCAAAAAACAATTGCATATGAAATCGGCCTGCAACAAGAAATATTCGACAACGTCGGATTGGATGTGACACTCTTTTATTCAGATTTTCGCGACCTCGTTGGTTTGGAAGTGATTCGGCAGATTGGTAATTTCAGCAGTTATCTGCGCAGAACCAACGCAGCCAATGGCACAAACAGAGGATTCACGTTAGCGTTAGAAAAGCGTAGCGGCGGCGGGCTGGTTTCGGGCTCGCTCGATTACACCTTTCAAATTGGCAAAGGCACTGAATCCGATCCGGACAACATTGCTATTATTCAAACTGCGGGCGCTGCCGGCGGAGTTGTCGAAGATGCGGTAACACAGGTTTTACCATTGGACTGGGACCAAAGACATACGCTAAACGCGACTTTAACCCTGGGAAACTTGAAATCCTGGTCGCTCAGTTTTATCGGGCGTCTATCAAGCGGCCAGCCCTTTACCCCGGAACTTCTGCGTTTGGATGTAAAAACCAAGTTCAAAAATACAGAGAATAAACCTTTGCGTCATAACCTGGATATGTTTCTGAAAAAGGATTTCCATATTGGTACCAAGTCAGTGTCTTTCTTTCTGCGGATATTCAATCTTTTCGATCAAGCCAATGAGGAGATCGTTTTTCCGGTCACTGGCAGAGCCACCCGGGATCAGCGATTTTCCGTTGAGGAACAGTTGGACCGGAACAGACTGGTCGGACTTTTTACCCTTCAGGATGTCGATACCCACCAGGACTGGTTCTCCGAACCACGCAGAGTTCAGCTTGGGTTTAGCATGAGTTTCGGGTCGGGAGTACGTTAGACGCTAAATTGAGCGATTGGCTTTTGGCGATTAGCTTTTAGCTGATAAAATTCAATGAGTTAAAATAGTTATTGTAAATCACCTGACAGGTGAAATGATAATTACGACGTAAATTCTAAAAAATGGATGCAGGTTTTATTTTAGGTAAATGTATTCACAGAACATGTCACCTCTACTGGGTTTCTGGCTTGCTTGATTTTCGATGTGCTATAGACATGTCACTGCGCTGGGGTGATCTATGGCAAAAGATCTCACCCGTGTTGTTGACCAACGCCGTGGGCGTGGAATATTTTTAAAAATGCTCATGCTAAACCTCAAAACCCCGTAAGGGTGACATATTGCTCCCACGTAAAATTGAACCTGCCCAAAAAAATAACAGCCAAAGGCCAAAGGCCAATTGCCAAATGCTAATGGCCAAAAGCTAACAGGAGAAAATATATGAGAAGTTCTGTGAGAGTCTTTGGCGTGGCTTTTACATCATTGGTAATACTAGGTATCGCTACCGGTGTTCTGGCACAGAAGAAGAGTGAAAGCCCAAAGCTATCCAAATCATTGTTCAACTTTTTCCTCAATCGCACGGGCATCCATACCGGCAACCTGATTCGCACGGCTTATTCTAACTTTGGTAATTTAGGAAGCCGGACTCTCAAGGAAGCTCGAATGGAATGGCCGGTAGGCAGCGGCGTCACCTATGGCTTTGAATTCATTTTTTGGGTTGCCTCGGAAGTGGTTACGGATGGCGGGGATACGCTGCACATTATTAGTGACCGGTACACTGGCGGCAGTCGGGATGTTCCTTCGCCCGAGGATCATAATTGGGGATGGGAACCACTGCCGGGCTATTTGAATGACGGTGAGATTGTGGGAGGCGTGGACGAAGATCTCAATGGCAACGGTGTGCTGGATGAAGGGGAAGATCTCAACAACAACGGCCTGCTGGATAGAGAACTGATCAACAAGGTAGAATACCCTGCGATGAGTCATTTGCCGCAAACCTGGCCGTTTGATTGGCCGGCTGGCAGCTTTCCCGGAGAACCGGGAACGCGTCGCAATAAATGGAATGGTCTTTTTGGCGCTTTCGTGCGCGCCGACCAGGAAAGTTACTATGTTATGGATGACCGGAGCAATGATGAATTTCCGTACTTGCCGTTTCCCGATGATGCCCGGCCATTTCTGCTAGGCGGCAGGCGTGGGGTTGGACTGCAAGTGGAGGTACGTAACTTTCAATGGAGCAATCCGCTCGCTGAAGATATTCTTATTACCATTTACAAAGTCAAAAATGTCAGTGAGAAACCGTTGAATAAGAATATTGTCGGTATGTATGTGGACGCAGATATTGGTCAGGGTGATCCCGATGATGACAATTCATCCTTTGATACGATAGACGACATTACCTACCAATGGGATGAGGAAGGTCTCGACCGTCAAGGGCGGCCGACCGGGTATTTCGGCTTTGCTTTTTTACTGAGCCCGGGTCTTATCGATGGCATCGATAACGACGAGGATGGCATGATTGATGAAAGTCAG
>SMXC01000077.1 GCA_004356825.1 Caldithrix sp.
ATCGGGTCTCAGAGTTTTACGACCTGGTTTAAACCCATCAATCCCGTAAAACTAGAGGAACAAAATTTACTTGTTGAGGTTCCGAATACTTTTTTTTCTGAATGGATTGAGGGCCACTACAGCGTTTTAATGGATCAGGCTTTACTGCAGGTCCTAGGAAAAAACGCAAAACTATCCTATGCTGTCGCGAATGGTTCAGGCGACGAGGTCATTCCAATTCCATCTATTTCTGGAAACCGGGTGGGTCAAAGTTACCAGAAAAGCAACTTGATCGAGCGGTACACTTTCGAGAACTTTGTTGAGGGTGCCAATAATGATTTTGCACGGGCCGCAGCAATGGCCGTTTCCGAGTCGCCGGGAAAAACCACTTTTAATCCCTTTGTTGTTTATGGCGGGGTCGGTCTGGGCAAAACTCACCTGCTTCAAGCAATTGGAAATTTAGCTCTCAGGGAAGGCAGGCTTAAGCGTGTTTTGTATGTTGATAGCCAGAAGTTTACCATAGAGTTTATAAATTCTATCCAGACAAACAAAACTACCGAGTTCAGTGCTATTTATCGAAATGTTGATTTGTTAATAGTAGATGACATTCAATTTCTTATCAACAAAGAGAGAACTCAGGAAGAATTCTTTCATACTTTTAATGCGCTTTATAATTCGGGCAAACAGATTGTCCTTTCCTCAGACAGGCCGCCTAAAGAATTAAACGGAATTGAGGAAAGATTACTTTCCAGGTTTCAGTGGGGATTGGTGACGGATATTCATCCTCCAGACCTCGAAACCAGAATTGCCATTCTGCAGCAAAAGGCCGATGAAAATGGCGTCGATCTTTCCGGGGATATAATAGAATATATTGCTACGAATGTGACATCTAATATTCGTGAGCTGGAAGGATCTTTGTTCAGACTTTTGGCTTATTCTTCAATTAATAGTCAAGACATTACATTTGATGTGGCTAAAAATGTTTTGAAAAATTTAGGATTGGGAAAAAATAGAACAATCAAAATTGAAGAAATTCAAACACTCGTCAGTGAGCACTTTGATTTACCTGAGGATATGCTGAGAGCAAAAACACGAAAAAAAGAAATTGCTTATGCACGGCAAATAGCAATGTACCTCTCAAAAGCGATGACCAAGAGTTCTTTAAAGACTATCGGTCTGCATTTCGGCGGCAGAGATCACAGTACGGTTATCCATGCCATTCAAACGATTGAAAAAGAATCTGCAAAAGAGGTTAAAACAAGAGAAGATTTAGACTATCTAAAAAGGAAAGTTGAAATGGCAAGTGTTTAGTTTTTTTTATCTATTTAAAAATGTTAATAAACCGAAAAATAAATTTGATAACTTGTGGATAAAGAGTTGATAAGTTCTAAACAAAGTGGCCACCGCCTGAATTGTTAACAAACGGGAATATTTATAAACATACATATAACAAATTGTCCACACTTTTTTTTTTTTTTCTAAACCTTTATCTCTATGTTAATTTAACTTTTACAGCTTTTTATTAAAAGGTTATCAACATATCCACACCCTCTACTATTATAATAAATAATATATCTTGAAAAAGATTAATAAATGTATTACATTTTTAGTTAATAACTTCGAGGCTCTTTATGAAATTTAAAGTCAATAAAAAAACGTTTCATCAAGCCATTCAAAATATAATCGGCGTTGTACCGATTAAAACCACCATCCCCATTTTGAGCAATATTCTTCTGGACCTACAAGGCAACGAGCTAAGTTTAACTGGTACGGATCTTGAAGTTTCTATATCAACCAGGATCGAAGTGCAAGGTGAAACGGACGGCGCGGTTGCGGTTCCGGCAAAAATACTTTTTGAAATTGTTCGCGAACTGCCAGAAATTCCAATGGAATTCGCCTGCGACGAGGAGCATAAAATCACCTTGAATACCGAAAAAGGATTCTACAAATTATCCGGTGAGTCTAAGGACGATTTCCCGAAAATCTCTGTTGAAGAAAGCAAAGGTTCTTTTTCGATCGACTCAAAGAAACTCGATGGTATGATCAACAAAACAATTTTTGCGGTTTCAACTGATGAATTAAGAACGACCCTGATGGGCGTTTATCTCAAAATCATGGCCGATGAACTACGGATGGTTGCGACAGACGGACACCGGTTGGTGAAGATAGTCGATAAGAATTTTTCGTCAGATTTAGAGCAGGAAGCGATCATCCCAACCAAAGCTTTAAATTTAGTATCAAAAAATTTAAACGGCACCAAGGAGATTAAAGTTAATTTAAGCGATGATCATATTGTTTTTGAGCTTGACAAAACCACGATTTACAGCAAAGGAATCGAGGGCCAATTTCCAAACTACGAACGAGTCATTCCCACAGAGAATGATAAAGAACTTACCATCAATAGAGAATTGCTAAGTTCATCGGTACGCAGGGTTGCTATTTTTTCAAACTCAATCACTCACCAAATCCGATTTTCCATGACCAAAGGAAATGTCAAAATTAAATCTGAGGATATTGAATTTGGCGGCGAGGCAGAAGAAACCATAGATACGGATTATGACTATGATGATCTGGATGTCGGGTATAATGCAAATTATTTATTAGATATTCTACGGCATTTAGATACGGATGAAATAATATTAAAGGTTAAAGATCAAATAAGCGCCGGAATTATCTATCCAACCAATCAAAAAGAAAACGAAGATATTTTGATGCTGCTTATGCCTATCCGCTTGAACGAAGATTAAATTAAATTTTGAATGCATCTTGAAAAAATTTTAATGGTTAGTTTTAGAAATTTTAGCGCAGCTGAGGCGACGTTTTCATCGGATCTAAATTTAATTTACGGACTGAACGCTCAGGGCAAAACTAATTTTTTAGAGGCAATTTATCTTATCTGTTTGGGGAGAAGTTTTCGGGTGGCGAAGAATCAGGAAATGGTAAAAAAAGACGAGTCGTTTTTTACAATAGACGGAAATTTAACTTTAGATAATAAAATTAAAAAGAGAACAGTTTTACGATACATAAGGGATGGAAAAAAAGAGATAAGCATCGACCGGAAAAAGTTAACCAAACACTCCAAAATTTTTGGTCAATTTCCGATAGTCGTTATGGCGCCGGATGAATTTAAAATAACCTCGGGTGGACCGTCGGAGCGCCGCCGATTTATCGATATTTTTTTATCCCAGGTCAGCCTTTCTTACCTCACAAATCTTCAGGAATACAACAGAATACTTAAACAGCGAAACAGAGTTTTGCAACAGATTCGCGACGGGCAGGCACTCTCGGAAACCTCGATTGAGCCATGGACACAGAGGCTGGTTGAAGTTGGCTGTGAAATCATAAATGCCCGGAACATGTTTATTCTGGAGTTTTCCGAAACCCTGCAAGCTATCTATAAAAAATACACCGAATCCCGCGACATTTTAAAAATATTCATAGAATCAACCGTCACCCTCCGGCATGAAAATTGTGACACAGAAGATTTTTACGGTGCCTTTCAGTCAGTTATAAATAAAGAAAAAGTTTTAGGAACCACCCTGGTAGGTCCGCATCGGGATGATTTGGTTTTTAAAATAAACGGAATGGATTTAAGAAAGTACGGATCCCGGGGCGAGCATAAATCCGTATTGGTCGCATTGAAAATAGCAGAGTTTAGATATTTGAAACTTAAGCAGGACGAAACACCGATCATGCTGCTGGATGATTGCTATTCTGAACTGGATAATTTAAGAGAAGAAAAGGTTTTTAAATCTCTAAAAGACTTGGGTCAGATTTTTATGACCAGCCCCAGAGAAAGCATCCTTGATAATCAACGGGGACAATTTGATAATTTTTCTAATATATCGAGGTTTTACATCGAGAACGGAAATATTGAGCATAAAAAAAACTAAAAAACCAAAAGCGCTGAGTCACTCGATTACCAGGTTACTTAGAAGTTTGGGAATTGAGGAAAAAGTGAAAGAACACCAGGCCATTAACGAGTGGAGTCGGATCGTTGGTGAAAATATCAGCAAGGTTACTAAAGCTCAAAACGTGGTCAACGGCATCCTGTTCGTCAAAGTAAAAAACAGCTCGTGGCGAAACGAGTTGATTTATATGCGGCGGGAAATTCTTATCAAAATAGACAAAACAGTTGGCAGGGGAATCATAAAAGAAGTTAGGTTTATTTAAAAGGTGAATTAGGAATGGCTGAAGAGAAAAACCAAGAAACAAAGAAAGAGGAGAAATATACTGCAGAACAGATTCAGGTACTAAAGGGTCTTGAGGCGGTCCGAAAACGCCCGGCGATGTATATTGGCGACCTATCCTCCCGTGGTTTGAATCATTTGGTTTATGAGGTTGTTGACAACAGCATCGACGAGGTCATGGCTGGACATTGCACCAAAATTGATGTGACCTTGAACAAGGATGGCAGCGTCACAGTGACCGATGACGGTCGTGGAATTCCTGTTGATATTCATCCAACAGAAAAACGGCCGGCGCTCGAGGTGGTCATGACTGTTCTGCACGCTGGCGGGAAATTCGATAAAGACAGCTACAAAGTCTCAGGCGGACTTCACGGCGTTGGCGTCTCAGTCGTGAACGCTTTGTCCGAATGGTGTGAAGTCGAAGTCTGCCGGGATAACAAGGTCTATTTTCAAAGATACAAAATCGGAATTCCGGAGACCGATCTGGAAGTCATCGGCACGAGCAAAGCCACCGGAACCAAAACAACTTTTTTCCCAGACAAAAGCATTTTTAAAACAGCCGAACTGAGTTTTGAAGTGCTCTCGGAGCGTATGCGGGAGCTGGCATTTTTAAACAAGAGTTTGGCAATTAACATTGCGGATGAAGCCTCGGGCAAAAAGCATATGTTCCTTTATAATGGCGGTCTCACCGAGTTTATCGATTATTTAAATGAAAATCGCACACCGCTGCATAAACCGCCCATTTTAGTGAGCGGCGAAAGAGATGATATCTCTGTTGAAATCGCAATCCAATATAATGACTCCTATATTGAAAACATTTTTTCATATGTCAATGATATTAACACAGTTGAAGGGGGAACTCATTTAGTTGGATTTAAGGCCGCACTTACCCGTACTTTAAACAGCTACGCGCAGAAAAACAACTTGTTGAAAAAAGAGGATTTCACGTTTACGGGTGAAGATGTTCGAGAAGGCTTAACCGCTGTGATTAGCGCGAAAGTAATGGAGCCGCAATTCGAAGGCCAGACCAAAACCAAGCTGGGGAATAGCGAAGTTAAGGGTGTGGTAGAATCCATTTTCGGTGATAAGCTTGCTTCTTTTTTAGAAGAGAATCCACCGATTGGCAAGAAAATAATCGAAAAATCGTTAACCGCGGCCCGGTCTCGGGAAGCTGCTCGAAAAGCCCGGGAGCTTACTCGCAGAAAGAGTGCACTCGACGGCGGAACCCTGCCCGGAAAGTTAGCTGATTGCTCCATTCAGGATCCGGCGCAATGCGAAGTTTTCCTCGTCGAAGGTGATTCGGCGGGTGGCTCAGCAAAGCAGGGACGGGATAGGCGCTTTCAGGCCATATTACCCTTAAAAGGCAAAATTCTCAATGTTGAAAAAGCCCGCATGGATAAGATTCTTTCCAACGATGAAATCCGTACAATTATCTCAGCGCTTGGCACCGGTATCGGTGCCGAGGATTTTGACCCGGATAAACTGCGCTATCATAAAATAATCATTATGACAGATGCCGATGTTGACGGAGCCCATATTCGCACACTTCTTCTGACCTTCTTTTTTCGCTATATGCGCAGCCTTATCGACAGGGGGCATATTTATATTGCCCAGCCGCCATTGTATAAAATAAAGAAAGGTAAAGAAGAACACTATGTTTATGATGATGAAGAGAGAGACGCGGTGTTGAAACGAATGGGGAACAACGGCGCTACGATACAGCGCTATAAGGGCCTTGGTGAGATGAACCCGGACCAGCTTTGGAAAACGACCATGGATCCCGAGCTGCGAACGAATTTGCAAGTGACCATCGAAGAGGTCATAACGGCGGATCACATATTTTCAACATTGATGGGGGAGAATGTGGAACCGCGCCGAAAATTTATCGAAGAAAACGCACAATATGTTAAAAATTTGGATGTTTAACATAAAAAAAAGTGATTGAGTGCCCTGGTGTTTGGGGTGTTAAAGTTTGGCCTCCGCCACGTTATTTCCTTTCTAACACTTTAAAAACAATGAAACCCGAACACTTTTATTCGAGACAACGACGTTTCTAAAAAGTATAAACCCTTGGAGACACCCTAAAAGATGAACCAACGAGGCCGAGTTATTCCAGTTTTAATAGAAACCGAGATGCAGAATTCATATCTCAACTATTCGATGTCTGTGATTGTGTCGAGAGCGCTTCCGGATGTTCGGGATGGACTGAAACCGGTACACCGGCGTGTGCTTTACGGAATGTCCGAACTCGGTTTACGTCCAGGCTCCGGCTATAAAAAAAGTGCCAGAATCGTGGGTGAAGTTTTGGGAAAATACCATCCCCACGGCGACACCGCGGTTTATGATAGTATGGTTCGTATGGTGCAGGATTTTTCTCTGCGCTATCCCCTGGTGGATGGCCAGGGAAATTTCGGTTCGGTCGATGGTGATTCGCCGGCGGCCATGCGGTATACGGAAGCCCGCATGACAAGGATTGCCCAGGAAATTCTGCGCGATTTAGACAAAGACACCGTTGATTTTGTCCCGAATTTCGATGAGTCCCTAACCGAACCGACGGTCATGCCCTCGGTGCTTCCTAATTTGATGGTCAATGGTTCTTCGGGGATAGCGGTCGGTATGGCAACCAACATCCCGCCGCACAATTTGGGCGAGGTCATCGATGCGTTGGTGGCCATGATCGCTAATCCGGATTTGACGGTAGAGGATTTGATGACTCATATTAAAGGCCCGGATTTTCCAACGGCCGGGATTATTTATGGCGACGTCGGAATCGACGAGGCCTACCGGACCGGACGCGGGCGGGTTGTAATACGCGCACGCGCCAACATTGAAATTTCTAAGAACGACCGAGAAAACATTATTGTCAACGAGCTGCCCTTTCAAGTCAACAAAGCCAGGTTGATGGAAAAGATCGCCGAGCTTGTGCGCGACAAAAAGATCGTGGGTATCAATGACATTCGCGATGAATCGGACCGGGATGGCATGCGCATATACATCGAGCTGAAACGGGACGCGCCGTCGGCAACCATTCTCAATCAACTTTTTAAGCATACACAAATGCAAACCACTTTTGGGGTGAATATGCTGGCTCTGGTTAATGGCGCTCCGAAGGTGTTGACTCTCAAAGAAATGCTCGGGCATTTTATCGAGTTTCGCCACGAGGTCGTTGTCAGGCGCGCGCAGTTCGAGCTTGACAAAGCGGGGAAACGCGCCCACATTCTCGAAGGGCTGAAAATTTGCCTCGACAACATCGATAAAATTGTTGCGCTGATTAAGCAGTCAAAGAATCCAGAGGCCGCCAAAGAAGGCTTGATGAAACAGTTCAAGCTTTCCGAGATCCAGGCCCAGGCGATTCTGGATATGCGCCTGCAGAGGCTGACCGGTCTTGAGCGGAAAAAAATCGAAGATGAATACCTCGAGGTTATCAAAACGATGGAGCAGCTGAAATCCCTGCTCGCCAGCAAAGAGAAAAGAATGCAGTTGATCAAGGAAGAGCTGCTCGAAATCAGGGAAAAATATGCAGACGAGAGAAGAACGGAAATCATCCGGGTAACCGAGGAATTTTCCGTCGAGGATATGATCGCCGAAGAGGATATGGTGATCACAATTTCTCATGCGGGCTTCATAAAAAGAATTGCGGTTACCACTTATCGCAGCCAATTACGCGGCGGCCGGGGCATGACCGCTGCTTCAACCCGCGAGGAAGATTTTGTCGAGCATCTGTTTATTGCTTCCACGCACCAGTATATGCTCTTTTTTACCACCAAGGGCCGGTGTCACTGGTTGAAAGTCCACGAGATTCCACAAGCCGGCCGTGCCACCAAGGGCCGGGCTATTGTGAATTTGCTGCAACTCTCCAAAGAGGAGGGCATCGCCGCTTTCATTTCCATCAAGGAATTTGACCCGGATTTATTTCTGGTCATGGCGACCAAGCTTGGCATCGTGAAAAAGACTTCGCTGGCGGCATACAGCAAACCGCGCAAAGGCGGAATTAACGCCATCGGTATCAGGGAAGGCGATGACTTGATCGATGCCATAATATCGAACGGAAATCACGATATCTTACTCGGTACCCGAAAAGGGATGTCGATCCGTTTCCATGAAAAAGAGGTTCGCGACATGGGCCGCACCGCCTCCGGCGTCAGAGGCATCCGGATTGGCAAGGATGACTATGTCGTCGGCATGGTGGTTATCAAGCGCGAGGGTACGGTTTTAGTTGTCACCGAAAAAGGACTCGGCAAGCGCACAGATTTAAAAGAGTACCGGGTCAGCCATCGTGGCGGCAAAGGTGTCTTCACGATTAAAGTCACAGAAAAGACCGGCGAAATGGTCGCTCTGAAAGAAGTTGTCGATGAAGATGACATTATGATTATAACCGATAAGGGTGTGGTGATAAGACAAAGCGTAAGCCGCCTGAAAACCCAGGGCCGAAATACCCAGGGATTCCGTTTAATAAGACTCGACGCCGACGCCAAAGTCGCAGATGTTGCCCGGGTAGTTAAAGAAGAAGAGAGCAATAAAGAAACCTTCGAAAACGATCCCGAAAAA
>SMXC01000078.1 GCA_004356825.1 Caldithrix sp.
AAGCGATTACAGCGTCGGGTTCAAAGGTGAGTACAAAAACTGGCTGCCCTTCTTCCAAACATTTTCAATGAACAATCTCTACCGAGTAGAAGTTCTCTTTCCATCCCTGACAAATATTCAGCAGCTTCAATTGTCGGCGGCAGGAACTCTGGCCGGTTTTAAATTTGAATCTTATTTAACCGTTGGCAATGTTGTTCCATCAGGCCAGGTCGAACGGGAATATACATTTAAACCTTCCGCCCGGGTGCAAACATTCATGGGGGCACTTCAAAAGGATTTTTCTCGGAGCTGGCAGGCGCGGGCTTCCCTTTTGGGAGACCGAATTTCCGGAGACGGCATTTTACGTTTCCGTGATAGAAAATACGGCAACCTTCATTTGCACACCCTGCAATTTTATGACATTCGTTTTTCTCTGAGCTATAAAACAAACCACGGGGCCGGTGCCGCTTATCAAAGCTTATCCGGCAAAGCAAACGCGACCATTGAAGCCTGGCCGTTTGATGATTCTGCTGTGGATTTTTTTGGAGAAAAACAATCGTTGGTTGGAGATGGGAATCTGGTTCTGTTAAGGGGTTGGCTGCAATCGCTGTTTTCAGTTTCAAAAAAACTTCAAATGAAACTGTTAGCGGAATATATTCATGTGAAACCGAACACACATTTAAAAACCTGGGGCTCGGCCCTGATTTTTGGCACCGGCGAAGTTGAAGAATATCGCTTTAATAACGGCCACAGCTTCCTTAGAATTGGCGTCTCCCCAAAACTAAATTTATCTAAAAATTTGGATGTTGAGTTTAAAATCAATCAATGGCTCCCCATTGGAAAGAAAGGAGAGGGGGCAAACACTAAAGCCAAAGGAGGAACATTTTCACAGGTCATCCTAAGCTACAATATGTAACCTCACTTTTTTACCGCCGAAATAATCGCTGCTGAACCCGCCGTATATTTTTCCACCTGTATATCAACAAATCCGAAACGCTTCAAAGCTTCCAAATACTCAGGAATCCAGCGGCTGTTTTTTACAAAATATGCTAACTCGTCAAAAACATTTCTCCACTTCGGGAAGAGTGGTCTCCCAACTATTTTCATAAATAGCATATGCAAGTGCCATAAACGCTGAAACACAAAATTTGTAGGATAAGCAAAGTCGTGCAATATCAGAACTCCGCCGCTTTTTAAATTCAGGGAAATATTTTTCAAGAGCACGTCTGCCGCAACATATTTGGGAATGTAAGAAGAGGTCACACAATCAAAGGTCTCTCGAAGTTTCACCTCCTCGGCGCGGGCGCAAATCAATTGAACCTCTGAGCAGCTATTCAAAGATGCTTTGTTTTTTGCCTCAACCAGATATTCCCACATCATATCGACACCGACAATTTTACAGCAGGGATTCATTTTCGCTAATTTAAAGGCGACAATTCCAGTACCGCAAGCAAGGTCCAATATCTTTCGCGATTTTGGCACCTTTGCAAGAAGCTTCTTTTTCCAATAACGATCAGCGCCATAAGTAAACAAATTGACTATCGAATCATAGGATGAGCCGGTGCCGGTAAAAAAGTGTTTTACAATATCTTTTTCCAAATTAAACTCCTTACCAAATATTCTAAAGTGAACGAAAATAATTTCTGAAAAAACACTTGACAGGTGAACATGATTTCACTATATTGAATGGTGAACATTTTTAACCCTTACTGGAGTATTGTGACATGGACTCAAACGGCATATTTCAAGATCCGTATTGCAAGAGAGACTTCTGGGAAAACAAATTGAGTGAGAAATCGCATGCGGAATTAATCAAATGCTTAACCGATTTCGAAAAATTCTCTGTAGCAGTGGAAAACGACTTTCGGATTGTCATGTCAGCCAGCAGAGCAAAAGTATGTTTGGAAGTTTTGGAAAACCTGATCCGGCAGCGGACATCTGAGACAAAGAACGTAAACCAGGGCGATTTATTTGATAGGTTTGATTAACAGCCACTACGAACATCCGTAAAGCTCCTCGACTCTGCGCTCATAATCCTTCACTTCCTGCTTGATTCTTTTACGCCGCCAGCCTAAGAAATTGCCCATAATTTTTGCCCCTTCTTTTGCACAATCCAGGCCACGGCACGCACTGGTGCCAATACTCGCCCGGCGAATGTAAATGTCAGCCAAGGTACGCGGAAGCTCGTTTTGAAGAGAAAAAATGATTTGTGCCTTAATGTCCAAGTTGTTTTTGCAAATTCGGTCTTTTAATTTTGGCTCAGAATCGATGAGCTGCAAAACCTGCTTCACCCTCGATCCATAAATTGAAATTAAATAAGTGACTTGCTCAGGAGTCAGGCCATATTTGAGGCAGTATTTTTTTGAATTATAACTGATAAAGCGGTCGATGCTTTTCATGCCGCCTCCCCAAAGCGGTGCGTCGCGGGTTCGGCAAGCCGGCGATGGCAGCCCTAATTTCTCGAAAATAATATCCACCGTCTGCTCGGCTAAATTTCGATAAGTTGTTAATTTACCGCCAATTATTGAAAGCAGGCCATCTAAATCTTCATCCTCATGGTCGAAAATAATATGACTTCGAGTAATTTCAGCTTCTTCAGTTTCACTGTTGGTCAAAGGAAGAGGCCGAATGCCGGCCAAAGAGTAGAGAACATCTTCACCCGTTATCCGTGCTTGCGGAAAAACAAAGTTTACTTCGCGCAGCAGATATTCAATTTCTTTCGGAGTTGCTTGCACCCGATCAAAATCACCTTTGTAATGAATATCGGTTGTGCCCACCCAATAATAATCACGCCACGGGATAATAAAAAATGGCCGTCCGTCCTGGTGCGCCGGGAAATAAATTGCGTGCCTGGGGCCTTTCGAAAATTTCGGCAGCAAAATATGACTACCTTTTGTCCCGCCCATCTTCCGCGAAGATTTTAGGTGATTAAGGTTTAGAACTTTATCAACCCAGGGTCCTGATGCGTTCACCACAATCCGACCATAAATTTCGGCGGCCTCACCGTTCAAACTGTCCCGCACCTTTATACCGATAATTTTTCCCTTCGTATGAATCAGTTTGATAACTTCAGTGTAATTATAGATATTAGCGCCGGCGGCTTTTGCAAGCAAAATGTTCTCAAGACATAACCGTTCCGGATAAGTAACCTGGCAATCGTAGTAGACAAATCCGCCTCGGCAGTTTTTGGTGCGGATATTCGGCTCTAAATCATGAAGCTCATCGCAGGAATAAGATTTATGATTCTTCAGGCTTTTGTCGTAAGATAACATATCATAAACGAGCAGACCCAGCTTGACTTTTCCGTAGCCGTACTTGTTGTCTTCAAAAATCGGGATGACAAATTTTATAGGTTTGACTAAGTGCGGTGCCTGGTTAAGAAGTCGTTCGCGTTCCCGTAACGACTCCCGAACAAGACCAATTTCATAGTGTTCGAGATAGCGCAAGCCGCCGTGAATGAGTTTTGTAGAACGAAAGGTCGTTCCAAACGCGAAGTCGTTTTTTTCGGCTAGGTAGACAGAGAGACCTCGTTCTGCTGCATCCCTGGCGATCCCTGCGCCGTTGATTCCGCCACCGATTATGATGACGTCATATTCTTTACTAATTCTTTTGAAATCCACCATTAAAAAAAGTTTCCTTGATGAAAATTAAAACAACATGGCTCCTCTTCCCTGCCTCAAATTTATGGCAACAATATGATTAAAAAAATAGAATTTGTCAATAGCAAATGCTTTGCCATAATTCCTTTAAATCTGAATGTTTATCTTACACGATTAAGAATGTTTGAAAAACTGTCGAATTAGTAAAAACACAAATCTAAATAAAAAAAATTAATAATTTTCATTAGGCAAAAGAGTTGCTTTTTATAGTTTAACTATCTATATTTAGCGTCAAAATCTAAGACAGGATGTGAATGACTTTTCCGGAGAAATATAATGGACTCCACAACACTTAGCTCCCCCCTTAAAACTTTAAATCCCAAGAAAGCCATTTGTGTGGATCACGATGCTTCTTTAAAAAGCGTGATTCATAAGATGAAGGAGCACAGCATAGGCTGCGTTTGTGTCGTGGAGAAAAATTGGCTGGTGGGCATTTTTACGGAGCGGGATATTTTGAAAAAAGTAGTCTGTAACGATTTGAATCTGGAAAAAACCCAGGTTAAAGAGGTCATGACAGCAAATCCGGAATATCTATTTATGGATGATGAAATTGCTTTTGCGCTGAACAGAATGCATGTGGGCGGATTTCGACACATCCCCCTGGTAAATCTTCAAAACGAGCCTGAGGGTGTCATCTCAGTGAGAGATATTGCCGCACATCTGATACAAAACTAATATTTAAACTAAAGTCACATGAGGAGGCGATAACATTGGGTGAACTCGATTTTCAAGAATTTGATGATGAGCTGCGAAGCATGGAAGAGCTCATGGAGGAGAGTAAAACAACCTTAAGCAATGAAAGCTTAAAGGTACCGCTGAAGTCTTTAAATTTAAAAAGAGCAGTCGTTGTCGAAGTCGGCACCTCTATCAAAAAGTGCATTGAAAAAATGCAGGCTCGTCATTTTGGCTGTCTTTTGGTGGTTAAGGAGACACAATATTGTGGAATTTTTACGGAACGCGATGTTCTTCTTAAAGTAGCGGGTACAGACCACGATTTAGAAACTTCAAAAATCGATGACTTTATGACCCCTGACCCGGTTCAACTGGAAATGGAAGATACCATTGAAACCGCACTCCGGCTAATGGTGAAAGGCGGCTATCGTCATATTTGCATCGTAGATGAAAGGGATCATCCTTTGTCTCTGGTTTCAATCAAAAATATTGTAAGCTTCATAGTTGAATTTTTTCCGCAAGATGTTTTAAACTTGCCTCCCCATCCAATTCGGATGGGTACGAAAAATCGGGAAGGCGGTTGATTCCCAGTCGATTTGGAACTCTTTAACTTTTTGGGCATTAAGTAGGTTAATTCTTTATTTTATAGAAAGAAAGTATTCAAATAATCAAATTTAATAAACGGAGTATTCTAAGAAATGAGTAAACCTGTAGAGTCACTCAAGGAAGCGACCATTCGATTTGCCGGCGATTCGGGTGACGGAATGCAGCTTGTTGGCGGAGAAATGGCCAACACATCAGCTTTAATTGGAAACGACATTGGAGTTCTGCCGGATTTCCCCGCGGAGATTCGCGCTCCTGCCGGTACTTTACCCGGCGTAAGTGGTTATCAGTTACACATCAGCAGCTTTGATATTCATACTCCCGGGGAAAAATATGACGCCTTGGTAGCGATGAACCCTGCTGCGCTTAAAACGAACCTTGAAAATCTCAAGCCAAACGGGATTTTAATTATAAATGTGGGAGGCTTTAAAGATCGAAACCTGAAACTTGCACATTACGATTCCAATCCACTTGAAGACGGCTCATTAGATAAATATCAGGTTTTTGCAGTCGACATGAACACGCTTACCCGCAAAGCTCTCGAGGAGCTTGGCCTCTCAGCAAAGATTGTGGACCGGTGCAAAAACTTTTTCGCACTGGGTATGGTGTTCTGGCTTTATAATCGTACGATGGACCATGCGTTGAGCTTACTTAAATCGAAATTTGCAAAGAAGCCTGAGCTTGCTGAAGCAAACTCGCGCGCACTCAAAGCTGGGTCCATGTATTGTGAAGCAACTGAACAATTCGTGACCTCTTACGAAGTAAAGCCTGCTAAACTACCCCGGGGGAAATATCGAAACATAAGCGGCAACACCGCCACCGCTCTTGGGCTCATTGCAGCATCTCAGAAATCAGGCTTGCCGCTCTTTTTAGGAAGTTACCCAATCACTCCCGCGAGTGATATTTTGCATGAGTTATCAAAGTATAAACACTACGGCGTCCGTACTTTCCAGGCAGAAGATGAAATTGCCGCCATTTGTTCGGTGATTGGAGCCGCCTATTCCGGCTCATTAGCGGTTACTTCTACCAGCGGCCCGGGATTAGCACTGAAAGCTGAAGCCCTTGGCTTAGCCATTTCTGTCGAACTTCCGCTTGTCGTATGCAACGTTCAGCGAGCCGGCCCAAGTACAGGTATGCCAACCAAAACCGAGCAAGCCGATTTAATGCAGGCTTTGTACGGCAGAAACGGCGAGGCGCCCCTTCCGGTTGTTGCGGCTTCCAAACCTGCCGATTGCTTTGAAACAGCTTACGAAGCTTGCCGAATTGCCATTAAACATATGACCCCGGTTCTTTTTTTATCCGACGGCTACTTAGCCAATGGCGCCGAACCCTGGCCCATACCGAAAGCCGAGGATCTGCCGGAAATCCCGGTTAATTTCGCAAAAGATCCGGAAAGCTTTCAGCCGTTTTTGCGAGATGAGGATACCCTGGCACGGCCTTGGGCAATTCCCGGAACTCCCGGATTGGAACATAGAATCGGCGGCATTGAAAAAGAGGCAGTAACCGGCAATGTTAGTTATGATCCGCGCAATCACGAGTATATGACTCGAATACGCGCTGAAAAAATCGAAAAAATTGCCGACGATATCCCCCCTACTGAAATTGAAGGCGAAAAAACCGGGGATTTACTTTTAGTTGGCTGGGGCAGCACTTATGGTGCAATCAGGACTGCAGTCGAGCACAAATTAGATGAAGGTAAATCAGTTTCCAGAATTCACCTGACACATCTTAACCCACTTCCAAAAGATTTGGGAGAAATCTTAAAAAGTTTCAAACATGTTTTGATGCCGGAAATCAACGCCGGTCAACTTGTGAATGTCATCAGAGCAAAATATATGGTTCCCGCAATTGGGTTTAATAAAGTGCAGGGACTACCTTTCTTTTCATCAGAAATTGAGCAAAAAATTGACGAAATTTTGGAGAGCAAATAATGAATGCAGAAACAAAGACCATTTCACCCAATGGCCCAACAGAGCTGAAGCTGACTAAGAAAGATTTCGAATCCGATCAGGAGGTTCGCTGGTGCCCGGGTTGTGGAGATTATGCCATACTGGCCCAAACACAACGGACGTTACCTGATTTAAACATTCCAAAGGAAAAATATGTGTTTGTATCTGGAATCGGTTGTTCAAGCAGGTTCCCATACTATATGGACACTTATGGATTTCATTCAATCCACGGACGCGCTCCAGCGATTGCCACCGGCATTAAAATCACAAATCCTGACCTTTCAGTCTGGGTCATTACCGGCGACGGTGATGCATTAAGCATTGGTGGAAATCATTTCATCCATCTGTTGCGCCGCAATGTAGATATTAACGTCATCCTATTCAATAATCGAATTTACGGATTGACCAAAGGGCAGTACTCACCAACTTCCGAATTTGGGAAGGTGACAAAATCGACGCCATTTGGCTCAGTGGATCATCCCTTTAACCCGGTCAGTTTGGCACTCGGCGCGAGCGCAACTTTTGTAGCGCGTACCACGGATAGAGATCCGGCCCATTTGCAACAGATCATAAAACGGGCTGCCGCACATAAAGGGACATCTTTAATTGAAGTCTTCCAAAACTGCAATATTTTTAATGATGGCACCTGGTTTAAATATACGGAAAAAAATTCCAGAGCTGAGAACGTCGTTTATCTTGAACATGGCAAACCGCTGATTTTTGGCGCTGAACAAGACAAGGGAATCCGCCTCAACGGCTTTAGACCGGAGGCCGTGTCTTTGACAAACGGCAAATACTCCGAGAAAGACTTAATGGTGCATGATGAAAAAGACACCGACGCGACCTACGCCTTCATTTTGAGTCACATGATGGACAACCCAGACCTCCCCGTTCCGGTTGGAGTTTTCCGCGCCATCGACAAGGTGTGCTATGAAGACGCTATGGCCCAGCAAATCGAAGATTCCAAGGAGAAGTTTGGCAAACCCGACCTGCAGGCACTTCTTGAGGCCGGAGACACATGGGATGTGGAATAGCTTTTTTGAAAACCGAATTTGCTTACAAAGCCCGGTGAGATATTCGCTGGGCTCTTTTTTTAGTTAAAAATGCTCGTAACTCTTGAAAATACTTTTTGAATTTTGTACCTTCGGTCCAACATAGTCAGTTGAGTAACTTAAACATGTCGCAAAAAGTATCCAATAACCATCGCATTTTCTTAATCGTAATTTCCTGGCTTCTGAGTCGTCTCTGGTTAAGTTTCGAGATCTCAAGACTTGCGATTCTTCGTGCAACCCATAAACCGGCAGTTATTCGTATAACCCGGCAGCAACGCAGACTCCTGCCAAGCCACTGGGTCCTTGAAAGAAACATGCTCTATTGTCTAAGCGTAAATGAGACTTGCGATCAAATGTTAATTAGAGAAACCCCGATTGAAACTAACTAATCAGATTTGGAGATAGCTAATGAGTGGAGGCCGGAACATAGGATCTATTTTATGTCCAAACTGCGGCAAACTGATCAGTGCCACTACCACAAAGTGTATGCACTGTGGCAGCAAAAACCCGAATCTCTGGGGATTTTCCGAAATTCTCAGAAAGTATTTTGGCGGGCAAATCAGCCTGGCCCCTATTATTGCCACAACCTGCATTGCTCTTTATGTGTTCAGTTTATTGCTTGCTCCCAAAGCAATTTTTCAAACACAGGGTTTCTTGGGCTTTTTGTCCCCGTCCACCAATAGTCTTGTCAGTTTGGGTATGACCGGAGCTTATCCAATCTCAAGAGGTCATTGGTGGACTTTAATCACCGCAATATATTTGCACGGAAGTATCCTGCACATCATATTCAACACACTTTGGATTCGACAACTGGGACCCACCGTTGAAGAGTTTTTTGGCACCTCGCGCAGCTTTTTAATTTTCACAATTTCCGGCGCTCTTGGGTTCGTCTTCTCAACTTTTGCGGGAAATTATTTTACCATCGGAGCTTCCGGCTCAATTTTCGGGCTGCTGGGAGCGCTTGTTTATTATGGTAGAAAACGCGGCGGTTCATTCGGCACTGCGATCTATAAACAAACCGGTCAATGGGCAATTGTGCTTTTTATTTTCGGTTTCTTGTTTCCGGGAATTGATAACTTCGCTCACGCTGGCGGATTTGTGGGAGGTTATTTGTCAGCATCACTGTTAGGATTCATTGAGATGAAAAAAGAAACCAGAACACATCAACTACTAGCTTTAGCCGCTATTGGAATAACCGTTCTCGCCTTCTTGCTGGTAATTCTAAACTAGATTTTTCTGTTTCTACTCTCCACTAAGTATTCTAGAGCTACTCAGAAAATTTTGGCTTGACAATTAGGCCACATCTCTCTACTTTTTCAAGAAAGCTCACCCAATAATCAAACAAACACTTGAAAAGCGACTCTTACAAAGCCTGGTACAAATGCATTGATGATTGTTCAGGAACTTATCCCCTGACTGAAATCATCTACCGCTGTCCGAAATGCGGCGACCTATTGGAAGTCCAACACGATTTGGAAAGATTGAGCAGCAAATCTCCACAAAAGTGGAAAGAACTTTTTGCTGAGCGGCATCAAAACTCCACAGGACCATTTGCCAGCGGCGTCTGGAGTAAAAAAGAATGGATCTGTCCGGAACTCGAAATTGAACACATCATCTCAATCGGTGAAGGCCGCACTCCCCTGTTCCCGGCCAGAAAACTGGCGAAGCATTCCGGCATCAAAAATCTTTGGGTCAAACTTTGCGGTAACAGCCACACCGGTTCGTTCAAAGATTTGGGAATGACAATACTAGTCTCGATGGTCAATCAAGTGATTGCAGACGGGCAAAACATCAAAGCTGTTGCTTGTGCGTCAACGGGGGATACATCAGCGGCTTTAGCTGCGTATTGTGCTGCTGCCGGAATTCCCGCGCTGGTTCTGCTGCCCAAAAATAAAATCTCAACCGCGCAACTCATTCAACCGATTGCAAATGGCACCTTCACTCTTTCTCTCGACACCGATTTCGACGGCTGCATGGAAATCGTGCAAAAGCTCACGGAATCCAAAGAAATCTACCTGGCCAATTCCATGAATTCGTTGAGGATTGAAGGCCAGAAGACTGTCAGTATTGAAATGCTGGAACAATTAAATTGGCAGGCCCCGGATTGGGTGATCGTTCCGGGTGGCAACCTGGGAAATGTTTCGGCGATTGGCAAAGGTTTTGTTGAAATGCAAGCCGTGGGTCTCATCGACCGACTACCGCGCTTGGTTTGCGCTCAACCCAAAAATGCAAATCCACTATTCGAGAGCTACAAAAATGGATTTAAGGATTTCAACTCGCAAACAGCAAAAGAAACTCTGGCGACCGCCATGCAAATTGGTAATCCGGTCAGCTATAAAAAAGCAGTTCGGGTTCTAATAAAAACGGACGGAAGGGTGGAGCAAGCCGGAGAAGAAGAGCTTGCAAACGCCAGTGCCCTTGCAGACCGGGATGGTCTGTTCACCTGCCCGCAAACCGGGGTCGCATTGGCAGCATTTTTAAAATTAGTTGACCAGAAAGAAATTAAACCCAATGATAAAGTTGTTATAATTTCAACTGCCCATGGCTTGAAATTTGTGGATTTTAAAATAAAGTATCATGAACAACGCCTGCCAACACTCGATTCTAAACATGCAAATTCACCGTTTGAACTTCCCGCAGATATAGAAATAGTTAATCATCAAATAAACAAATTCATCAAAGCCAAAAGTTAATTGTTTTCAGGGAATGAAATCCGAGTTTCATTTGTCTAACCAGCGAAAATTTAAAAGAGCGATTAGGTGACAGATAAGGAACTGATAAAGCAAGCTCGTGAAGGCAGCAATCAAGCTTTCGAACAAATTATCAAGAAATACGAATCGCAAGTGGCAGCAACGGTCATTGGCATGCTCGGCAAATGCGACGCCGCAGATGACGTCGGCCAGGAGGTTTTTATTCGATTCCACAAAAGTATGAACCGTTTTCGGGAAGACTCGGCGCTTGGTACCTACTTAACGCGAATCGCAATCAATCTCAGTCTCAATGAACTGCAGAGAAGAAAGCGCCGTTTATCTTTTTTTTTAAAGCCGGAAGAAAACGGCATTGTTGAACCGTCCAACAATCCGCATGATGCGATAGCCTTAAACGAACGGCAAGGGATTGTTCAAAATGCTATCCTAAAACTCGAACCCAAATTCAGAGCTGTGATTGTTTTGAGATTAATCGAAGGGTATTCAAGCGAAGAAACCGCAGGCATGCTAAATATTCCAATGGGAACGGTCTTGTCGAGACTATCGAGAGCACAAAAAAAATTGAAGGAAAAATTAACACCTTTTATAGAGGAGGAAGTATGAACGAACAAATGCTAAATCTGCTTATTCGTTCATTCGATGAAAACCTATCGGAAGTCGAACGAACGAGCCTTGACAAAGCCTTGGCTGGGTCGCCTGAGTTACGGGAGGAGAAAAAACAGCTTTCCCAAATGCGTCAAATGATTGGCGAAACGGCTGAAAGGAAATTCAAACCATTCTTTTCCGGGCGGGTCATGCGGCGTATTGAAGAATCGCAAACTGAACAAGAGGATTTTTTCGGCTCGCTTGTCTGGGCGTTCCGGGTTTTTGCAATGGTCGGAACCGCAGCCATCGTTCTGTTTTTCGCTTTGAATTCCAAATTAGCAACCGACCTCTCTATAGATTCGATTTTAGGGCTACCGCAATTGAGTATTGAAGATACCTGGCAATTGGAGAATCTGCTTGAGGAGAATACAAATGACAACTAAAACCAAATCCGCTTTAATTCTTCTCGGCGTACTTACAATGGGTGTAGCCATCGGTGCATTAGCAAGTGGAACTTTGCACCAACAGCGCAAACAGAGATTCGAAAGGATGCCGCCCCACGAACGTTTTTTTTTATTCATGGAAAGAGTGCTCGATCCCTCGGAAGAGCAACGCGATGACGTCGAACGTATTATAGAAACCCGCTCAGAACAGCTCAGGGAATTACACGAAACGCACCAAACCGGAGTTATTGCAATTTACGATTCATTGCGCGCGGATTTGCAAATCCTTTTGACCGATGAACAGAAAAAACGCTTCGAAGAGCAAATTGTCAAAGGCTCCCATAAAATTGCTGAGTCGCGTATTGGGCGTTTAACCGAAGCCCTCGATTTAAATGATGACCAACAAAAACGAATCGAAGAGATTATGGCTGAGTTCAAAAACCAGCCCCGGTCCGAACGAAAAGGTGCGCGAGGAAATTGGCAAGATCGGCGAAAAATGTTGCGCAATCAGTTTCAAAAAATGAATGAAGAAATTGAAGCTGTTCTAACGCCGGAACAAAAAGAAAAGTTCGGTGAATTAAGAATGCAAAGGCGGCGGCCATTTGACGGCCCACCGGGACCGCCTCCTTTCGGGCGGCCTGGTAAGCGCCGGTAGAAAACGGGAACTACTCGTATCGGGGAAAAACGTTTTTGGGGACTGTTGCGCTCTAGCGATTTCGGGATTAACTCATCGCGGAGGATTGTCACTGTGCTTTTGACTTAAGGGGAATACATTCATCACCTGAGTTGTCCAGCCGTCAAAAAAAACGACAACCAAAACACGGAAAAAAAATGCAAATATCAAATAGTGTACTTAAACATACAGGCCTGTGCTGTACAATTATACTCTTCACTCTGGTAGGAACAATCCTGGGACAGCCACGAAGAAGAACCCTGCCGGACTCAAGCGAGATAGAGGTGATGGTGGATACGCTCGCTGCAAATCTTACCCTTTCGGATTCGGTCAAAAGTAAAGTCAACAGAGTTTACTTTGCCTCTTTTACCGAGTTAAAAAAAGAGTTGGGGGGAAATCGGGATGACTTTAGAGCAATGCGAAATATCCGGCGCGAAATAACAGAAAAACGTGAAAAAGACACTATGGCGCTGTTAAACGACAAGCAGAAAAAATCCTTTACTAAAATTATAGAAAAACGGCATAACCAGATGCGGAAAAGAATGAAGGAAAGAAGAAGACAATTTTAGGCTACGCAACACTTAACCAGCAGAAAAAGGAACACATAAAAATGACACTGAAAAACTTATTTTTCACAGTGCTCGTTTTGAGTATCTCGACCAGTTGCTCACATAAAGGAGCTTTGGGTCCGACTTCAAGTGACTCCGATTCCCTCAATAAACTCTCCAGTGAGTTCGCTGCCGAACATTTTTTCCATCACCGGGGGAACGGCTTACTGGCTCTCCTGAACTTAACGGATGAGCAAGAAACGCAAATCAAAGAAATCATGCACTCAAAACGTGAGCAATTTAAACCTCGTCGCCATCAATCGACGCAAAGACCCTCTTTTGAGGAAAGAAAAGCAAAACGAAAAGAAATCCATGAATCTATCAAAAATGAGATTTATGCAGTACTCACTACTGAACAGCAGGCAGAACTTGACGAGTTGAAATCGCAGGTTGAAAATGGCACCACTCCGGAGGAGCTTATAAACCTCCACATCGAAAGGCTTGGCACGAAACTCAGCTTGAGTGAGAATCAAAAAAATCAAATTAAATCTCTGGATACCTGGGAAAAACTTTTACAGAAAAACGAGCCCCCGGAAAACCGGAGAGAATTTTTTAAGAAGAAAAAAGGCATTCACGATGAACATGTGGCGCAAATCTTGTCCATCCTTACACTGGAGCAAAAAGGAGTTTTTCTTGAAATGAAAGCGGAAAGAAAAGTGAAACTGAACAAGCACGGAAAAAGATTTCGGGCACGCTCCCATAACCGTATTGAAAAATTGGCAGGTCAACTTGATTTTAACGAGTCTCAAAAAGAACAAATTGGGGAAATCTTTGAAAAAGTTCATGCCGAAATTCGTGGTAACATGAATGGCAGGAGAAACGGTCGAAATCGAGAAGAATTGCGGAAATCCATGCACAACAAAATGAAAAAAATCGACCAACAAATTCAAAAAATTCTCACTCCTGAGCAAATGAAAAAATTTGAGCAGTTAAAAACGGAACGGAAAGAAAAAAGAAAAGAACATTCTCCTAATAATTAAAAAAGGTTACGGCTATAGTTAAGACCGCGAAAACTCCCGGGTCTTAACCTCGGGCTTTTCTTTTCTAAAAACAAAAAAGGAATAACAATGAAATACTTAAAACAACTGTCGTTTATTATACTTATCTCTTCAACAGGACTGGGTTGCGGCAGCAGCCTCAAGCTCGACAGCCAATGGCGGGATCGTGTGATTTCAGTTGATGGAAAACACCAGGAATGGCAGGAAAGCATGAACTTCATAGAAAAGGAAAATGTCGCGCTCGGTTTCTTTAATGACGAAGATTATCTATACGTAAGCATGACGACTGCCAATAGAGACATCCAAAGACAATTTATGGCTATGGGCTTCACAATCTGGTTCGACCCGAACGGAGGCAAAAAGAAAGAATTTGGCATCTTATTTCCAGTTGGAATGATGGAAATGGGTTTAATGACGAGAGGCCGCGGTCAGAACCAGAACATCGAAACCTTACGCGAACATTTTAAGAAATCGTTGCGGGATTTGGAGATTTTTATGCCCGGAGAAGACAAACCGGTTAGAATGGCGGTTACCGATGCCACAGGCATTGAAGTTAATGTGAGCGACTCGTATGAACAACTTGTATATGAAATTAAAGTCCCGCTCCATAAAAGCGACATCCATCCCTATGCTATTGCAGCCAAAACGGACAAACCCATCGGTATCGGTTTTGAGACGGCGCAAATCGACAGGGGGAAAATGCGAGAAAAAATGGGCCGAGGAGGTATGGGTGGCGGTAGACCGTCTGGGGGCATCGGCGGTGGCAGAGGCGGCTTTGGTGGAGGGCGCGGCGGAAGAGGCGGTGGACTGGGCGGCAGACCGCAAATGCCGAAGCAGTTCAAGTTATGGACGAAAGTCCGGCTCAGTTCGAAAGTCAGTTCACAAAATGCCCTGCTTATAAACAACCCGGATCTTATAAATTTTTAATAAACCCAATCAAATAAATACATCGATTTATTTTTTGAAAGCCACTTTCAATGGAGAGCTTGCCTATGAACCAAAAGCTAAACAATCACATCACCACAGATGACCTGGCCTTTTCAGCGTATATGAAAATGAAAGGTTATCATCTCATCAAATCAGATCAAAGAAAATAAAAAAGTTTTTTTGTCTTTGCTATTAGCGCTTTAGACGTCAATCAAATGAAAGTAGAATTTATTAATAGTGAGTTTTTGAGTTTCTACAATGAGGTCAGAAACCTGAAAAAGCTAATCTAAGGAGATATATAATGAAGTTGATGAATTCAACCTTGCCATTACTGGTGATTTTTTCCTTCTTAACAATCGTAGGTTGTAACACAGACGCGGGTGTAAACAATGATTCTCAGCTTAACTTTGAATCCGGAGCATTTGCCTTGTTTGATTTTGAAGATGCTGTCGGTGCGGTTGAGGACGCAACGCTGGAAAATTTGATGCGCATGGACCCGGGTCTTTTTAACGGTGACTTTTTTAGAAATGACGGGCCCTTTGGACCACGAAGCCCCAGAGGCCCTTTTGGCAGAGGCGGCCCCAGCGGCATGGGTTCAAGGTTTGGGAAACATCTGGGCTCAATTCTCCGGGACCTTGACTTAACTGAAGAGCAAAGAACCCAGATGCGAGAACTAATGACCGGTCATCGTGAATGTGTGCAGGAACCACTGCAAGCTTTCCGGGAAGCCAACAAGGGCGTCATCGCAGCCGCAAATGAACAGCGCCAAGCTATAAAGGACGCCTTTGAAAATGGCCACATTGCCAGGGAAGAAGCCAGACAGCAGTTGCGTGAACTCAGCGAAAGCACTCGCAATGCCATTCGCAATAATCCGGACAACGAGCCTTTTAAGGAAGCGTTATGCGCTTGCAAGTTAGCCCATTTTGATAATATCAGAGCTGGCCTGAATGAAACACAGCAAGCTACCTGGGAGGCCTGGGTAGCCAGCGTTGAGGGCGGCTGCTTCAGCAGTGAAGGCTAAGTAATAGAGCAAAAGAACCGGCGCGTAAGAAACGCCGGTTCTTTTGTCCATCTTAAGGTCAGCCATGCTGGATCCATATAAAAAAGATAAATGTTGATTTTTAATTTACACTTGACTACCTTATTATCGAACCCTATCAAAATATTATGGAACCCTCATGAAAGTAACAAAAAGGTCTCTTTATGGACTGAGTATCGTTGGACTGCTCATCTTGGGATTTCTTCTTTTCAATAATGGTTCGGTTAACGATGCAATTGGCGACGCCCCGAAATACAAAGAGTTGCAAGTTCGACGCGGCACTTTTGAAATTATTGTGTCTGCCACCGGTGCAGTTAAACCCATTGACCGGATTGAAATTAAATCAAAAGCCAGTGGCATGATTGAAGAGCTGCCGGTTGAGGAAGGCGATGTCATCCAAAAGGGTGACTTAATTGCGCGGCTGGATCAAAAAGACGAACGGGCAGAAGTTGAGCAAGCCCAGGCAAACCTTGATATTGCCAAAGCTGAATTAAAACAAGCGGAACATACCTATGGCCGGAGAGATCAGCTTTTCCAGAGAGGGCTTATTTCCGAAGAAGAGCTCGGTGTAATTGAGCTCAATTTAGCGATCGCAAAAGGAAAACTTATTCAAGCAAAAACGGCTTTGGAACGGGCGACTGAGCGGCTGGCCGAAGCAATTGTACTCGCACCAATCGATGGTATCATTTTACAAAAATATGTTGAGGAGGGTCAGATCATAACCTCAGGAGTAAGCAACGTCAGCGGCGGCACCCCGATTGCGGATCTTGCCGATATGAGTTCAGTGCACATCGAGGCTGGTATTGATGAAATCGACATCGGTAAAATCGAAGAGGGACAAATAGCACTCGTGATTGCTGAAGCGTATCCTGAACGAAGGTTCAGGGGAGAAATTGTGCGTATTTCGCCTGAAGCAAGAATTGAACAAAACGTCACGCTCTTTGATGTTATCATTCAGGTGGCAAACACAGACGGTTTATTAAAGTCCGGCATGAATGCGAATACTGAGATTGTCATCGTCAGACAAGAAGATGTATTATTGGTGCCGACCATGGCTTTAAAAATGCCCGGGAGCGAAAGAGCAAGAGGACGAGGAGGGCAAAGACAGAACAGACAAGGACGCAATAGAAAGATTCGAATCGCTTTGTTGAAAGAAGGAAATGAATACGTCACTCAAGAAGTTGAGATCGGACTTTCCAACTTTAAAGACGCAGTGATCGTTTCGGGCCTGAATGAAGGAGACATTGTCGGTGTTCCAATGGTTTCCCGGTTAATGGATGCCAACAAAAGATTTGAGGAACGAATCAGAAGCACCAGAGGCTTTGGAGCGAGTGGCAATTCTTCATCGTCCTCCAATCAAAAAAGCAGACAAAGTAATTAAAGGAGTCGTCCTATGATTATAGGTGAGAATATTCTGGTAGCGATGCAAAGCCTAAAAGCCAATCCTTTGCGTTCGATCTTAACCCTCATCGGTATCGGAGTGGGGATTGGGGCCGTACTGTACGTTGTCGTTTTAGGAGAAATGACCCAGCGAAGCATCAACAAGCGGCTCGAAGCGCTTGGTTCCAATGTTTTGACCATTCGGCCGGGATATGGGCACATGGGTAGAGTGCGCACTGCGGCCAGTGTCGTAAATTTGAAATATAAGGATGCAGACGAAATTTTAGCAACTTCTGAGGTCATCACCAACGTTGTTCCAATCTACTCAAGTACTAGAACCGTTGAATTTAGAGATAAAAACACCAACTCACGTATAACCGGAACACTGCCGGAGTATCAGGTCGTGAACAACGAAAATGTTATTGAAGGAAGGTTTTTCACACAAAACGAACTGAAGGAAAGAGCCCGGGTCTGCGTTCTCGGTGCCACAGTTCATGAAGAAATTTTTGAAAATGCCTCTCCCGTCGGTAAGTCTATTTTGATTAATTCCAAACGTTTTCAGGTGATTGGGCTTTTGGGCACCAAAGGTGAAAGCTGGGGAGATCCTGACAACCAGGTTTTTATACCGCTAACAACCGCACAGGAACGCCTTTTTGGAGTCGACCATTTATCCAGTATTCTGGCACAAATGCGCTCTCCGGAAGATTACGATGAAGCCCTGTTTGATATCGAAAGTATATTGCGCCGCAACCACCGCTTACGCCCCGATCAGGGAAATGACTTTCGAGTCCGCAAGCAGGATTTCTATTTATCCACTATTCAAGACACCAACAAAGAAATTGGTGAATTTATTATTGTCATTGCCCTCGTTTCACTACTGGTAGGCGGCATTGGAATTGCCAATATCATGCTGGTTTCCGTGACCGAACGAATTCGGGAAATTGGCATACGCCGGGCCATCGGCGCCAGGAAAATTTATATCATCGTGCAATTTTTAACTGAAGCGGTTTTATTAGGAATTTTCGGCGGTTTATTGGGAGTTGTAGGCGGCTCGACTTTCAACCAGTTCAATATCGGCGAGGAGCTTATCCTGCCGTGGATTTGGATCGGTTACAGTTTTATGATCTGCGCCGGGATTGGTGTTATCGCCGGCCTCTATCCCGCTATCCGTGCCGCCAATGCCAACGTGATAGACGCGTTGCGATATGAATAAATACGAAGGGATAAAGCGCTCTTCCCCACCCTAATATTAGATTTGCACCTGCTTCTATCCAAAACAATCAGGAGGAACAAATGAACAGAATCTTTCTGACCATTATTGCCTTACTTTTGTCATTTGGATCCGTAACCGCCCAAGAGCATGTATTAAAACGTCTGAACGAGTCCCCTCGTCACCACGAATGGGTTCAAATCAAATATGAGAATCGGGTGGTTCATGCGTTTCTCGTGTTTCCGG
>SMXC01000079.1 GCA_004356825.1 Caldithrix sp.
TATGGTGGATGAAATCCAGAGTGGTCTTGGCCGCGCCGGCCGTATGTTTGCATTTCAGTACGAAGAAGTCAAACCGGATTTAATTATCATCGGCAAAGCGCTTTCAGGCGGGTTCCTGCCGGTTTCGGCTGTACTTTCCAGCAACGAGATTCTGGGTGTGTTCAACCCGGGCGACCACGGCAGTACTTTTGGCGGCAGTCCCCTCGCCTGTGCGACCGCTTTAGCTGCTTTGGAAGTGATCGAAGAAGAAGGCCTGGTTGACAGATCAGATAAGTTGGGCGCGTCTTTCTTAGAACGCTTAAAGTCGATCGAAAGCCCGCACATCGTCGATGTTCGCGGCAAAGGTTTGTTCATCGGCGTCGAGCTCGACACCAAAGCGCGTCCCTATTGCGAAGCTTTGAAAGATGAAGGCCTGCTCTGCAAAGAGACCCACGAGAATGTGCTTCGCTTTGCACCACCCCTGGTGATCACTGAAGAGGAGCTGGACTGGGCGTTTGAGCGGATTAAGAAAGTAATTGAATCTCTTTGAGCTTTCGGAATAATTTATCGAACGATAGCTGAATATTATTGGTTATAGAAAGTAAAAAGACAACATAAAATAGGGATGTCAAGTACTTTCGATTTGCTTATTTTGTACCTTACTTAAATGTATATAAAATCAAATATTTAAGTTCTAAAAAAAATCGCTGACTGTCGAAGATTGTCCGTTATAACATGATCGAAAAACTTCGGAAAAACCTCCGTGAAATAAGTTTGGAGGCGGGTTCTTTTCGAAATGGCAGCTATCCTGATTTCGTAAAATCCTCGTCTCCTGCCCCATTTAAAAACCACATACCTGTTTTCATGTTTCATTCCATTAAACCAAAGATTTTTGAGGAACAGTTGAAATTTTTGGCGGAAAATGGCTATCGAACAATTACCTGTGATGAATTTATGAAATAATTACCCAGCAAATTCCGGTTTCGATTAAAACATTTAACAAAGTAATTAATTCGTATTGGCATCTGGTTCGGCGGCTTTGTTAATTTGAAAAGCGAATCGATGGTTCATAATGCATAATGCTCCTAGCGGTCGCTAGGCCTCTTAATAAAACCTGGACCTCATCATTTCCTGTGGTCATCTGACATTATAATATTATTAATCACACCGCTTGAGTGCAGGAAAGTCAGCCATCTTGATGCGATAGATATAGACCCCAGCAGCAGTTAAATTCCCAGATTCATCAGGTGCATTCCAAGCAACCGAACAAACTCCGGCTGCTTATTATCATGATGCAATGTTTTCACGAATTGCCCAAACATCCACGAGGTTTTTTTCAATTTATGATACTCGGCGTCCTTCAGCGTTTAATTTTCTGGAACGAAAATTAAGAAAACCGATCAAGGCAACACCTAAAAATGACAAAACCTGCAACCAGATTTGTGCGCCTTCAGACTGAGAAAAAAAGAAAACCAGAGCAGCCGCGATCAAAAGTACTCGCTGCCAGAAAACCAGTGGACGAAACCAGTACCCAACGATTCCGGCCGCCAGAGCAACAATTCCCAAAAGTGTGACAAAGACATTCAAAGCGATTGAAAAAAGACCGGCGTCCCCACCATCAGGCGAAAGAAGCAAGAGCTCCGGCCTCAAAACAAAGGCGTAAGGCAGTGCGAACCCAACCAAAGCGAAACGAAACGCGGCAAAAGCGGTTTGCATAATTCCGGCGCCGGCAATGGTTGCGGCCGTGTAAGCAGCCAGGGCAACTGGTGGCGTCACCATCGACATCATGCCAAAATAGAAAATAAACAGGTGGGCCGAAAGAGGCACTACTCCCATCTCACCTAAAATGGGGCCGACAAAAGTGGCCACCAATAAGTAACACACCGCCGACGGTAAACCCATTCCGAGAATGATCGTTGAGATCATTAAAAGCAGGAGCGCCAAAATCAGGTTGTTTTGTGCCAGCGGTAAAATGACTGCCGGCAGCTTTGAACCGATGCCGGTTAAAGTGACGACGCCAATAATTATGCCAACGCTAGAGGCCGCAGCAATCAAGGAGACGCCTCCTTTCGCCGCTTTCTCCATGGCTCGTCCAACTTCTTTAAGACCAACCCTGGTTTCCTTTTTAAAGCTGCTAAGAACTAAAATCGCGACCAAACTCAGACTTACTGCGCGGAATGGCGTATAGCCTAGAAACAAAAAAACGATCAGGGTAACGAACGCACCCAAAAAAACAATGCCGGGAAAATTGGATTGGGTTTCAATGCTTTTTGATTCAGCGGACTCAGCTTGAACGCCGATCCGCCTGGCGTAGAAATGCACAATCAGCAGCAGGGAAGTGTAATATAGAATGGCCGGAATTATAGCGGCTTTAACGATTTGCAAGTAAGTCACCGCCGGTTCGATAATTTCAAGCATCATATAAGCGCCCGCGCCCATGACCGGCGGAACCAGAGCGCCGCCGGAACTTGCCGCTGCTTCTATGCCTCCTGCAACCGCCGGTTTGAACCCTGAGCTGCGCATCATCGGGATGGTAAAAGTTCCAGTTGTGGCGGTATTTGCCACCGCACTGCCGGAAAGCGACCCCATCACACCGCTGCTGATCACGGCCACCTTTGCCGGTCCGCCAACGCTTTTACGAAACAGCTTCCGGGTGAAGTCGATGATATAACCGATGGAGCCGGTTTTTTCCAGCAGGGTTCCGAATAGAACAAACAGAAAGACATAGGTGAACATGACTTTTAAAGCGATGCCAAAAACGCCCTGGCTGTGCAGAAACGTTTGGCTGACAATCCGCTGCCAGGGGTAGCCGCGGTGGGGAAAGAGCCAGTCCGGCAATGAAGAGCCAAAGGCCGCATAAGATATGAAAATCAGGGAGAGCAACGGCAGAGTCAGGCCGATTGCCCGGCGGGCGGCTTCCAAAACCAGGCAGAGTCCAACCAGTCCGACGATGTAATCAGCGGCCTGCTCTAAACCGGCGCGGTTGCCGAGCGACTGACCTACTAACCAGAAGGTTTTGAAAAGCGGCTCCGATTGCACCAGAACGTAACCAAAGCAAAGCACAACTGCCGCCGCCAAAAACAGATCGACAATTTGCAAAAAAACTTTGTCTTTAAGTTTATTGTGGAGCGGATAATTTAAGAAAACCAAAACCAATCCCAACATGCCGAAAATTGCCAACTGGGATTGCGGCGTGAGCATGGGATAATTGACTTCGAGTAGAACAAAAGCGCTGAGAACCACCGCCAGAATTTGAAAAACGGCTCGACTGATTTGATGAAGCATTTGAACTACTCAGCCGAAGCCGGGGCCAATTCTTCGGGCCAGATGCCTATCTCTTTATAGTAACGGATGGCACCGGGATGGAACGGCGTCCCTGTATCCTTAATAACATTTTTGGGATTGATGGCTTTTCCCGCAGGATGCTGTTTGACCACTTCAGCCCGGTTCTCATAGAGAATTTTCGTGAATTGGTAGACCGTATTTTCGTCTTTATCGGCGGAGGTGATAAAATGCATGGAGCCGACATTCATACCGGGAAAGGCTTCCGCCTGGCCGCGGTAAGTTCCAGCGGGAATAGTTGCGGGGAAAAAGAACGGATAGGCCTCGTACAAACTCTGTTTGGCGCTTTCTACAAAGGGGATGAAATGAATATCCTGGGAGGCAGAAGCCTGCACAATCGATGCAGTTGGCACGGCGCCACCCAAAAAGGCGGCTGCGGCTGAGCCGTCGGCGAGCATGTCGACGGCGCCGGCCTGGGTGTTGTAAAGCGGTTTAAAATCATCATAAGTGACCCCATGGGCTTGCAAAATTAGCCGAACGAAAAATTCAAATCCTGCACCGGCAACACCGACGGTCACTCGTTTTCCTTTTAAATCAGCGATTTTTTTGACGCCGCTGGATTTCGGCGTAATAAAAAGCGCGATGTTCGGGGCAAGGGTCATCACCGTGCGAATGGAGTATTGCTTTTCCCAGCCGCCTTCACCACGAACCGCGAAATAAGAAATTGCGGCATTGGCCATGGCAAAGTCCAATTCCCCGCTGTTGAGCCGACGGATGTTTTCCTGCGTGCCCTTGGTAGCTTCTGCAGAAACCTGCCAGGGGAGCTCGCCCCGGTTGTTGCTGACGGCCTGTGCAATCGCACTGCCCACCGGGAAAAATGCCCCTCCGGGTGGCGCCGTGCCGATGCTGAGGAATCGACGTTCGGCTTTAATGTTGTCTTCTGATGAACTGCAACCGCTGGCACCTATGAAAACCAAGAGAATAAGCGCAAATGATTTTCCTGTTAAGAGCTTTAAACCTGAATTCATGAAATCCTCCGTAAGTTTTATATTAGTTTACAAAATAATCTAATTTTCAACGTGCATTTGCAATATGTTTTTTGCCACAGTTTATTAGTGTCTCCGCCTGAGCTAGTTATTGATAATTATGACTTTATGTGTTGACATAAATCTATTCCCGGTTATCCTGAGAAAATAAAGACCGGAGGCCATATAACTGGTATTGAAGGTGATCGATTGTTGATTGTGGGTCAATCCGCTTACCTTTTCGCTACGAATAACTTGTCCCAATATGTTGTATAGTTTCAAGTCTAACTCTGACGTTGGTTGAATTAATTCTATTTTCAACAAGCTTCCTTTTCTTATTGGATTTGGATAGATAGCAGCCGTTGGCAGAGCTTGTGTTGAAGGGGTTCGATCTACATTTGTAATCTGGCCTGAAAAATACTGCTCCGCGAGTTGAAAAGCATCGATACCTATCTTTTTTCCCATCAGGCGACCGGGAATGTCATCGGCAGGCGGGTGAATCCCACCCCAGATTCGAGATAGGCTGCACTGGTCGGATGCGTCCCGGTAGGTTGCCCATTGCAGAGTTAAGTCAACACTGGGACCATCTTCAAAAACCAGGAACTCATTCTTTTTACAAAAGAATTCTCCCATTCCACCTGGGAAAAAAGCGTCACCGGTAAGAAGTGTCATGACTTCAGCCGCGGCGCGAGAGAACGTCGAATGACCGGACACATAGCCGGCAAATGGCGGTGTTACGAAAGAGGGTCTCTGGTATGGCCACCAGTTTTCTGCCAGAATCCAGCCGACGCCCGCAACATCGCTTTCCGGATCATCAATATAGTCGTGTCCCCGCCAGGCATATACCTTTATTTTGTTTGTGTGTTCTCCATTTTTACCGGCGAGCGAATCTTCCGGCGCGACGAGCTCAATAAAACCGTTTACCAACGGAATTCCTCCAGGGTCGAATCTCGGCAGATTTGGATCGGAGCTTTGTCCGCGGTCTGACATGCAGCGGATCGCCGAAATGGGACGGACATAGTCATACCACCCTTTAACGCCCCAGGCCGTAACCGCTGCATCGTGCACAGCTCCACCCATAACAAAATAAGCCTTTACGTCCCACTCGAGATCATCGAGAATCATTCCCTGGCCACGGAACCGTTTCTCTAATTGAGGATGATCATTAACGTAATTCAGGATTGTAAACCAGTGGCCCGGCGGTGTTTCTGAGTCCGGCCCGTCAGCCCAGAACTCGGCCAGCACCCTGGCATAATCCCCCCGGGGAACGATTTGTGGTTGATAGGCCTGACCGGTGTGTGGGTTGACCGCATACCCCGTACCTGGGTCGCCGCCGGCCAGCAGGTTGTAAAAGTCCCGGTGTCCCTCGATGGTCTGCGGGAATTCCGGATTGTTGCCGATAGATGCAGGTGAAATGTCCATCATAATGCCGTCCGCCGGATCGAGGTGGGCTGACCAAACCGAAACCAAAGAGAAGCCCCATTTGTACTCTTCGGACAGTCCGCCAACGCTGGTCGTATCAAGTTGGGGTGGAGCACCCGGATCATGGAAGACCCGGTAATCATAAGCATCGCGTACATAAAGGTTTAAATCCGACTCGTGGAGAGCAAAGGCTGGGATTTCGCCCCATTCCGGGCTGAGAAATTCAGGAGTCTTGACCGGGATAATATTCCCGGCTTGGTCGATGAATGTTTCCAGGGTCAGAGGCTGCCAGCGGTTTAAATCAGCAATATCGGGGTTTCCAGGTATAATCGGAATCATGGGAGGATTAACCGGTTTGTAGTATAAGTTTGCATAATCGTTCTGTTCGTTGGCGCCGTCTTCTTGTCCAAAAACGATGAGACACTGCGCCAGATAATTCCCCAGGGCCGCCGGAGAACCGCTTGCATAATCTGTTGAGGTGAATGTGGCGTCATACCCTAAAGCGATGAGAAGCGAATCAAAACGGGCAAGCGATTCTATCGCTCCCGGCGAATTTTGAAAGCGGTACGCGAGCAAGCGGTAAGCAGCATAACTGATCGCTTCTTCCCGGGCCGCTTGCATATTGGGAGGTGCGTTCACGCCGTTAAAATTATCCTTTTGGCTTAAGAAGTAGGTGATTGCTTTATTGTCATAGGCTGCCCAGGCGTCATATATGGCAATCGAAGTGTGAAACAGGTTACGAGCGTGAACGGTTGGCCTGGCGAAATCATTTCTGATCGCGTCGAGCATAACCTCGTTCCATTGGCGGGCGACTGAATGTTGGGCCTGTGCGGTTAAGGGAATGCTGAAAATAAATATTATTGACATTGTGGATGGGAATTTCCAATTCATGCGGTTCACTTGATTTTAGTTCTTTTTTTTACGTTGAGTGCCCCGGGTGGCTACCTGGTCATGTCTACTAAATAACCTGAGTTCGATATAAGAAATAAAAGGGAAAAACTTACCTATACCGTCATTCCGGCAATCTTTAAGCCGAAATCTAGCTGTAATAACGAAAAGTTTCCTGCTGCAATCCCAGGCTGTTGCAGATTCATCTTTTTGCCACTGATGAACACGGATTCTCACAGATTGTTTGACGAAAACGACCTTTCCTTAATAATATTCAGATAATCAGTGGAAATCCGTGGCTTAAGTCTTATTTGCAACA
>SMXC01000080.1 GCA_004356825.1 Caldithrix sp.
CTGTGACCTTGGCTAGCCTCATCAAGGATCTAATTTTAATGAAAGGAAGTTAAAACAAACCCAATTCACCCCATGGAAAATAGGGAATTATAGTTGTCGTCGATAGGGAATTATAATTGACTTTAATCAGATCAAATGCAAAATTTAGATCTGGGTACACTGCAGCGGTCTTTAATTCCCCAAGCTAAGGAACGCGGTACTCATCTCGCACTATTGGCAAATACTCGTCCGAAATGGATGATGAAATCTTATCCAGAACGTGATTCGCTCTTTGACCGACGGGATTTGGAGCCGAGCACAGATCAAAAGACACAAATTATTGCCAAAATAATTGAATTCGCCGCTTCTCAAGCCACCAATACCCTTGGGCATGAGCAAGTTAGACATCTATGTGGACACCGGCCGATTATCGCCTTATTAATAGCCAAGGAATTAGAACGTCGTGCTAATGAAGACCGATTAGATTTAGGAAATATTCAACATCTAAGAACAGGTGATTTAGTGTACTGGCTGAAGCGACGGCTGAAGGAGGATGAAATTTATGTTGAGTCTTCTGAATCTATCTGGGCTCCGACTCGACCCAAATCCTATGTTGTTGCGGCCGGCGCGGCTTTGGCTTGTGCTCCTGATACAAAGGATGATCTTATTTTTGCGGCTAAATCATCGCTCCAAAAACTGGAATACGATAACCCCGAACATGCAATGAAAATCGTTCAGTCATTGATTACATTGGGGTGGCTAGAAGATTCCGGTCTATGGTTTAATACAGCCCACGATGTTGTAGCAGATGAGGTCCTGGACCAGGTGGTATTCGAAGAAAATTTGATCCGCCAGAAAGAGTTTGAAGCTGTGCTTTCCTGTTCAATACAGCATTTGCGCTCTTTAGGACGCTTTGCTACTGCCTTAAATCGATTATTGGGAGCAAAAGATGACGAAGCTGCAGAAAATTTGCAAAGGGATTCCGATAATTGGTTGAAACAGAACGCTTCTGCACTCGGGCAACTTGCGAAAAAAGCGAACACGGATATTGCCTCTTATGCTTTAGGTGCTGTTATTGATGGTCCGCCCTGGAGCGAAACCGCTATACAAGCATGGCAAGATTTGATCTCGCCATGGTTAGAATTTCAAGGCCAAAAACTGGAAGCGCGTCATCTGCTATATAAAGGGCTAAAGAACATAAGTGAGATAGCAACTTCTATCCCTATAATAACAACTTCAATCAAATGGCTTGATAAAAATGCTCGACATGTTCTTGCTTCTTTTGTTCTTGGTCCGCTGCTTGCGCGCACCGACTTGGGTGACCGTGCAGAGAAATCAATAAAGTTGGCGCTTGTATGGTTAGATGAGCATCATAAGACCCCGGAGGCGGGCTTTGTGCTTCCTCCGCTGCTTGCGCGCACCGACCTGGGTGATCATGCGGGAAAAGCGATAGAGCTGGCGCTTTTATGGCTTGAGACGAAAGATTTTTCCCAATCAACTGACGCAGAATTTGTTCTGAAACACCTACTACAAAAAGAGCAATTACCAGAAGATCGGAAGCATCAATTAATCCGTATTTCGTTAGAGCGACTGGAAAAGAACATAGAAAGTGATGAAGCAACTTTTTTGATTCAACACTGTATGAAAAGCCGGTTGAACGATGAAGATTTGGAAAAAGATTTGTTTGAAACAGCTATTAAATGGCTTAAGACCCATCAAGATCATCCCGAAGCAGATTATGTTTTTAATAGGCTACTTAGAAGGCCAAGGTTAAGCGAGCAAAACTGGACACATGTCGCTCAAACAGCTCTGGAATGGCTAAAATCCACGCCAAAAAACCATCCTCAGCGAGATTATACGCTTTCTTCACTTAATAGAAGGTGTGTGAACTTATTAGATCCTCCAGAATTTGAGTATCTACTCGACGAAACGATCAAATGGATAAAAGATAATAAACAAGGCGCCAGTGGGTTATTACAGACGTTAGAAGGAACATTCTATCAAATGAACATGCATCATCCGCGGCACCTAGAGATCAAAATGTTATTGGATCCCCATTTCAGCATTTTCAGATATCACCTTAAAGTGCTCATTAGTTATTTTAGAAATCCAGACATCCCGATTGAAACAAATGTTGTTCACGATGCGCTGAACGAATTTAAGAAACGCACAGAACTGTCACCGTCAAGCGCGGGGTCTATGATTCCGGCCTTATTAGCAATTGCCATTCGTTTGGATAACGAATTAACCAATGAAATCCGGGAAACCGTATCCCAAACTATTAGCGATGAAGATTATGAAGATAATAAGAAGAGAGCAATGCTGCGAGCATGTCTCCAAATGATCAAAGATGGAAAAATTTCTCCCAAAGAAAAAGCATTGCAAATGCTAAGCGATTTTATGGAAATTTATGAACCCAAATGATAGCGAATAAATCGTATTAAGATTGTCCGTTGGTGCAATTAGAAATACTATTAGATAGTGAATTGAAAAGACGCATGGATATTGAACCAAAGGATTGTCAAGCCAGACGCAATACACTTGGCCCATAGGCATCATTCACTAAATTCTCTTACCAATTCTTTCAAACCGAATAAAGGGGAATCCTTTTTTTGAAAGAGATATAGATAATGCTGGATCTGCCTTTGATTTTCTGCTCCCAATCGTTCCCCAATGATGGTTGTCTGAACTATTGTCACGGTTGTTTCCCAATACAAAATAGTGATTGTGCCAAACAACAATGGGACCGTAATTAGTTCTGATGTTGGCCGCTTCATTGTGGGTCACGTAGTCTTCCTCAATCATTTCTCCGTTGATAAAAACCGCGCTGTCTTTCATTCTTAGAATGATTAATATTGATTTTCACAACTAAATGTATTACCTTGTTGCCACTTTAATAATACACTGGAGAAATAAATGAAAACACTTACTCTAAAGCTGCCTGAAATTCTGGAATTGAAATTAAATGGCATTGCTCATAAAAGTGGGTTGAGCAGATCTGAAATTGTCCGAAATGCACTAACCGAATATTTTTCTCGTGAAGACCTGAACGACTCGGGCTCCTTTTTGGATTTGGCTAGAGATCTGGCTGGAAGTATTGAAGGCCCTTCTGACTTGGCTTCGAACAAGAGCCACATGGAAGGTTTTGGGGAATGACTGATCGAAAAATTATATTGGACACAGGACCACTTGTAGCCTTTCTTAACAAGAAAGATCGCCATCATGAATGGGCGAAAACACAATTTGCGACAATGAGCCCGCCTCTTTTAACTTGTGAGGCTGTTTTGTCCGAGGCCTGCTATTTAGTGAGAAATTTTAAGAACGGCGTTGTCACTGCCCTAAAGTTACTGGAGCGAGATCTAATATCCATCCCTTTTAGGTTGCAAGATGAATTAAGTGCCATAAAGTTATTGCTAGATAAATATCAAGACCTTCCAATGTCACTTGCAGACGGGTGCCTTGTTCGCATGTCAGAACAAATCTCTGACAGCGTTATTTTCACTCTTGATCGGGATTTTGAGATCTATAGAAAGGATAAGAGAAAAGTCATTCCAGTAATCATGCCACGTTAGTATACCACTATAGTAAAATAGCTAAGAATTTCATATCATTTTTTCAGAACTGCTAAAAATAACCAGACAGAAGACTTTGCATATAGTTGATGTCAGAAAAATTGCGTTCTCGCTACCGGAGACCGAAGAACGGGCGGTCTTGAAATTTACTCTGGGGCTGCAAGCCACTCTCGTGGCCTCTGATCCGGACACATTTCTTTGACCGGCTGGGAACACCAGGGGTGGACGGATGTGCAGCCCACAATACTTGATCCGGAGCAATGTAGTAAGCTGATAATCACGGCGTGGAAGAATGTCGCGCCAAAGCACTTCGCAGCCGCCTACGCCGGATAGAAATCACACATGAAAAAAACTGTACTTATTTACGGCGCTTTACTGGCCGTGCTCGTTATTTTGCTTCGGGTTCTGGAATACCGCTTTTTTGTCAGAGACCTGTCTATTGAAATTTATATAGGGATTATTGCAATTTTGTTTACCTCCCTTGGTATTTGGTTTGGGTTAAAGCTGATTGACAGGCAGAAGTCAAAAGCGATCTCCCAAAGCGGCTTAGATGGTTTTATAATCAATTCTGAAAAACTAAGGTTGCATGGCATCACTGAAAGGGAGCTGGAGGTCTTAGAACTCATGGCCAGTGGCCTCTCCAACCAGGAAATCGCCAATAAATTGTTTGTGTCCCTGCACACCATAAAAACTCACTCCGCTAATTTGTACAGCAAACTCGATGTAAAACGCCGCACTCAGGCCATCCGAAAAGCACGAGAGATCAGCCACCCTGAATAATTCATTAAATGGTGTTTGTCGAAAGCCACATCTCGACGTCTTTGCGAGGCGTTCCTTCGACGTTGCTCAGGACAAGCTTTTGCCGAAGCAATCTCAGGCCTGTTTATTGGGGGGGGATTGCTTCGCTCGGAAACGCTCGCAAAGACGATAAACTTGAAACTTTCTTCTGTTCAATTACTCAATAAGCATAAAGAAATACTTTCCCCCTCATACTTTAGTATGATTTTCACAAAATAGTCCTTTCGTATGATGCATAAAAGACAGATTTTTCGTTTATTGGGCCATGCACATTAGGTGTGATCCTATATAAACCCAATCAAAAGGAGGGTAACATGCGCAGATATGCCTTAATATTCGGAACCATCGCGGGCGTCGTCTTAGTTCTCATGATGTTTTTGACCATGCCGTTTTTGGGTGAAGATATCGATTACGATACAGCCGAATGGCTGGGTTACATTAGTATGATAGTTGCCTTATCCGCAATTTTTATTGGCATCAAATCATACCGGGATAAAGAGTCGGCCGGTCTTATCAGTTTTGGCAAGGCTTTCAAGGTCGGGTTATTTATTACGTTGGTCGCTTCCGTCTTTTATGTCGCCGGCTGGATTCTTTATATCAATACTGCTGGTACAAATTTTATGGATTCCTATTACCAACACAGTGTCGAGAAAATCAAAACCAGCAACGACCCTGAAACTGAAATTCAGGCAAAAATAGCAGATATGGAAAAGTGGCGGGAATTGTACAAAAACCCGTTGATCCAGATTGGCGTTACTTTCATCGAAATATTTCCCGTGGGTTTGCTAATTACAATCATTAGCGCTACCATCTTGAAAAAGAAAAATCCATAACCCCAAAGATGCACAGAGCATCAAGGTTCGCAAAGATAAATTTATTACTAAATTTTCAATTGGAATCTACTGTGACTTTGTGTTTAAAAAAGTCCAGCATTGAACAAGGTTCATGTCGTATAAATTATCAAACCAAAGGAGTGTTTTATGGAATCAGGTGCATTTTCATACTATACCCAACCGTATGTTTTGCGGTTTATTCTTACGGAAAAACCATGTATCTGTGGAATTTGATCTGGGCTATCTTTTAAAAGATATAGAAAAATATCTTGAAGGCTCGGGAGATATCGAAGGCATCTAAAAATCTTTAATAAGAAAGATGTCGAAATTAAAAAAACAGAGGGGTTTATCTCACAGTCGTTTAAAATAAAACCCTTATAACAATTCGCTCTGGCCGACAAAACCCAGCGGTTTGCGGTTGAGCTCAAACGTTATTTTTGAAAGGAATGAATGTGGCTTCGTTCTTAGATTCCTTGGATCCGGAAGACCGGGTCAATGTTGAAAAATACAGAACTGAGATTCTAAAGATTGACCCCAAAGTCAAAGAAAAAGTGTCTAAAATTATGAGTATTGAAAATGCTCTTGTCTATGAACAGGACGGCGTCTTTAAATACGGATTGGCAAAGACAAAGCACCACTATACGTTTCATTCGATGGTTATGTATGGCCACGAAGACATCCTGAAATTTGTTAAACAAAACATGAAGGGCGTAAAAATCCAGAAAGGGTGCGTTAATTTTGAATCGTTTAGCGACTTCCCCATTGACGTGTTCAGGGAGCTCATGGTTCTGTCCGCTAAAAAAGACTTTGCCCCAATCATTGAGCATTATAAAAAGAAGAAATGAAAATATTACGTTTGATTTATGAATAATTCTGGCCTTGATAGCAATAACGCCGATCACAGCATTAAATTGAATTCTCAACAAATAAACTTAGTGAGTGGCAAGTTCATTTGAATACATTGAAAGTAATCAAACAGATGTCTTGAATCCGGAACCAGAGTGAATTCTAATATTTAAGCTGTGTTACATTTTTTCAAGTGGCGCCAACGGACGGTTAGTTGACGGCCTGCACATATAAAGTTAGGCTCCATTTTCTTTCGGAATCCAAGAGACCGCGGCGCAGCGATCGAAGACCCACATTTAAAACGCCTCCAATTGAAGCAATGTAGCCAAGAATCTTTGGCGCAGTTGTCTCACCAAAAAAGCAAGCATCAAAACTTTTTGAAACTATTTTGTAACTTACTTCGTTACAAATAGTAATTTAAAATATGGCACTCGCGTTTGTCACAAACTGTCCAACCTATTTCGCATCAAATAAAAACTCAGGGTTTTCAAAAAATGATCTTGTAACATAGACAACATCTTTTTAAATTCAATTTCTTGAATGAGGACTTTTCCAAAATGAGTAATAAACTTGACCAGATGGTGGTGGCATACACGACGTGGGTCATTCGCTGGCGGTGGCCGATCTTAATCTTCACACTTATTTTTGCTGGATTAGTCGGCAGCGGCGCTAAGAACCTGTTTTTTGACACCAGCTACCGCGTGTTTTTCAGCAAGGACAATCCACAGCTCAACGCTTTTGAAGCCCTGCAGGATATTTATACTAAAAACGACAACATCCTGTTTGTCTTTCAGCCGGCAGACGGAGAGGTCTTTACAAATGACAACCTCGACGTCATTGAGCAGTTCACCGCCGATTCGTGGAAACTCCCATACGCCATCAGGGTTGATGCCGTCACAAATTTCCAACATACGGAAGCCTTTGATGACGACTTAATTGTCGCAGATCTTGTTGCCGATGCTCCTGCACTTTCCTCCGAGCAAATAGCGAAAGCCCAAACGGTGGCGCTGAAGGAACCGCAACTGTTGCGGCGACTGATTTCCCCGGACAGCGATGTGACCGGCATCAATGTCACTTTCCAATTACCCGAAAAAAATACTCAAACAGAGGTCCCGGAAGCAGTCGCGGCCGCCAGAGCTCTCGTAGCCAGCTATTTAGAAAAAGAGTCGGATTTGAAAATCTACTCAACCGGAATCATCTTGCTGAACAACGCCTTCTCAGAGTCCGGGCTTAACGATTTGCAAACCCTTGTACCGCTTATGTATCTGGTGATGTTTGTCATCCTGTTCCTGGTTTTACGTTCAATCAGCGGTACCATGAGTACCATTATAATTGTCTTTTTGTCTACGATTACCGCGATGGGAATTGCCGGCTGGTTCAAAATCGGCCTGACCCCGCCGTCCGCACAAGCGCCCACCATGATCATGACGCTGGCGATAGCCGACAGCATCCATATTTTGGTTATTATGCTGCGGGAAATGCGCCGCGGTTTAAGCAAACACGAGGCTATCGTCGAGAGCCTGCGCGTCAACATGACCCCCGTATTTCTTACCAGCGTCACAACCGCAATCGGTTTTCTCAGTATGAATTTAAGCGATTCACCCCCCTTCTGGCACCTGGGCAACATCACGGCGGTTGGCGTCACGGCGGCCTTTGTCTATTCGGTTTTGCTTCTGCCCGCATTGATGGCCATCTTACCGGTAAGAGTCAAACAGGTGGAAGACAAGAAACTAACCTTTTCCGAACGTTTTGCAGAATTTGTTATCGCACAGCGCACGGCCTTGCTTTGGGGCACAGGGCTGGTGATTATACTCATGGGATTTTTTGTTCCCCGCAACATCATGAACGACCAATTTGTCGACTACTTTGACGAAAGCATTCAGTTCCGCCGTGATACGGATTTTATTATTGAAAATTTAACCGGACTTTATAATGTTCAGTTTTCCCTGGAATCCGGCGAAAGCGGCGGTATCAGCAATCCGGAATACCTCGAAAATCTCGACAAATTTTCAACCTGGCTAAACCAGCAGCCCGAAGTTGTTCACATCAGCTCATTCAGCCAGGTCATGAAGCGCATCAACAAAAGCATGCACGCCGATGATGAAAACTGGTACCGTGTGCCCGAAAGCCGTGAACTGGCGGCGCAATATCTGCTGCTGTACGAGCTCTCTTTGCCCTACGGGCTCGATCTGAACAACCAAATCAACATCGATAAATCAGCCACCCGATTTTCAGCCACCCTCGGTGATCTTTCGTCGAATCAGTTGCGTGCCTTCGCCGCGACAAGCGAACAGTGGCTCCGGGACAATGCACCCGAGTACATGTTTTCCTACGCCGTCGGACCTGCGGTCATGTTCTCAAACATTTCAGCCCGCAACATCGTCGGCATGCTCAAAAGCACCACAGTCGCCTTGGTTTTGATTTCCCTCTGCCTCATGCTGGCGCTAAGAAGTTTCAAATTCGGAGCCCTCAGTCTGATTCCAAATCTTGTTCCCGCGGTCATGGCCTTCGGTGTGTGGGGCGTGACCGTCGGCCAAATCAACATGGCCCTGTCAATGGTGATGGGCATGACCCTGGGAATCATCGTCGATGACACCGTGCATTTTCTGACCAAATACCTGCGCGCCCGCCGTGAGAAAAACCTCAGTCCTGAGGATGCCATCCGTTACACCTTCGCTTCCGTTGGTAAAGCGCTGCTCGTCACCTCCATCATTCTGGTCGCCGGATTTTCAATTTTGAGTCTTTCCGCCTTTCAAATGAACGCAGGCATGGGCAAGTTAACTGCGCTCACAATCATTTTTGCATTGGTTGCCGACTTCCTGTTCTTACCGGCCTTGCTCATGAAAGTTGAAGGAGGAGGTTCTACAAAAACACCGAAAAGTGAAATTGCATCCGAGGATAAAGCTCTTGCAACCGGTTAGAAATAAATACCGCTCCGGCTCCTCGCCCTGAACACCGGGGCGAGGGATCCTGCACGGGCTACGGGCGCCTCTTTCCCGACTTCATTATTATATTTTTACTGAAGGAAAGCCGGGAAGGGGTCGCCCTCCGCAAACAGTAGTAAGGAACGGTCGCGACCGTTCCTTACCCAACGTGTCGGCTCAAGGTATGGATGGGAACGCACAGGTGCGTCCCATCCAGGATTAACGAAACAATGAATTAAGGAGGTCCCAAAAAATGAAAACCAAAATTTCACTTTTAGCAATTTTACCCATTCTATCAGGTCTGCTCCCCCTCACCGCCGCGACCGACACTCCGGAAGAAAAAGGCCTCGCCATCGCCACCGAAGCCGACAAACGCGACACCGGTTTCAAAGACTCATCATCCGAGCTGATTATGATTCTGCGCAATCGCCACGGCCAGGAAAGCATTCGTGACATGCGCAACAAAACCCTCGAAGTCGATAACGACGGCGATAAAACCATTATCATTTTCAACAAACCGAGAGATGTGAAAGGTACAGCTTTTCTCTCCTTCACCCACAAAAGCGGCCAAGACGACCAGTGGCTCTATCTGCCGGCGCTCAAACGGGTCAAACGCATCAGCTCGAACAACAAATCCGGTCCGTTCATGGGCAGCGAGTTTGCTTATGAAGACATCGCCTCCCAGGAAGTCGAGAAGTACACCTACAAATATCTGCGCGACGAAGAATACGAAGGTCACGCCTGCTTTGTAATAGAGCGCTACCCCGTCGACAAAAAATCCGGCTACACCCGCCAGGTGGTCTGGTTTGACAAAGCCGAATACCGGGTCCAAAAAGTGGACTACTACGACCGCAAAAATGACTTGCGCAAAACTCTGACATCAAAAAATTACCAACAATACCTCAACCAATACTGGCGCCCGGATGAAATGCACATGGTCAATCACCAAACCGGCAAAAGCACAACTCTTATTTGGAACAACTACAAATTCCGCAACGGCTTCACCAAACGCGATTTTGACAAGAACAGTTTAAAACGGGCGAGGTAGCTCGAAGAACGGCAGCCAGGGCGAAAAATGACAAGACCGAAAAGCGTAAAACGCATACGCGAAGAGCGGAAAGAGACAAATTCGCACAATCGCTCGCTTCTCTCTTATTCGCTCTTCGGGTTTCTACGCTTCTCGCTCTTCGCCATTTCGCTCGTGGTTATGACTCTCCAACTCCAGGCTCAAGGCTTTGAGCTCTCCGGCTACCTCGCCGTTGAGGGCCGCATCTTCCCGCAGTCCCCCCTGTTAAATGAACAATACCAGATCGGCAACCTCTCGCTTTCATTGCAGCCCGAGTTTTACTACGAAGGGTCAGGTGGCGACCAAAGCATCCTGTTTGTTCCATTTGTGCGAGCCGACCAACACAACGGGGAGCGTAGCCATTTTGATATTCGCGAGCTCTACTGGCAGCGCGTTTGGAACTCGTTTGAGTTGAGTATCGGTCTGCGAAAAATTTTCTGGGGTGTCACCGAGTCCCAGCACCTGGTAGATATCATCAATCAATCCGATTTGGTGGAAAACCTCGATACGGAAGATAAACTCGGCCAGCCCATGGTTAATCTCACTCTGATTCAAAACTGGGGCATCCTCGATTTCTTTCTCATGCCCTATTTTCGGGAACGGCCATTTCTGACAAATGAAGCGCGTCTGCGAATTCCCGTACCCATAGCCACCGACTTAACCGGATACGAATCTAGTAGCAAGGAAAAACACATCGACTGGGCCGTGCGCTGGTTTCATACGCTCGGCATTTTTGATATTGGCCTGTCGCATTTTTCGGGGACAAGCAGAGAGCCGGTCATCATCCCGACGATCACTGGTGCCGGCGCGCCTTTTTATCACACCATCGATCAGACCGGACTCGACCTGCAAGCCACAACCGGCGGTTGGCTTTTAAAATTCGAAGCCATTAATCGCTTTGGACAAGGCGACCGTTTTTTTGCTGCAACGGCAGGATTTGAATATACCCTCTCCAACATCAAAAACTCCGGAATCGACGTTGGCCTGATTATGGAATATCATTACGACGAACGCGGCAAAGAAGGACCCGCCCCATTTGATGACGATATTTTTGTAGGTTCCCGACTCGCATTTAATGATGTGCAAAGCACTGATCTGCTTGCCGGCGCAATTATCGATAGAGATACCGGCAGTAGCTTCTTAAATCTCGAAGCCCGCCGCCGCCTCGGTGACCGCTACAAACTCGAGGTGGAATTCCGCGGCTTTGTAAATGCCTCTCGGGAAGAACTTTTTTACGGACTGAGAAAAGACCATTATTTCCAGTTGGAGTTGGCACGCTATTTTTGAAGCTTCAAGTCAAGCGCTTGCTAATTATTTAATTCACAAACATTGCAAAATCCTCTACCCGAGCAGGCGAGATCCAGAAGGAAGACCTGCCAGGCTGTTGCAGATTCATTTCTTGCCACTCATGAACCCGGATTCTCACAGATTGTTTGACGAAAAAGAACCTTTCCTTAATAAGATTCAGATAATCCAGTGGAAATCCGTGGCTTAAGTCTTATTTGCAACAGCCGCCTGCACAGGCATGACACAAGGATTCAGGAAACTATAGGGACCCTTGCATCTTTGGGCAAAAGAACCTACTTTTATATTATGAAAAATACAAAATTACGTTCCGACTTTCATTATTATATTTTTTAAAAATCAAAATTAAGAACGGAACTGATTTTTGCAGTCCAAAGGACTCGCGATTTAAATTCTTAGAAAATGGCAATAAAACCCGAAACTCCCTGGCAAATCTCGATCGACACCGGCGGCACATTTACCGATTGTCTGGCAAAGGATCCCCAGGGCAACTTGCATCGCGCTAAAGTTTTAAGCACCAGCGCACTGCGCGGTATGATTGCCGAGAACATTGAGCCTCAGCAATTGAGAATTGCAGAAAAGTGGGGCGTGCCATCAGATTTTGTACAAGGGTTTCGATTTAGTTTGCTCGATAAGACTCACCCCGAAGTTTTAGTTGTGGAATATGATGCGGGGGAAAAAATCCTTATGCTAAATAAGCCGCTTAATTTTGACCTTCAACCCAACACTCCTTTTGAGGTATGCTCGACTGAAGAAGCCCCGATTCTCGCCGCCAGAATCGTGACTAAAACATTGCCAAACGCCAAATTGCCGGACATAAGAATGCGACTGGCGACCACACGCGGCACCAACGCCCTGTTGGAACGCAAGGGCGTTTCAACCGCGCTCTTTATAACCCGTGGTTTTGGAGACTTGCTGCGAATCGGCACTCAGCAACGCCCTGATATTTTTGCCCTGGAAATTATTAAGCCGGAACCGCTCTATGAAGTTGTCGTGGAAGTTGACGAGCGGCTCAATTCTGACGGTTCTGTTCTGCGACCTCTTACATTAAACAGCTTGAACGTAGAAGTTGAGGCCCTGGTAAAAAAGGGAATTCGGGTAGCGGCGGTCGCTTTGATGCACAGCTATCAAAATCCTCGGCACGAACTGGAATTAGCTGATTTTCTCGAGGAGCGAGGCTTCGAACATGTTTCACGCTCGGCGAAATTGGCGCCGTTTATCAAGATAGTGCTACGGGCGGAAACAGCCGTCATCGATGCGTATCTTTCGCCGGTGATAAAGGATTATTTGAACAAAGTAA
>SMXC01000081.1 GCA_004356825.1 Caldithrix sp.
ACCATTTACGACGTTTCCCTTTGGGCCATCCGCGGTTGTCACAAGTGAAATCCTGAACTGGTGATTGAGTCCAGCGAATAACCGTATGCTTGCTCATACCAAGCTTTCGGGCAATACGGTTTTTGCTCCAGCCGCATTCAAAATAGAGAAGGTTAATCTTCTCGCGATACTTAATAAGTTTTTTTTGTGCATCTTGTAAATCACAATTTAATGAACCTTTATTACTGTACGATAGGATACTTTTTTCTGACATTTAAGGACACCGTTAAGTGGTGCACTTTCATTATGCCAATAACCATTAGGAATTAGGAATTAGGAATTAGGAATTAGGAATTAGGAATTAGGAATTAGGAATTAGGAATTAGGAATTAGGAATGGCTCTCAATTATATTTGGATAGCATTTTTCCTGATCGCTTTTGTTGTCGCGCTGATCAAACTGCTCTTTTTGGGCGACTCAGAAGCTTTCACCAGAATTGTGGCAAGTACATTCACCATGGCTGAGACCAGCGTGAACATCGCTATCTATTTGATTGGTGTGATGACTTTGTGGCTGGGCATCATGAAAATCGGCGAGGACGGCGGTGCAATAAGAATACTCTCCAAAATTATTAGCCCGCTTTTCAGAAAACTGTTTCCTGAAATCCCGAAAGATCACCCCGCCGGCGGCGCAATGCTCATGAACTTTGCCGCCAACATGCTGGGCCTGGACAACGCCGCCACCCCGCTTGGTTTGAAAGCCATGAAGGAATTGCAGAAGCTGAATCCAAACAAAGACACAGCTTCCAATGCCCAAATCATGTTTCTGGTGCTGAATACTTCAGGACTCACCCTCATTCCAATTAGCATCATGGCTCTCCGGGCGGCTCAGGGCGCTGCCAACCCTGCTGACGTCTTCATCCCGATTTTACTGGCGACTTATTTCTCTACCCTGGCAGGACTGATTGTGGTTTCCATTTATCAAAAAATCAATCTTTTGAACCTGACAGTTTTAGGGTACATCGGCGCTGGCAGTTTAGCAATTGCAGGAATTATTTACTATTTCTCCCAGCTTCCCGAGGAATCCATCGGTGGAGTATCTGGTTTGGCGGGAAATTTTATTTTGTTTTCGATTATCATTGCTTTTCTAATTCTGGCAGTTAGAAAAAAAGTGAACGTTTACGAAAGCTTTGTTGAAGGGGCGAAAGAGGGATTTAATGTGGCGGTGAAAATCATTCCATATTTAGTGGCAATGTTGGTTGCCATCGGTGTTTTTAGAGCATCGGGAGCGATGGATATGTTGGTGTCCGGAGTTGGCTGGTGCTTTGCCAAGTTAGGTGCAAATACTGATTTTGTGCCGGCCCTGCCAACCGCGTTCATGAAACCGTTGAGCGGCAGCGGCGCTCGTGGAATGATGGTTGAAGCCATGCAGACTTATGGCGTCGATTCGTTTGTCGGACGGCTCGCTTCCACTTTTCAAGGCTCAACGGAAACGACTTTTTACACCTTAGCGGTATATTTTGGCGCGGTGAGCATTCGCAAGACGCGATACACATTGACCTGCGGATTGGTCGCCGATTTAGCGGGAATTGTGGCGGCGATTTTTATTGCTTATCTTTTCTTTAGGTAGTCTAACCTTCCAGGTTTTCCTTTATTTTGGGAATACCTCTGCTGAGACTCAACCTCTTATCGAGTATAAGAAAATTGACTGGTAAATCGAAACCGGCAGGTTTTGGAATCTAAGTTGCCCCAAGAACCCGCTCAGCTTCCTGAATCAACTCGGGAAGGTCCCACGGTTTAGGCAGGAATTTTTCCTTGTTGCTATCGATCAGCTCCTGAAAAGGCGCATTATGGATATAACCGCTGGTGAGAATAATTTTTGAATTCGGACTCAACTCTTTAATTTTCTTGTAAACTTTTGTGCCATCGCCGTCCGGTAAAATCATATCTAAAATAACGAGCTTGATTTCATCGGCATGATTTTCAAAAACTTCGATGGCAGTTTCACCTGACCCGGCAGTCACAACTTTAAACCCTCGTTTTTCAAGAATCCGCTTTGCCATTTCACAGAGATCCTCCTCATCGTCGACCACCATAATAAGCTCTCCATCAGCCTTGGTAAATGTATCCTGTCTTTCAGTAGCTGTAATCGGTTTTCCGGATGGTGGCACAACCGGTAAAAAAACACGAAGGACTGTTCCTTTACCAACTTCAGATTCGGCAACAATTTCCCCCTGATGATCTTTTACGATTGCTTTGGCGATTGCCAGACCCATTCCGCTGGCAAACCCCGATTCCTTCTTTGAGAAAAACGGTTCGAAAATATGCGGTAGATCATTTGAATTAATGCCAATACCGGTGTCAGATATTTCAAAGGTTACAAACTGACCTTTGAGTTTAGTGCGAATTGTGAGTTCGCCGCCCTCGGGCATGGCGTTTTTACAATTCCGGCAGATGTTGAGAAGTGTTTGATAGATCGCTGCTAGATCGACAGACAATCTTGCAGAGTCATGATTACATTGAGTGATAATTTTAATATTTTTATTAAAACCGCTCTCGAGAATCGATCTGATTTCAGTAACGATTTGTTTAGGATCCACGATTCTTTTTTGACCGGTTTGCTTTTGAGTAAAGAACTGCATCTGTGAGACCAACCTCGAAGCCCGCCTGGAGGCTTTCTCGATAACTTCGGCTTGTCGAAGCGCATCGCTGCCTTCCGGCAGGTGTTCTTTAAGCAATTGCGAGTAGCCAAGAATACCGCCCAGAATATTATTAAACGTGTGGCCTAATTCCCCCATCATTTCGCCAACGCTGGCGAGTCTGAGAATTTGCAAATATTTTTCGAGGTTCTCCGGATTGGACTCGAGTTCTTTCTTAATACATTCGAGGGTATCGAAAAGAGGTTGCTCAGTGTTGGATTTCATCTGGTACAAATACTCCTGTTTTTTGGGAGCAGCAATGTCTAAAGTTTTCATCGGAATCGCAAGCTTAAACTAAAATCTTACATTTGTTTTATATAAATATTACAAATATTTCAAATTGATTTTGAAATAGTCAAAAGTTGATTTGAAATTTTCATTCTTAAATAAAAAATGAATAGATGTTATCGTGTTTTGTGTCGTTTTTTTTACAAGAATGATTGATGGAGAATTTGAGAGCAGGGATTCTTGATTTGGTGTTTGTATCAGGCTCTATTAACGAGAATGTACGCCAATAAAGAAATAGAACCAGTCACTTCCTAATGAAAGTTTAAAAACTAAATAGCTTTTGTTGGTTCGGTAGACTGATCAGTCATTAAAGTCATTGGTTGGTCATTGGGTCATTAAGCAATGATATATAAATGACTGCATGACAATTAATGTCGCTCAAAACCAAGCTTTGGTCATTCCTATCTGTTATTACTAGACGAATTGAATCAAAACCCACTGCCTGATTGATTTATACGCCGTATAAAAAGCTTGCGGTGAGAATACCCAGGAAGCCAACAAGGAAAGCGATTGGCACCCGATAATCCTGACTATTTTCATGAGCCATGGGAAGAAGATCGCTGGTGGAGATGTAGAGGAAAGTGCCGCCGGAAAGTCCTACCGCCAGGCTCAGGATCAGGTTCTCCTGAACAGGAATTAGGGTACCGGTTAAAGCGCCGACGATGGCAAGTGCAGCAATTGTGGTTAGAGTAATCCAGGCTTTGGTTTCGTTATATTTATTTGAAAGCATGATCACCGCCATTGAGATGCCTGTTGGCAATCTATGCAGCATGACTGCCACAATAACCAAAACACCGAGTGTTTTTTCGAACTCAAAACTGACCGCAATGGCAAAGCCATCTAAAAAGCTGTGAAAGCCCATTCCTACTAAAGCGGAGCCGCCAAAATGATGCACCTGGCAGTTCTGTTCCCGACATGCGTGCACCATGGCCATTTTTTCATAGCCATAGAGAACCACAAACCCGAGGCTAACCGAAAGCATGGCCCAGCGTCCGGACTCAGCAAAGCTTTGGGCAACCATATGGTTCAGGCCGGTAGAGAGCAGAACCCCTGCCGAAAAAGCAACAAGCAGAGACAACTGTTTATCGCTTAATTTTTTGTGGAGCAAAGGAATGCTGCCGCCAAGGATGGTTGCGCCGGCCGCAAGGAATGAGAAGAATAGAATGTTCATCTTTTATTAAAACATTTAAACCGCAAAGACACAGAGACGCAAAGTATTGAAAAAGTAGAAAATTTAATTCATTGTTATTCAGCCATTTCAGTAAAACTCTGTTTGAAAAACAAAACCGCTTATATCTTATATATTCTTAGCGCCTCTGCGGTTAAAAATTAATGAGTAATCCAGAATAGATATTCTTAAACAAAGATTAATGAATTAGAATATAAAAGTCAAAAACTTAAGTTCAATAGAATTGTATTCAGGTAGATTGCGCCTTAGTTGTCTCTGCGTTGGAAGTTTATTCTTCCGGATTTGTCCGTGCCAGCCGCATCGCATTGGCAGTGACGCCAAGCGAGGCGCCCATGTCGCCAATCAGAACTGCTATCACCAGAGAAACCAGCCCGGGGAAAACTCCGACGGCCAATGAAAGTTTGATTAAGATCGCCGCAAAAATATTTTGTCTAATGACGCCGCGTGCGCGTTTACTCAGATCAACCAAATAGGGTAGTTTCGTCAAATCATCTGCCATGAGCGCGATGTCGGCGGTTTCCAGAGCAGCGTCCGTGCCAGCGGCTCCCATGGCAATGCCAACAGAAGCGGCCGCCAAAGCAGGCGCGTCGTTAACACCGTCACCGACCATGGCAACTTTGCCGTACTTCTCCTGCAGGCGCTTGATTTCCTCAACCTTCTCTTCCGGCAAAAGCGCCGCGTGAAAATGGGAAATATTCAATTGATTGGCAATTGCCCGCGCGGTTTCTTCGTTGTCACCGGTGAGCATCACCACTTCTTTCCCGGCTTTTTTTAGCTTTGAAATTGTCTTAATTGCACCCTGCCGAACCTCATCAAGAAGACCGATGATACCAATAATTTCTGATTCCGTTCCGACCAGCATGGTGGTCTTGCCGTTCTTCTGCAGGGCTTTCATTTGCTTTATGGGAAGCTCATCAGTTAAATTCTTAAAAAGTTCAGGGCGGCCGACACGGTATTTCTTGCCACCTAAATTGCCGAGAACACCCTGCCCCGGTATGGATTCAAAATCCTGCACTTCATCCAATTTCGCGTCGCCAGCAGACTCGACAATAGCTTTCCCGATTGGGTGTTCGCTGCGAATTTCGAGCGAGGCGGCTAACCGTAGAAGTTCATCATTTGGCAAACCATTTAAAGGGACGACATCAGCGACTTTTAAACATCCTTTAGTTAAAGTGCCGGTTTTGTCTAAGGCGATCACCTTAACCCTGGCCATCTCCTCCAGGTAAACCCCCCCCTTAATCAGAATCCCGTTTCGGCTGGCATTTGTCAGCGCGGATACAACTGAAACCGGCGTCGAAATCACAAGTGCACACGGACAGGCAATCACCAAAAGCGTCAGCGCTTTAATAAACCAGGGGTTGAAAAGGGCGCCAAAAAACAGAGTGGGAACGACAGCGACTCCCACCGCCAAAACGATAATCGCAGGCGTGTAAATTTTTGCAAACCTGTCAACAAACCGTTCACTTGGTGCTTTTTGATTTTCAGCATCTTCCACCAGATGAATGATGCGTGCCAACATGGAGTTCTCGCTGCTTGCGGTGACCCGAGTTTCGAGATACCCTTCGACATTGATCGAACCGGCATAGACTTTATCGCCTACCTCTTTCTTGACCGGCACTGACTCACCGGTTATGGGCGCCTGGTTTACACTCGAAGCGCCGGCAATGACTTCACCATCCAGAGCCACTTTTTCACCGGGCCGGGTCAGCAAAACATCACCGATTCGAACCTCGGCAACCGGCAGCGCCACCTCTTTGTTCTTTCTGCGGATACGCGCCTCCTCAGGAGAAAGCCGCATGAGTTCCCGCAAAGAATTTCTAGCGCGTTCAACGGCGTAATTTTCAAGGAGCTCGGCGAGCGAAAATAAAAATGCCAGGCTGGCCGCCTCAACATATTCTTCAATAATGATAGCGCCAATGATGGCAATAGACATCAGAAAATTCATATTGAAGCGCAGATTCTTGATCGAGGCCCAGCCCTGCCGGCTGAAGTAAAACGCGCCAAAGAACATTGAGGTGAGATAAAAAAAGACGGATACAGTCACGCTTCTACCGAAGAATTCAAACAGTGCTTGATTAGTGGTAAAAAACTGCACCCCTAAACCGAGACTCAAAAGCAGTCCGGAAATCAGAGTGAAATGAAATTCACGCGCCTGCCAAATCTGTTTCTTCTCAAGATTTTTATGGGTTTCCGTGCTGACCTTGTAGCCGATTTTCTCAACGCTACGGACCAAATCATCGTGACCCAGCTGCCCCGGATCATAATCAATTTTCACTTTTCCCGCAGTGAAATTTGCCTTTACGAATTCAACACCGCCGAGCTTGGCAACGGTTTGCTCAATGGTAACCGCGCAGTCCGCACAGTGGAGTCCTTCCAGCCGCAATTCTTCAGTTTTGATGGTTTCCTTACTCATAGTCTATCTTTCTTGATTTTTGTAATTTGTAATTCTTAATTCTTAATTTATAACTAATGTTTCATGTGTTCCGTGGCGACTTGAATTAATTCACTGACGTGGGTGTCGTCGAGTGAATAGTAAACGATCTTGCCTTCGCGGCGGAGTTTTACCAGCCTGGTCGTCTTCAGCAAACGCAGTTGGTGTGAAACCGCCGAGCGGCTGACGCCCAATAAAACCGCCAGGTCGCAAACACACAGCTCTTCTTCTTTTAGAGCCAATAATATCTTTAATCGTGTCGGATCACCCAAAAGTTTAAAAATTTCCGTCAGTTGGAAAATATGTGCATTGGCGGACAGCGTCTTTTCCACGGATTTGACTTTATCTTCATCGATTAAGAAGACTTCGCAGGTTGCGGTTTCGTTCACTTTCAACACTCCTTTTCAAGCTGAACCTTAAA
>SMXC01000082.1 GCA_004356825.1 Caldithrix sp.
CCTAAAAATTTGAAATAAAATAATAGCCTTCTGCAAAACAGGACAAAGAGAACACTGATTAGCCCAGCGCGGCCTTCGGCTGCAACCAAATAATTAAGCCACGGATTTTCACGGATTGACACAGATAAAATGCGTTTTAAAAAAGACTAAATCATGACACGCAATTTGAAATTTATAGAAATTTTGTAAGTAAGAAAAAGTGAAAGCTTCATTTATTAAATCGGTGATTTATCCGTGCAAATCAGTAGCTAATAAAAAACTTTACTGAAAAAACACGATGTTGTCGGCTTGTAGTACAGAATTCACAGAGAAAAAAGATTAATTTGAATGAAAAGTTCAGGGTGCAGGTTCGATTTTAGGTAGCAGCAATATGTCACCCCCTTCGACAAGCAGAGGGCAGGCTCTACGGGGTTTTGAGGTTTAGGATGGACATTTTTTCTATAAATATACCACGCCCACGGCGTTGGTCAACAAAAACAGGGGGCTCTTTTGCCAAGATCACCCCAGAGGGGCGACATGTTTATAGCAAATCGGGTATAAAGAAGACCAGAATGGGGCGTCCAAAAAGCCCAAGAAATCTAGTCAGAAGGCGTCCCGCCGAGGATTGTCAGGCACGGAGCCGTGGCAAAACGCGCGGCGAGACGCCTTCGCGCCTATGCTTTTTGGACGGCCCCGGCCTATTCTGAGAATACCTGAAAGAGTCATAGTTTAGTTTTCTGGTTCATCGTTAGCTTGGTCCTTTGCCTGGCAGACTAGAATCCGGGGAACATTTTGTTGGCGCCCCTACCTTCTGCGGAGGGCGACCCCGCAAGAAAGACGCGGTGAGCGGCTAACTTATAATTGTGCGCGAAGCGCCACCCCTTGAGGAGGCGCACGCAGCCCGTGCAGGACGCCTGCTTTTGGCGGCCGAAGCGGCCATAAACCAGTAAGAAATGTTATAAAATAATTAGAGGAGAATCATGCGGCCAAAAAGTAACTGTCGCAGGCGAAGTACGCGGCTATTTTCTGTCATCTTTTGCCTTCTGTTATCAAGCCAAGGGCTCGCCAAGGTTCTGCACGTTGATATCAAATCAAGACAGCCCGTCCTGAATGGAAAATCTTTTGGCCAATATGGCGCTTACGAAGTCATCACAGGTGATATTATATTTGGTTTTGATCCTCTGAACCCGATGAACGTCCGGGTGGTAGATATCACCCTCGCCCCGCGAAATGCCGACGGCCTGGTTGAAGCCAGGGCTAATTTTGTTGTACTGCAGCCAATGGATCCTGACCAAGGGCGGGGCGTCACGCTGATCGAAGTCAGCAATCGCGGCGGCAAATTTTCTCCGAGTTATTTTAACCGTGCAACCACAAGAAGTATGGACCCTGGCGATCCTGAGGCATTTGGTGATGAGCTGCTCATGCGTCAGGGGCTTGCCGTCATCTGGGTCGGCTGGCAGTATGATGTCCCGGCAAGAGAAGGCGCGCTTCGCCTTAGCGTTCCCAAAGTTCAAAATCCTGACGGCTCTCCAATTTACGGACTCGTTCGCAGCGACTGGACTATCGATCGACCGGCGAAATCCCTGAAGATTAGCCATCGTAATCATACTCCTTATCCGGTTGCGGACCCGGATCATCCCGACAACATCCTAACGGTACGCAACGGCCGGGACGCGGAAAGACAAGTTATCCCTCGCGGGCAATGGCGGTTCGCCCGAGAAGACAGCGGCACCGTTACGCCGGATTTGGCTTATATTTTATTAGATGGAGGTTTCCAATCAGGCAAAATTTACGAGCTGGTTTATCGCGCAAAAGACCCGGCGGTGGTTGGCCTGGGTTTAGCAGTGATTCGCGACATTATTTCTTATGCCAAGTATGACGTTGCAAGCCACTTTCCCGCGAAAGTCGGCGTGGCCGCAGGAGTATCACAAACCGGCCGCTTCTTGCGACATTTTTTATATCAGGGTTTTAACACGGATGAAGAAGGACGAAAAGCATATGATGGGTTGATGATTATTACCGCCGGTGCGGGCCGGGGAAGCTTCAATCACCGGTTTGCACAGCCCTCCAGGGACGGTCATCGCTATTCGGCCTTTTTCTATCCGACAGATATTTTTCCATTTACCAGCCGAAGTCAAACAGATACAGGGTTGCAGCGTATGGATGGTTTGTTGACCCATCTCCACAATCCGGATCATGCACCGAAAACATTTTACATAAATACCGGCTATGAATATTGGGGAAGGGCCGCTTCTTTGATTCACACCTCCAGTGACGGCACAATGGACATCGAGCCCCTGGAGAACGAGCGCATCTATCATCTCGCCAGCGGACAGCACTTTGTTTCACGGCGTTTTCCACCACAGCAGCAAAACAATTCGAATGTGTTTCGAGGCAACCCGTTGGAATTCAAAGTCAACTATCGCGCTTTGCTGGTGCAGCTTGTGAAGTGGGTTGAAGATGATACGCAGCCGCCAGCCAGCGCTTACCCGCGCAAAGATTCTAAAACGCTTGTTGCCATTGAACAAGTTGACTTTCCAAGAATTCCGGGCGTAGCTTTCCCCGAGGTGATTCACACAGCCTACCGCGCCGATTACGGCCCACGCTGGTCTGAGGGAATTGTGGACAATCAGCCGCCAAAACTTGGCGAAACGTTCTCCTCGCAAGTTTCACAGGTCGATAAGTTTGGAAATGAAATCGCGGGAGTCCGCAATGTGGAAGTACGCGTGCCTTTGGCAACTTACACGCCATGGAGCCTGCGTTCTGAGTTCGCTGCTGGGGAAAATGAGCTGGTCGACTTTCGCGGAAATTTCATTCCGCTGCCGCGCACAGACGAAGAAAAAGTCCAAAGGGGCGAGCCGAGGCCGAGTAGTTCTTCGCTTTACAAATCCCGCGAGGACTACCTGACCAAAATTCGTGAAGCCGCCAGCAGTTTAGTTAAAGAGCGCTTCCTGCTGCTGGAAGATAAAGCGTATATTATCAAACGAGCGGAAAGCTACTGGGATTGGATTTTTAATGAGATGGAGCAGGCAACGACAAATAAGTAGAATATCTAAAGCGGAGATCAAAATGGATATTTACGAAGAGTCCAGACAGCTTCACAAAAGGTTGGGCGGGAAATTAGAAATCATCGCCAAATATGACATCAAAGATCAGCATGACCTAGCGATGGTTTATACACCCGGAGTGGCGCAGGTCTGCCGCGATATTGCTGAGGACGAATCGAAAGCGTATGAGCTGACCATTAAAAGAAACACGGTCGCGATCGTTTCGGACGGCTCGGCTGTGCTTGGCCTGGGGAATATTGGCGCAAAAGGGGCCATCCCGGTGATGGAGGGCAAGGCGATGCTTTTCAAAGCGTACGCTGACATCGATGCTTTTCCCATCTGTGTGAGTACGCAAAATTCATTTGAGATTATCAATTTGGTAAAAAATATCTCCCCGGTTTTTGCCGGCGTGAATCTTGAGGATATCTCCGCCCCGCGCTGCTTCGAGATTGAACAATCCCTCCAGGATATCGGCATCCCGGTCTTTCATGATGATCAGCATGGCACGGCCATTGTGCTGCTTGCGGCAGTGCTTAACGCCTGCAAGTTGACCGGAAAGAGTTTAACAGATTTAAAGATTGTCATCAGCGGCGCGGGTGCTGCCGGAACGGCAATTGCGGAAACCTTGCTTTGCATCGGCCATGACCCGAAAATCTGCGAATCGGTTAAAGAGATTTTAGTATGCGATTCAAAAGGGATTATCTCGGAGACCCGCGCCGATATTGCCGAGAATCAAACCAAATTGAAGCTGGCTAAAATCACCAACAGATCTGCCTCAATGGGGTCCCTTTCAGACGCAATGCAAGAGGCCGATGTTTTTATTGGCGTGAGTAAAGGCAATCTGGTCCAACCTGAAATGGTGAAAAGCATGAATGCCAGGCCCGTCATTCTTGCCATGGCCAACCCTACTCCGGAAATAATGCCGGACGTAGCTAAAGAGGCCGGGGCGTTTATCGTCGGCACCGGCCGCAGTGATTTCCCGAATCAAGTGAACAACGTTTTAGCATTCCCCGGAATATTTCGCGGCGCCATCGACGCCAGAGCCAAGCGAATTACCAGAAAAATGAAAATAGAGGCGGCTTATGCTCTGGCCGGTTGCGTTGAAAATCCAACGGTGGATGAAATTCTGCCTTCACCGCTGGATAAGTCTGTAGCAAAAAAAATTGCCAAAGCTGTGCAGAATGCTTATGTGGAGTAAATTCCCGGATCGGGAAAATTTTGGGACCGCTCCGGCTCCTCGCCCCATGGGATAAGTACCACTTTTTATAAAATTATCTCCGCTTAACGATCCAACGGGGCGAGGGATCCTGCGCGGGCTTCAGGCGCCTCCGTCCCGATTTTATTATTATAAAAAAAAAGCAGGAAAGTCGGAACGGGGGTCGCCTTTCGCTCTCTTGGTAGCAGAACTCGCCAGAGTTCCCGGGGTATTCATAATATGAATGACCTGTTACTCCGGCCACTTTCCGTGGTAAAATAATTTCCACCAAAGCACACCGGATTCGCCGCGAGTCACCGAATTTGCAATTTAAACCTTGATGCTACAAAATAATTTTAAAAGATATTAGCCAAGGCTAACAATTTTCAAATGAAATAAATTCGGTGAGTTTCGGTGAGAAAAATTATTTTTATAAAAAAGTCAAATAGTAAAAGAATATGAATTTGCCAAATCTTGAACAGGAAGAACTGCTGCGATTGAGCGCGGTGCCGGGGATTGGTCCCAATAAAATACGCGCCTTAGTTGGACACTTTCGTTCGGTAAGAAAAGTATTTAAAGCTCCGGTTCGTGAGCTGTCCAAAGTAGCGGGAATCGACCAGAAAATCGCCGATAACATCGGGACATTTGATGGAAAAAAATTTGCAAAAGAGCAGCTAACGCAGCTCGATAAAACCGGGTCGCGACTCATCACTTTTTGGGATGACGATTACCCTAAGCGATTAAAAGAGATTTATGATCCGCCGGCATTCTTATTCGTCAAAGGCGATTTTGCCGCCCAGGATAAGTATTCAATTGCCATCGTGGGAACGCGTGTGCCGAGTAACTATGGCAAACGGATTGCCGAAAAGTTAACTGCCGAGTTATCCAGAAAAGGGCTGACGATTGTCAGTGGTCTCGCTTATGGAGTCGATACCATTGCCCATCATCACGCGCTGCAAAACGGCAGCAGGACAATCGCGGTTCTGGGTTCGGGGCTGGATGTGATTTATCCCAATGAAAACAGAGCGCTGGCAAAAAATATTGCATCGAATGGAGTTTTGGTATCCGAGTTTCCTTTGGGCACCGGACCGGACCGGACAAACTTCCCGCGCCGGAACCGCATCATCTGTGGACTGAGTTTGGGAATTGTTGTGATTGAAGCCGGGCTCAAAAGCGGGGCGCTGATCACTGCTTCAATGGCTTTAGACCAAAACCGCGAAGTCTTTGCGGTTCCCGGAAACATTGACAGCCCAAAAAGCCTCGGCACAAACGAGCTGATTAAACAGGGAGCTAAAGTAGTGACTTCAGTCGAGGATATTTTGGATGAACTGCAGCTGCAATTAGCTCCGGTGTTCATGAAAGACGCACCGACCCGTGAAGTCACTTCTTTAACTGAGGCCGAGAGAGCCCTTTTCGAAATCCTGACAAACGAGCCCAGACACATCGATGAAATCGCCTCGAGTACGGGGCAAAGTACATCGTTAGTCTTGTCGACTCTGCTATCTCTTGAGCTGAAAGATCTGGTTAAGCAGCACGCGGGGAAGTTGTTCGTGAAATTGTGAAATTGATTATGTTAATTCCGATCCAGCAGATTTTACAAAAACCGGAACAATCTCAACAGCATTAACCGGAAGATTGCTTCGCTGAGAAACGCTCGCAAAGACATTTTCTCAAAATTCATCACCGCACCCGAACACCGGTTTGCGGCGCACCCAGCGCCCTTTGGTGAAATCCGGAAAGGCTTGCGGCTCACCCCCTTCCGCAATGGATTGTTCCGAAAGCGGCGTAATCACACTCCAGGCTGCCGCATCATAGACATCCAGCGGCGGTGGTGCTTTCCTTTTGACCGATTCCACAAAAGCATTCAGGACATAAAAATCCATGCCGCCGTGCCCGGAACCCTCTGCCGCTTTACTGAATCGCTTCCACAATGGATGATCGAATTCCTCAAGATAAGGCTCAGACGGCTCCCACTTATGCGGCTCAGGACTCTTGCCCTCGATATAAATTTGATCTCCATCTTTCATCCAGATGCCCTTGGTTCCCTGCACCCGGTAGCCAAGTGAATACGGTCGCGGCAGGTTGGTGTCGTGCGTGACCACAATGGTTTCGCCGTTGGCACAGGAAATAACGGTGGTGACGATATCTCCAAGCTTGAATTTAATCTTGGCATTCGGGTGATCTTCGCCGCCCTGTTCAATAATGTAATTGTGCAGCCCGCGCGATTTTGTCGCCGATGATGTGAGCGAAACGAAACGGTTGCCCCGGTTGATATCGAGATAGGTCGCGATCGGCCCGACCCCATGCGTAGGATAAAGCTCGCCGTTGCGC
>SMXC01000083.1 GCA_004356825.1 Caldithrix sp.
AGTTAAGAATTACGAGTTAAGAGTTATGAATTTCAAATCTCTGCCATTCTTAATTTGTAATTTGTAATTCGTAATGGGTTAAATATTCGAGTTCGACTGGCATCCATCCACATTAATACACGCCCCGCTCACCCAGCTTGCCCGCCCCGAGGCCAGAAAAACCACTACATTCGCAATCTCTTCCACTTTACCGAAGCGACCAAACGGCAGTTCGTTTTTCACAAATGCTGCGATTTTTTTCGGATCGGCTTGCTGCTTTTTATCCCAACTGCCGCCAGGAAACATGGTTGAACCCGGTGCAACCGAGAGGACACGAATGTTATCCGGAGCAAATTCGTTTGCCATGGTTTTTGAGAGACTAATCATAGCAGCTTTGCCAGCGTTGTAAGTAATGTGCCCGCCGCTTTCCCGGCCATAAATTGATGAGATATTGATGATGACTCCGCCTCCTTGTTCTTTCATAGCGGGGATAACCAGCTGGCTCATGCGCGCGGCATTGACTGCATTGAAATCGAGCATTTCAACCCATTCTTCATCGGAGATTTCCAGGGTCGGGGTTTTTTTGCTGCCACCGACATTGTTCACCAGCACGTCGATGCGGCCATATTGGTCCAGAATTGCGTTCACAAAAGCTTTCGCCTCTCCACCGTTGGTGACGTCGGTAGGTTTTGCAAACACCTCTGCACCGGGTGACTTGATTTCTTCTGCCGCAGATTCCAGCGTTTCCGGCGTTCTGCCGCAAATACTCAGCTTCGCACCTTCTTTTGCAAATCCAAGCGCGATGGCCTTGCCGATACCGCGGCTGGCGCCGGTGATGATGACAACTTTGTTTTTGAGGTTAAGTTCCAATTTACCATCTCCTTATAATCAAATTAGACACAACTTTTTTAATGTTTCTCTATAGGCTTTCCTCGCCTCCTCATACCGAACATGCACGCCATCTTTTACCACGGTTTTCCCGGCAATCACTACATCATCAACAGCTCTTGGTGTTCCCCCAAAAATTACCGCGTCTTCAAGCAACTCATCGTGACTTCCAGCTACTGAAGGATCATTCGCATTTAGATAAACTTTGTCCTCCTCCCAGACATCACCCATTCCAATGGCCTCGAAACCATTTCTCGTCGCCATTTCCAGCAACTCCGGCGCTTCTGCGGTGACCGTGCGAGCTTCGGTTCGAGAACGCTCATCGAGCTCGACCGCGCGAATTTCCTCAAAAGCGTCGCTACTGGCATGGCTGTCGACGCCAACGCAGATTTTGGCCCCTGCTTTTATAAGGTCAGAAGTTTGCGGTAATCCATCTCCAAGGTCGCGCTCTGTGGTTCGGCACAGGCAAACGCATGCGTTTGCATCTCCTAATGCTCTGATTTCATTCGGCGCAAGATGGGTTGCATGAATTCCGATGAAACTTTCGCTCAAGATGCCGTTCTCAGCCAGCAATTCAACCGGCCGCTTGCCGTATTCTTGTTTGCATTCTTCGATTTCACGACGTTGTTCAGCTACGTGCATGTGGAACGGTATGGAATGTTTTCGAGCATAGTCGGCCAACTCCCTGACCACTTCAATCGGCAGCGCGCGAGTGCTGTGCGCTGCCACCGCCACATTCACCATTGGATCACTTTTATACCGATTCGAAAGCGCTTCAACATCCTGGAGAACCTTGTCAACAGAAGGATCGAAAAAACGTTTTTGAGTGGACTCGATTTTCTGGTTATGTCCGGCCCGAAAATAGGCTGTTCGAATCAAAGTAATTCTGACACCCACCTCTTTTGCCGCGTGAATGATTGAGTCTGCAAGAAGGGTCCGGTCGTCATAAGGCGTGCCATCCCGTTGGTGATGCAGGTAATGGAATTCGCCAACTGCCGTCACGCCGGACATTGCCAGCTCCACAAAAGCAAAACGTGAGATATTGAAAATATCCTCAGGATCCAGCTTGCCGGCCAGTTCATACATGAGCCCGCGCCATGACCAGAAGGAGCCGGCTTTGGTTTGTCTACGCTGGGTGCGGCCGCGTAAAGCACGCTGAAAGGTGTGCGAGTGGACCGTTGCAAACCCGGGAAGGATGATGTGGTTTCCCTGGCGAAATATTTTGGGTGAGTTCTTCATTTATCTCGTTAAAAAACTGTCAAAATATACAATAACGACTCTAGGATTACAACCCAAATTATCCATTTGCATTTCAAGCTTACTTTATTTATATTTTTAGTTAATGAATAACCATTTGCTAACCATTCACTTAGACCTGCTAAAATACACAGATAGTCTCGAAGAATTTTTAGATTATTTTCACCTTACCATCTAAAAAAGAAATTCTGTCATCTACAAAATTTTTACACTTGCATGAAAATGTATTTCAGCACAGTCTGGTTTTATACAAAGGGCAGGATCGAAAAATGAATTCAACCTAATTCACCGCTGTATCATTTTTCATTTAAGGTAAGGAGGGAAAGATGAACATTAAAAAGTTAATTCTGGCGTCGTTAGCAGGCGGGGCGGTTACATTTTGTGTTAGGTGGATTCTGGCATGCATGGCTCATGGTGGATTTTTACCAGACGCAGGGGGCGGCTTTAAACCGGCCTGAGCCAAATATGATGATGATCGCGCTTGGCAGTCTGGTCATCGCAATTTTAATGGCCTATACCTACCCAATTGGTTACAAGGGTGGGTCGGCTGTTAAGGAAGGCTTTCGATTTGGCGCGCTCATCGGCCTGATCTGGGTTCTGCCGGTATCGCTTATTTTTAGTGGCATTTGGAATCTTCCGCTGGTAGCGGTACTTGTGGATTCGGCCTGGCATATTGTTGAGCAAGGCATCACCGGAATCGTCATTGCCATGATTTATGGCACCGCTGCCGCGTCATCAGGATAAGTTATAAATTAGAAAAGGGGTGCAAGTCCTGAGCGAGTTTTGAGCCCTGTCAGGATTACGGTTTTAATGGAAACAAAAAAATGAGCATTTCGAAACTCCGCCAGGACGCACGAAAAATATTCGATGCCGGTCTGCAGGCAGTCGACCCAAAAGTCGGCGTCCACAAATCTCTGAAATGTGAATCCGAATGTTTAGAAGTTGGAGAGCGAACTTATCAACTCTCCGACTTCAATAATATCTTTGTGGTCGGTGCCGGAAAAGCCGGCGCACCGATGGCGGCTGCGGTTGAAGAGATTTTAGGAGATAAGATTTCAAAAGGCACTATAAACGTAAAATATGGACACACGGAGCCTTTAAAGAAAATCAAAATTACTGAGGCGGGTCACCCGGTTCCGGATCAAGCGGGATTGTGGGGGACACTTGAAATTATTGAACTTTTGGCAAGCGCCAGGGAAAACGATCTCGTCATTTGTCTGATTTCGGGCGGCGGCTCGGCTCTTTTGCCTTTGCCGGTGGACGGCATTTCTCTGGCAGAGAAACAGGAACTGACGCAGAAACTTCTGGCCTGCGGAGCAGCGATTAATGAAATTAACGCCATCCGAAAACATATCTCAAAAATCAAAGGCGGGCAGCTTGCGCGAATCGCTTTCCCGGCAACTTTACTTAACCTTATTCTCTCAGATGTAGTTGGCGACCCTCTCGATGCCATCGCCTCGGGACCGACGGTGGCAGATACTTCTACGTTTCAGGATGTAAAGGATATTCTAAACCGTTACGGGATTTGGCGTGACATACCGATACCTATTCAGTCACATATTCAAAAAGGATTAAATAGAGAGACTCCGGAAACGCCTAAGTCCGGGGATGAAATCTTTTCGAAAGTGCAAAACGTTATCATTGGAAGTAATATCCAGGCGGTTTTGGCTGCAAAGAATCAAGCACATAACCTCGAATACAATAGTTTGGTGCTTTCCAGTTTGATGGAAGGGGAAACCAAAGAAGTCGCCCGTGTTCATGCGGCGATTGCAAAAGAAATTCTAAAAACTGGCAACCCACTCAAGCGGCCGGCCTGTGTTATTTCAGGCGGCGAGACCACCGTGACTTTGCGCGGAGACGGTAAAGGCGGCCGTAATCAAGAGTTCATACTCGCAGCGGCCATCGATATTTCCGGGTTGGAACCCGTGGTCATTTTGAGCGGCGGCACCGACGGCACCGACGGGCCCACCGATGCAGCCGGGGCAATCTGCGATGGACAAACAATAAGCAAAGCAAAAAGGAGGGGCATGAACGCAATGGGATATCTTTCTAAAAATGATTCTTACTCATTTTTCAAGCCACTTGGTGATTTGTTGATGACTGGCCCGACGAAAACCAACGTCATGGATCTGCGAATCATTTTGGTAGGAGACAATTAAATGCGCCGAACCAAAATCGTTTGCACAATCGGCCCCGCCAGTGATTCCGAAGAAATGCTGGGGAAGCTCATGGACGCCGGCATGAATGTGGCGCGGCTGAACTTTTCTCACGGCACACATGAGCAGCATCATACAGTCATTGGGCGAATTCGCAAAGTTGCGACTGAGAGAGACAACCCTATTGCAATCCTTCAGGATCTTGCAGGTCCAAAAATTCGAATTAGAGATTTTAAAGAGGGTTCCATAAATCTTACACCCGGCGAGACATTTACTTTGACCACGGAGAATCTTGCCGGGGACAAATCGCGGGTGTCGGTCACCTATTCTAAACTCCCGCAAGAAGTAAAAGCAGACGATGTGATTCTGTTGGCGGACGGTTCAATTCAACTGCAAGTTACGAAAATCGATTCAAGCAACATTGTCTGTGAGGTCGTGATTGGGGGAGAACTCTCCTCAAAAAAAGGCATCAACTTGCCCGGTAGTTCATTATCTGTGGAAGCGCTCACTGCTAAAGATCGTGTGGATCTGAAATTTGGCTTAGAGCAGAATGTCGATTACGTGGCCATGTCTTTCGTGCGACGACAGGAAGACATTCAGCAAATCACCAAGGTAATGCGGGAAAACAAAAAACCAGTTCCCATCATTGCTAAAATCGAGAAACACGAAGCCATAGAGAACATCGATGGAATTCTTGAAGTGGTGGACGGAATTATGGTGGCGCGCGGAGATTTAGCCGTGGAAACACCTTTGGAAACTGTACCTTTGGCGCAAAAAATGTTGATTCGAAAATGCAATCAGGCCGGTAAACCGGTTATCACCGCAACGCAAATGCTCAAATCCATGGTCGATAATCCGCGCCCGACTCGCGCCGAAGCCAACGACGTCGCCAACGCCGTGATCGATGGCACCGACGCTGTAATGCTCTCGGAGGAAACCACGATTGGCGAATTCCCGGTCGAAACAGTAGAGACGATGACAAAGATTATTGAAGTAACTGAGTCCAGCGAGCAAGTTGAGCATCAGCGATTCAGACATGATTATACCGAGTCCACTTCAATTGCCCATGCGGTCAGTCATGCGGCGTATGAAATGGCAAAAGATTTAAAAGCAGCAGCAATTTTAACCCCTACGCAGTCCGGCAGCACTACTCGTATGGTAAGCTCATATCGCCCCGACCAGGTGATTATCGCATTATGTCCGAACGAAACAGTGGTGCGGCGGCTCAATTTGATTTGGGGAGTCTACCCATTTCTCGCCGATGGATATCTAACCGTCGAAGAAATGATCGAGCAGGCAAAAGACAAAGCATTAACTTCAGGTTTGGTGAATTTTAATGACGTGCTCGTCATTACGGCCGGCGTGCCAATCGGCATAGCCGGAACGACGAATTTGATTAAAGCAGAGATTTTAAAATAAGTGTTTGGGTATTCAAGTGTTCGAGTATTAAAGTTCGGAACTTGGATAAATCTTCAAACGACACTCTCGGGAACACTTTAACACCCGAACACTTCTAACACTGAAACACTTTTTTGAAAGAAAGGAGTCTTGAAATGACAACCATTGTTGAAGTTTTTGCCCGGGAGATTTTGGATTCTCGCGGTAATCCCACCGTCGAAGTCGACGTCTTTTTAGAAAGCGGCGTTTGGGGCCGGGCTGCGGTACCTTCAGGAGCCTCGACCGGTGAACATGAAGCGATTGAGCTGCGGGATAAAGACGAGAATCGCTACGGCGGCAAGGGCGTGTTAAACGCAGTCAATAATGTCAATGAAACCATTGCTGAAGAATTGATTGGCGAAGATGCCACGGAGCAAACTTATATCGACAACCTGCTTGTTGAATTAGACGGTACCAAAAACAAGTCAAACCTGGGCGCTAATGCGATTTTGGGTGTCTCTCTTGCAACTGCAAAAGCAGCGGCAAACGCAATGGATTTACCGCTTTATCAATATCTCGGTGGAGTGAACGCCAAAACCCTGCCGGTGCCGATGATGAACATTATCAACGGCGGCGCCCACGCCGATAACAATGTCGATGTGCAGGAATTCATGATTATGCCAGCCGGTGCTCCGACATTTTCGGAAGCTCTGAGAATGGGCACCGAAGTGTTCCATTCCCTGAAATCCGTTTTGAAAAATAAAAACTACAACACTGCGGTCGGCGATGAAGGTGGATTCGCCCCGGATTTAAAATCAAATGAAGAAGCGCTGCAGGTCATCATGGAGGCGATTGACAAAGCAAACTATAAAGCGGGCGACGATCTCTTCATTTGTCTGGATCCAGCCTCCAGTGAATTTTATGACACGGCAAAAAAGAAATATATCCTCAAGTCCGAAAATAGAGAACTGTCCTCAGAAGAAATGGTTGCTTACTATGCAGATCTGTGTAAACGCTACCCAATTATTTCAATCGAAGACGGTCTGGATGAAAACGACTGGGAAGGCTGGAATTTTTTAACATCGGAATTGGGCGATAAAATTCAGCTCGTCGGCGACGACCTGCTGGTGACCAACACTGAAAAGCTCAAACGGGCGATCGATAGTAACATCGCCAATTCTATTTTGATTAAGGTCAACCAGATCGGCACACTGACCGAAACTCTGGACGCTATTGAAATGGCAAAGTGTGCCGGCTACACCTCAGTGATTTCCCACCGTTCCGGCGAAACCGAGGATGCAACGATTGCCGATATCGCCGTGGCAACCAACGCTGGACAAATTAAGACAGGTTCCCTTTCGCGTTCAGACAGAATCGCCAAGTACAATCAACTTTTGCGAATTGAGGAAATGCTGGGGGATGTGGCGGTTTACCCGGGGAAGTCAATTTTAAAAAAATGAAATGCCAAGTGGCATCTTTTTAAAATATTACAGCCGGAGTTGGTGGGGGTCGGCTATCGGGATTTTGAATTCGCAAGTTAACCCTTGGCAGCTTTAGCGTTGATAAACCGCAACCTGCCACAAAATAAGTTTGCGATAAAACCTCCGGTTTAAACCGCTTTTGCGAATGAATGCATCGATCGTCTGAGGCGGATGGATGTAGACTCGAAAAGGATTGTCCCGCATTTTAAAAATGAAATGTTAGGATTCGCGCGCCTAATTTCGTCCACCAGGTATCAACAGGATAAATCACGCCATAGATTTTTCCGGCCCTTTCTGAAGAAAGACCCACAAGGGTCTGCATGTCAGGATAGCAGCAAATGACTTTGTCCAGGGTTACGATATCGGCTGCGGGAATCTCCTTCTCCATCTCGACAAAATCGCCTTGAATGAAATTGATCTCATCCAAATAACCCGATCGTTCCGCCTCTTTTTTTGCCGCTGCCAAATAAGCTGACGAGCCTTCCACACCTGTGGCATGACTTAGGCCGGACTTGAATAGTTCACTCTGAATAGCGCCGTCGCCGCTGCCAATATCGAGCAAACTCGACCCCTTAACTCCGGCGGTGGCTTGAATTGCTTCGAGTAAGATGCGGGTAGGTTTACCCGGGCCTTTTTTGCGATACTTTTTGAGTTCACGCTCAACAAATTTTTGATTGAACCACGTTTCTACTCCCTGACACTTACAGCAAGTCATGATATTTTTTATTTTCAGTTTAAAAACGAACAAATTAAAGAAAATAATAGTATAATTACAAATTTATTTTTACTTAAGGTGAATGATTAGTAAAAAATTATTTTCACCGAAATGTGCCGAACGCACCGAAATTCACCGAATTAGTAATTATGATTTTAGAACTGTATGTGCATTTTGCAGTCATTTTTAAGAATACTAAAAATATTATACTTTCGGCGACCTTCGGCGTGGTGCGGTGGGAAAATTCTACTGCCGCGACTATCCTGGTAACCGATTCTAACTATGATTAAACTTAACTGGTTCATTCATATAATGACTGGTGATCTATAAGGATACTTTAGTGTCTTCTTTGCTGAAGCAATCTCAGGTTTACTTAATCAGGAGATTGCGTCGTTGAGCAACGCTCGCAAAGACAATATTTGTTTATATATCATGCTTCTACTTTTTGGTTTGTTGATGATACTTAGCGCATGCACGACCGAATCTAAACCCATCGATCCGACTCAGCAGCAACGGATGTCAGAATTGCGCAAACGTTTCAAAAATGAGTTGGGCGAAAAATATGACCTTTCTATTCCCGCGGCCACCGCGGCCCAGTTAAAACGCGGAGCAGAGTTGTACCCACAGGTTTGCGCTTCTTGTCACGGTGGCCGCGGTGACGGTCTCGGTAAAATTAGTGAAGGCCTGGCCGGAAATCCAACGAGCTTTACCGATCCGGAGCAGGCGGCGTTTTTCTCAGAGCGCGCACGGCTAGGAATCATTCGCAAAGGGGTGCCGGGAACCCCAATGATGGGGTGGCAGAATGTGCTCACCGAGGAAGATATCCAGGCGCTGTATTGCTACATTCGTTCGCTGATTGGGCAAAAATAGAGGGAAAATGCAGAAATTTATTTCTATAACCCTGTTTTTATTTTTGGCCGGCTGCCAAAGTTCGGACCTCTCGTTTCGCGGCACAGAGTTGGGAGATTCCATCCCAACCACAGATTTTACTTTGACTGACCAATACAACCAACCCTTTACCCTGAGCGACCATAAAGGCAAAGTTGTTTTGCTCTTCTTCGGGTTTACTTACTGTCCCGATGTCTGTCCTTTGACTCTGTCGACCTGGAAAAAAGTTCAGGACGCAATCGAAGCAGAGGTTGACAAAGTTAAATTCGTTTATATCACTGTGGACCCGGAAAGAGACACTCCCGAAAAAATAGCAAGCCATTTGGCTGTTTTTAGCCCGGATTTTATCGGGCTCACCGGACCGGTGGCAGACCTGCAGGAGGTTTATTCATCCTATGGTGTCTATCGGGAAAAGAATCAAATCTCAGATAGCGCCGCCGGTTATCTCATCAATCATACTTCGAGAATTAATATTATTGATACTCAAGGCAAATGGCAGCTCAGCTTTTCTCATGATGCGTCGGTGGAAGACCTGGTGCACGATATTCGCCTCTTACTGAAAAACTAAAATTATTTAACACTGACTGACACAGAGAAACACCGAATACACCCATTAAGTCATCCTGAGCGCGAAATACTCAATGGTCCCAATTTGCAAATAATGAAACCGCGCGAAGGATCTGACGGAGTTAAGTTTTAATACAAAGATACTAAACCCCCTGGTTGACACTGAAAACATCGAAGGAGATTATAGGACAATACTTTTTTTCAGTGATGTTCAGTGTCCTTCACGGTTAGAATTTCAAAATTCGGAGTAAAAAATGGTTCGATTTCGGCAAATTGTTTTTTTATTCGTGTCCTTTGTAATCGGCTGCAGTTCATCCAACTCACCTGATATCACTATAGAAAACGTCTGGTCCTGGCCGGTGGAAGCAATGCAGCAGGATGATGGCAGCTCGCACAGTACCGGAGTCATCTATTTAACCATAGTTAACGAAGGTGGAATAGCCGATCGTTTAATTGCCATTCAAACGGAAGTCGCAGAAGTGGTTGAATTTCATGAAACCAGGAAACAGGGCGACATGATGATGATGCAGCGGCTTGAGGGTGCGATTGAGATACCAGCCGACGGTCAGGTGGAATTCAAGCCGGGCGGGCTGCATATTATGCTGATTGGCTTGAAACGTTCTTTGAATCCCGGTGAGCGCTTTGGAATAACTCTCGAATTTGACAAAAGTGGGGAGGTGGCAGTGGAATCGGAAATTAGACAGCCATGAAACTGCAGGTGTAATCTCGAATTATGTTTGCATTTCATTCCTGATTTTATCCCTCGCCGATCGTGCCAAAAAAGCACCGACAAGAAATACTTCAACAGCAGGGGACATAAAACGATAATTCAAATTTGCATCAAAAGCAACAAAAAAACCCGTGAGCGTGACAAGATCTCACGGGCAAACTCTAGCAATGAAAAAAGATTAATACTTCCTCGTTTTACTCCTGCCCATCGACATGGGCGACTTTTCAGTTAGCTCTGTTCTATCGAACTTAAATACGTCACCGGAGAATCCTTTTTCAATTTTGGTCACTATTTCGATTTTCAGGCTCGCCTGGCCGCGCATCATGTTTTGCTCAAACGTGCGGATTTCCACCGGGAAGCCATCTTTGATTTGTCCGCGGATATCACCGCCGGCCCTACCCCCGAATGTCTTCTTCATATCCGCACTGATCGCTTGGGCCACTTTTGCCAAACCCATGTGTTTCTTAGAAACCCAGGCGATACCTCGTTCGCTGCCTTCAGTAAACCTGACCTGCGTTTGAAGGTCGCCGTCAACTTTCCTGGTTTTGCCGGTTTTGGTTATTTTAAGTTTGGCCATTGCTGCCGGCTGTCCGGGAAGTACCGGCATACCGCCTTTCTGTGCACCTTTCAAGGCCTGCATGGCTTTCTCTCGCGCGGCTGGATCCGGAATGTTCTGCAGCATTTTTTCAAGATCGGGCATGTTTTTCATTGCATCCTGCGCCTGCTTTTGATAATCTCCCATTTTAGCCATGTTCATGCAGAAAAACTCTCCAGCCTCCCACATCACAGTGCACATCTCTTTTTTGTCTTTGTAAAAAAACGCGCTTTCCATACCCATATAAGATTCCGTGTCGGTACGGAAGTTTCCTGTGGCGGCATCAACATAGATCGTCACGATCTCTGACATTGGGGATATACCGTTAGCTTGCGCCATTTTGTTGAGTTCGGTTTGGGATATATTTAGAAAAAAGTCAGCTCTCTTATCATCGTCCTGCATCCCGGGATTGTCGGAAAAACTGAACAAAATATTGCGATTGTATGTGGTTTGTCTTTGGATGATTTTGTAACGTTGAGCAAAAACAGAGGTGGTCAGTAACAACGCCACTCCAACAACGAGTGTTAATTTAAGATGCTTCATGAGGTCCTCCTGAGTTGGTTAGTTTGACCGGTAAAGAAATTTCCCGCAACCATGCCGAGACCCTAAGGTTTCGCAAGGAAAGACAGAGAATTTTTTTTAAAAAAGAAAAACAACGCCAACCGTTTTCTCAAGTTCTTTACTCTGCGTATTCTTCACGTCTTTGCGTGAGACTTTAAACTAGGGTCGGAAATTAATTAATATTTACCAACATGTCAATACGTAAATTTGATGTTTGCTCCTTACTTAAAAGCGGAGACCAAAATCTCGTCTACGCATTGCTTTCCCGCGACATTTTCTCGCCCCTATCCCTGCGCGGACCGTGCGTAGTCTCGAAGTGCCGCCGCATCCCGTAAATCCAGGGAAATTCCGGGGTCAATTTTCCTTCTATGAACACCATCTTTCCCGTTCGCCAATACATAGGCCCCAATCGCCGGATCAGAGCTGCGCACCTGACATAAATGATTTCTTACCTCAATGGCGGCGAATTCATCCACTGCAATTCCTGGCAGCTCACCTAAAAGCATAAATTGCTCTTCAAACTGTTCTCTACGACTTACTTGGGGAATAAGTCCTTCAGGGATAGCTCCATTATCGTGGGCATTTCCAGCTACCGGTAATACGCCCAGTCCCTCCAGCATCACGTAGCGCCATTCATCCTTATGGAAACTCTCAGCATCACTCATACACTGTTTCGTGAGCCAGATGAAGCCGGCGCTGGTACCGGCCATGACTTTTCCCTGTGCTATTGTGGCTGCAAAAGTTGCATCCAGTCCTCGAGCCCGAACTACTTCCAACAGGTATCGTGTATCGCCACCGAGCACGAATACCGCATGAGATTGTTCGAGTATCTGCTCTATGTCTCCCGGCCGGGTTTCAGACTGTCCCGCGGGGACGTCCCCTATCAGGATTTGCTCGGTATCACATCCGAGTCCCGCAAAGGTATCTATAGTAAAGTCCATGAAGCCGCGGCCCAGTTTCGCATTCGTGCCATTAAAATGAGCGGTCGGGACAATGGTTATTTGAGGCTTTTCGCCTGGGAATTGCGCTTGAGCCAGGTCTACAATGCGCCGGTAATGCACGTCCATACGTGCATCACTCATCTTGCCGCCGCCCATTCCGTAAATAATTGTATCCATAATACCTGCCAAAACCGCACACTGATTTGCGCTTCAGAAATTTCACCAGCGCGATTTGTTCCGTGTTGAAATGAAGGTTAGCCGTCATATTTTGCAAACAATTTGGTACCGCAATTTTTGCGACCCACCTACCTTGACTGTGCGGCGAACCCCTGTCAAAAAAACGTCATCTGGTCCGACTCATCTTCGCTCTTTGCGGGCGGTGGTTCCACATCCTGCCCTCGTTGTTTCATTGCAATGACCCGGTCGATTTTTTCCTTAGCAATCTTCAAGGTCGGGTACTCATCAATGTAGTATTCTTTCCGGTAGACCTTGAAGCCTTGCAAAGACGGCTGGATCAGGTAGCCCTTGTATTTGGTTTCGACGATTCGGGACCGTTTCATTGGGTTGTTTTCCTAAGTCAGCACGCGCTCATTATCTTTAATAGTGCAATCTATATCGTTCCTATATTCAGTCATCATTTTTTGATAACTTTAATCTTATAATAAATATCAAATCAAAAATCAATAGAAATTATTGCGTTCTGCACTGGTTCGTTTCACGTCTTTCTTCTCAAGTCTCATCATGATGCTAAAAATATAGCACATAAAAATCTTATAAAAACAAAAAACTTAATCTTTTCATATTAAATATAATATGCGTCAGGCTCCTGCAAAAACGACCTTCGGTGTCATTCCGACCAACGAGAGAAATCTTTTTACGCATATCGTGAATTAAATAGATTTCTCGCTAACGTTCGGAATGACGAATCGAGCTGTTTTGAAGAAGCCTCAAACACTTAGATAAGGAGCCTATCGTGCCAAATTCTCAAAAGAATCTGAGCCGTCGTGAGCGGCAGATAATGGATATCATTTACCGCAAGGGCCAGGCAACCGCCGCCGAGGTCATGGAAAACCTACCTGATCCGCCAGGCTATTCTGCGGTGCGGGCGATGTTGAAGATCCTGGAGGACAAGGGACATCTCAGACACAAGCAGCAGGGTCCGCGTTATGTTTTCCTGCCGAAAGTCAGCCGGGAAAAAGCCAAACGCTCGGCGGTGAAACATCTTTTGCAGACTTTTTTTGACGGATCTGCGGCAAGCGCAGTCGCCACACTTCTCGACGTCTCGCGTTCTGATCTCTCAAATGCGGATCTCGATCGTTTGAACAGGTTAATCAGCCAAGCAAAAAAAGAGGGCAGATAATCATGGAAACTATATTGAATACACCCTGGCTTTTAATAAACGCCAAAACCTTGCTGTCTTTCTTATTCATCATGACGCTCAAGCTGCGCAAGCAATTGGCGAGATTAGGCGGTAGGGAACGGTCGCGTCGCTCACTACTAAAAAGACAACTATTTAGATAACCGTCCGTCTTTATTAAAAAGCGACTCCATTCTCTTATCACATTAAACTCTTTTAGGAAATTGACCTATGTCTGCTCAAATTTTGACCCGAGCCTTTCTCACCTTTTCCAGGCCCTCGTTTTCTTGTTTTGAGATCCAATGCCAAACACTTTTAAACACTTATTTTAAGAGGTAACTATGAGGTTGAATCTTCCAATCTTCTCGATTTTACTAATGAGCACCATTTTTTCTCAAACTTACGCCGGCGACGATGACCCAAACAACAATCGCAAACAGTTGAAGGTGAACAAAATTAATCCTGACCCGCCGCGGCTGGATGGTTTTTTAGATGACGAAGTCTGGCAGCAGGCGGAATTCACTTCGGAGTTTTTTCAGAAAGATCCTAATGAAGGCGAACCGGCAATGCATAAAACGGAGGTTGGTTTCTTGTTTGATGAAAGTTCACTCTACATTGCGGCGCGCATGTATTTCGAAGATCCCGATAAGATTCACGCTTATGTAACCCGCCGCGATAAAGCCGGTAATGCCGCGCGCATCATCATATCACTTGATACTTATCTGGACCGGCGAACCGCCTATACTTTTGGCCTCACAGCCGGTGGCTCCCGGTTCGATTATTATCACCCCTCCGACAGCGAACATCGCCGCGAATCGTCCTTTGATCCGGTTTGGGAGGGTAAAGCCCAGATAACCGATTACGGCTGGAGTGCGGAAATGCAGATTCCTTTTTCGCAGCTGCGATTTAAGAATCAGGATGAGCAGGTTTGGGGCGTCAATATAAACCGTTGGATTCCAAATACAAACGAAGATCTCTACTGGGTTTTGATTCCAAAGGATGACACCGGCTGGGCGTCAAAGTTTGGCGAGCTTGTCGGAATAAGCGGTATTGAGCCATCAAGGAGAATTGAGCTGCTTCCTTACAGCGCGAGCAACGCAAAATACACCAGCGGTACCGATCCGCTCGATCCTTTTAACGACGGCAGTAAATACGATTCCCGCGTTGGCCTGGACCTGAAGATGGGACTCGGCTCGAACCTGACTCTGGACGCCACTGTGAATCCCGATTTCGGTCAGGTAGAAGCAGATCCCGCTGTGGTTAATCTTTCCGCTTTCGAAACATTTTTCAGAGAAAGACGCACTTTTTTTATCGAAGGCAGACAGTTGTTCGACAATAACGGGCCGACTTTTTTTTATTCCAGAAGGATCGGCGCCCGGCCGCACGGTTCAGCGGAAGGTGATTTTCTTGATAATCCTGATAACACTACCATCATCGGGGCGGCAAAAATCACCGGGCGGCTGAATTCCGGACTTTCAATCGGCGTGCTGTCGGCAGTTACTTCCACAGAACATGCCGATACCTTTACTGCCGCTACGGACTCCACTCAGGAAATTCGCGGAAGAACACGAGTTGAACCGCTCAATGGATTTGGCGTCGTGCGTTTGCAGCAGGAGTTCGGCGCTTCGCAATCTACGGTCGGGGTGATGTTAACCGGGGTAAAGCGGGATATCTCAACCGGTTCCGCTTTGGCTGAGATTTTAAATAAACAAGCCTACACCGGTAACATGGATTGGGATCTCCGTTTTCAAGGCGGGAAATATGTGCTGTCCGGTTACACTGGATTTTCACATATTAGCGGAGATCCGCTGGCCATTGTCAGAGCACAGCGCTCCAGTGCACGCTACTACCAAAGACCGGATGCGACCCACGTTCGCCTCGATTCCACAAGGACATCCTTATCAGGGTACGCTGGTTCTATCAGATTTAACAAGAATAGCGGTGAACACTGGCTTTGGGGTACCGGCGTCTCGGCTGAGTCCCCGGCATTTGAATTGAATGACGCCGGCATTCTGTTCGGCGCCGACGGAATTGGTAATTGGGCTTATTTAGCGTATCGCGAAACCAAACCCGGAAAACTTTTCCGCGACTATGAATTGCAGGTTTCCACTTTCGCTGAATGGAATTACGAGTGGATTCGATCATTTCGAATTTATGACTTCAATTTCAATTTTACCTTCAAAAATTTTTGGCGCCTGGGGATGCACTACCACAACGCGCCGGACAACCTGAGCTGGACCAAGACCCGTGGCGGACCTGTAATGGGCACGCCCTCACACCAACACCTGCAGGTCAGGCTTTCAAATAATCACGCCTCCAATTTTAACTGGCGTGCCCGGACGTCATATATTTGGGATGGTTTGGACGGATTCGATTTTTCCTCGAGCGCCCGTTTTTCTGTCAAACCCACTGATGCTTTGGAGCTTTCACTCGAACCCGAATACGAACGAGAGCGAACCTCGCAACAGTATTTTACCCGGTTCGAGGACACTGGGCGCCCGGAAACCTTTGGCAACCGTTACGTTTTTTCTGCCATTGATCGCAGCACGATTTCTACCCAAATCCGCTTGAACTACGCTATCACTCCCGATTTGAGCCTGGAACTGTACGCGGAGCCTTTCGCTGCCAGTGGCAGGCGCTTTGATTTCGGCGAGCTGCGCAAGCCGCGCAGCCTGGATTTGCGCTTTTACGGAACCGACGGCACCACTATTACAAAAAACGCTGAAGGGTTCACAGTGACCGATGGCGCAGATACTTTCGAATTGGAAAACCGTGATTTTAATATTCGTTCTTTTCGCAGTAATTTTGTGCTGCGTTGGGAATGGCGCCGGGGCAGTACACTTTTTCTGGTCTGGCAGCAAGACAGGTCTTCCTTTGAAGAACAGGGAGATTTCGTCACTCCGGGGTCATTGTTTGATAGCCTCTCAGCCAGAGGAGACAATTTTCTCGCTTTAAAAGTAAGTTACTGGCTGCCGGTGAATTAGTGTTTCAAGAAGTGTTAAAGTGTTTACCTGTTGTGTTGTTCAAGAGTCTAGTCCAAAAAAGTGACAATTAAGGGCTTAGCACCTGAACACTCTAGCACTCAAACACTTTTGTCCAGACAACCTTTTTTAGAAATGCGTGTCTTAAAAACTAAGAAGATAATTTTTAATTCATTCCAAACAGGCAAATCACAAGATGTTCAGGAGCAGGAGCCATGTTTAAAGCAATATGGTCAATTGTCTTTTTTCTATTCAGTCTGACTTCCGGTTTCGCCTTAACTGAGGAGCCAGCCAAGAATGACACGGTTGTTTTTAAACCCAATGAAAAACCGACGCTCGAAATTCCAAGAGCTGCCGGAGCCATTATCATTGATGGCAAGATGGATGATCCCGGATGGCTGGGAGCTGCAAAAGCAGAAAATTTCTCCGAAACTTTTCCGGAAGAAAAAGGGAAGCCGCGCGTAAATATGCACGTACTGGTTACCTACGACGACACCAATTTCTACATGGCTTTTTTTGTCGAAGATGATCCGGGAAAAATTCGGGCCTCTTTGCGTGATCGAGACGAAATGTGGCAGGATGATTATGTCGGCATATTGCTTGATACCTATGGAGACGCGTCAAACGCATTCTTTATTTTCTCTAACCCCCTCGGCATTCAGGGCGACAGCCGGTTTTCTTCGAGTGGCGGAGAGGATGATAGTTATGATTTGATTTATCAATCAGCAGGCCGGATTACAGAATCAGGTTATCAGGTCGAAATGGCCATTCCATTCAGAAGCCTGAGATTTCCTGACCGGGAGGAACAAACATGGCGGGCGACTTTCTGGATTACCCACCCCCGGGATAGCCGCCGCACGTATAGCTGGGCGGCGATGGACCGTGACAATGCCTGCTTTCTTTGCCAATATGGAACGCTCACTGGAATTCGTGGCATCAGACCTGGGAAAAAGGCTGAGTTTCTGCCTTCGATTGTGGGCAATCAAGCCGGAGAACTGGGGAACAGTGATGATCCAACTAAAGGCTTTAATAATCAAAAGATCCATGGGGATGTCGGCCTCGGGGTCAAATACAGCTTCAGCTCCAATCTTACTGCCGACCTTGCGCTAAACCCTGATTTCAGCCAGGTTGAATCTGATGTCGCTCAAATCGATGTAAACAGCACTTTCGCCCTTTTCTTCCCGGAACGGCGGCCGTTTTTTCAGGAAGGAAGTGACCTTTTTGATACCTGGATAAACGCCGTCTATACCCGCTCGATTAATAATCCAATAGCAGCGGGAAAATTAACCGGAACATTTAACAAAACCAACCTGGCATACATCGGCGGTGTTGACGAAAACACGCCTTTCATCCTGCCATTTGAAGAGCAAAGCGAAATATTTAATACAAGTTTGAGAAGCACTTCCAATATTTTCCGTGTTAAACAGAGCTTATACGGGAATTCGCACATCGGCGCTCTTCTGACTGACCGAAGAGTCAAAGGTGGTAGCTCAGGATCTGTTTTCGGGCTTGACGGTCAATTTCAATTTTTTAAAAGATATCGTTTGGAATTGCAATATGTTATGAGTCGAACGAAGGAATTAGATGACCCTGGCCTGTCAGCTCAAATTGCGGATACAACATTTGACGCTGGTAAACATACCACTATCCTGGATGGTGAGTCATACTGGGGAAACGCAATTTATGCCAGCCTTGAACGGGATGCTCGTTTCTGGAATTTTGATTTCGATTATTGGGAATACAGCCCGACATTCCGTGCTGATAATGGTTTTGAAACCGGCAACAACCTGAGAAAAACTTCCTTTTGGACCGGGTTAAATTTCTGGCAAAAAAATTCAAAAATATTCGACCGCATATCCCCAAGTATAAGTTTCGGACGAATCTGGAATTTTGACGGAATTCGTAAAGAACGGTGGATTCAACCCCAGCTTAGCATTAGTATGAAGGCGCAGACCTCCGTTTGGTTAAGCTATATGTGGAATCCTGAAAGATTTGCCGGCACAGACTTCTCCGGTATTCAACGATTCATGCTCAATGTAAATTCAAACTTCAGCGATCCGGTGAGACTCGGTTTTTTTGCTTCAAAAGGACGCCGAATTCGTCGAAGTTTCAGCGACCCCTCGCTGGGTGAATCAACCACCCTCGAAGTATGGGCAACAATAAAACCTTCACAGCGATTCGTCATTCAGCCAAATTTCACTTACTCCAAGCTCGACTCTATCGATGGTGGCCCCAATTTTTTCGATGGCTTTATCCTTCGTGCCCGTTTGAATTATCAATTCACCCGCGAGTTTTTTCTGAGGGTGGTGGTTCAGTACAATGATTTCAGCAAAAGAATTGAGTTCGATCCATTGCTCACTTATCGTCTCAATGCCTTCACTGCTTTTTTCATTGGCTCTACTCTGGATTATCAAAGTGATTTTGAAAATGTTTCAGGTTATAAGTTAAGCTCGCGGCAGTATTTTCTTAAATTTCAATATCTGTATCAGTTGTAGAAAAAACAGGTGTTAGAGTGTTAGAGTGTTAGTGTGTTCAGGTGTTAGCGTGTCAAAAATCACCTTATTACGGATAGCGAAGGGGCAGCCCGGATTTTTCCTTTAACACTTTAGCACGGGAGCACTTTTAACACCCAGGTTTTTCCTTTTAGCACCCGAACACTTTTAACCCTGTCTCTATTTGTTGCAAAAAATTAAAGTCCTAAGCGCCTGATACCGATAACTTTATCAGAAGAGACCGGTGATTATCGCTAATATAAATTCAGAGGTAATCAACATGACCCTGTCAGGCGCTGATGCGCACGCCCAGCAAAGCCAATTTAACATTTCTGCACCTGCCCTGCGGGAAAAACCCCAGCAGTCTCGACAACAGCTCTCCGCCGATGAAGAAAAGCAGCTCGAACAGCTGAAGAGGCGCGACGCCGAAGTCAGGCAGCATGAACATGCGCATAAAGCCGCAGCCGGACAATTCGCCAGTGGCGGGCCAAGCTATGATTATGAAACCGGCCCGGACGGCAAACAATACGCCGTAGGCGGCGAAGTGCAGATCGACACTTCTGAGGTGCCCAACGATCCTCAGGCGACCATGAAGAAAGCGCAGCAGATTAAAAGAGCCGCGCTGGCTCCTAAAGATCCTTCATCGCAGGATAGAAAGATTGCCGCAGAAGCGAGCAAAATGGAGGCGAAAGCACGGCAGGAACTTGGTGAGCTGAAGAGAGAGGAAAAGCAGCTTTATAATCAGAACGGCCAAAAAGCGGGCCATCTCCCTCAGGCCGCGGTGTTTGACTTGTTTGTTTAAGGATTATCCAAAAAGTGATAAACGACGCTGACCTTTTTGTTAAAGGAGGTTAGCGTCTTCTTGCCCAAGCTAACCTTCTAGCGCGAGGGCGTCTCGCCGAGCGTCTTGCTACTACACCGTTGCCTGACAACTTTGGATTTTTTGGACAGCCCTGTTTAAATTCAATTAGTTCAACGTCAAGATCGTATCTGAATCCGCCATATTTTAAAAAAATCACGCGCCGGCTTCGCGGGCTGGGTAAAAAGAAGAAAAAGTTCTAAAAATTTTAACGACCGTCCTGGACACAACAAAAAACCATGAAGTAATTCCTATTCGTTGGGAGCGTACCTGAAGCGACCCTGCACCGCATGTTGAGCGGGTCAAAGAACCATGAAGCCCCCACGCAACACACGCTGGGTCCCGGAAGATGGTCCCTTGGGTATTCCTTCCGGTACTGATTAATGTAACACAGGGGGTTAAAACTTTAAAACCCCTGCATTCCTTTTTCGACATTATGTTGCTGAAAACTACGTCCTCTCCAGCAATTCATCCAAATTAACGGGAAAAATAATTGTAAAAGTAGTGCCCTTTCCCACTTCACTTTCTACGGTGATGGTACCTTTGTGATCCGCCATGATTTGATAGACAATAGACAGGCCCAACCCGGTGCCGACCCCGACCCCTTTTGTGGTATATCCGGG
>SMXC01000084.1 GCA_004356825.1 Caldithrix sp.
AAATAGCATCATCCCCGCGAGCTTTTGATGAAATCTTTTTGAAATTGGACCGTCTTTTGGGATTTGCTTTTTTTCTTCCATGCATCTATGATAACTTCAACAATGGCCTTCAAGTCATGGGTTATCTGCCAGTTTGGAAAATGTTCTTTTAATTTTCGCAAGTCTGAGATGTAACAAATGTGATCGCCTTTTCTGGGCGGGTCCCGGTAAATCCGGCGAATTTTCCGACCTGTCATTTCTTCAATCAGGCTTATCGCTTCCAGGACTGAAACACTGTTTTGTCGCCCGCCGCCAATATTATATACTTCCCCCCGGCGTGGATTGGCGGTAAATTCTTCAATTGCACGAATAACATCGTAGCTATGAATGTTGTCCCTGACTTGTTTACCTTTATAGCCATAGATGATATAAGTTTGACCGGTCAGCGCCACCTTTACCAGATAGGAAAGAAAACCATGCAACTCAACGCCAGAGTGATTCGGCCCGGTCATGCAGCCTCCACGAAAAACCCCTACCTTCAATCCGTAATAACGCCCATATTCCTGAGCCATAATATCCGCGGCAACTTTCGAAGCGCCAAAAATTGAATGCAGGCACTGATCCAGTCGACAATCTTCGTTGATACCCTCAAAATCCTCAGGTCTGGCATAATCATAACGTGTCGTCAACTCCTTTAGTGATAGTTCATTTGGAGCATCTCCATATACTTTATTGGTACTCATCAGAATAAAAACTGCCTCAGCGCAATATTGGCGTGTTGCTTCCAACAAGTTCATCGTACCCATTGCATTGACTTCAAAATCAATAACCGGGATTTCAGCCGCTTTATCATGAGACGGTTGAGCGGCGCAATGTATGATTAACTCAAAGGAAGACTCCTTAAATAGTTTGAAAATTCTTTCTCGATCACGAATATCAATGTCCTGGTGAGAAAAGTTCCTGGTAATTTCCTTTAGGTGTTTCAAGTTCCATGTCGTATCACCCTGTGGACCGAAGAAGACCTTGCGCATGTTATTGTCCACCCCTATGACATGATGGCCTTTACGATCAAAATAAGTGACTGCCTCGGACCCGATAAGTCCATTACATCCAGTGACAAGGATTTGCATTGGTTACCCCCTTCTACCGTTGGCTTCGATTCTATTAAATTTGACTTGTTTAACACCGCGAAGAAACGTTCTAAAAAACAAGAGTCCGTGTTTTAGAGGCCGCATATGTGACTCGCCTGCCAACCTTTTCTTATAGTCGACCGGTACTTCCAATACTCTCAGCTCCAGTTTGGCGGCCCCGATAAGCAAATCAAAGTCCCCCCAACGACAGTGTTTCATTTCAATGTTTTGGTAATTCTTCTTTAACAAGGCTTTTGTCCCACACAAAGTGTCCGTCACTTTTTGTCCTAACAACCAACTAAAGAGGAGTGCAAACGCCTTGTTTCCATACCAATTCAGTCTCTTCATTGCCTGACTTTCCATTGACGAGCCAAACCTTGTACCATTGACAAAATCCGCTCTTCCTTCAGCAATAGGTGCGAAAAACCTTCCGAGTTCTTCAGGCTGGACAGTCATATCCGCATCCAGGATCATGAGAACATCGCCACTGGCTGCGTCGAAACCAGCTTTCACAGCAGGACCTTTGCCACGGTTAGGTGAATATGAGATTAACTTAAGGTTTTCATGATTTTCCATAAGTTTATTGACAACGTCCGCCGTTCCGTCAGTGGAGCCGTCATCTACAACTACAATTTCGGTAAATTCACCAATTTTAGGCACTCTCTCAACCGCCTTTTGTATATTTTCTGCTTCATTGTAGCATGGAATGATAACTGAACAGGAATAACCTTGTTTATTGCTATTTTTTGTAGAGGCTCCTTCACCCATCGTTGATCTCCAATTTTAAACTTTTCACTGCCGAAGGGAATTTTGGTTCTGGCTCGGCCATAACTTTCCACACTCTCCAGGGATTTTTGGTTGCCGCGTCGCGCCACGATTCGTCATAGACACAATCCAATAAGATACCCGGATCCAAATTTTTGGGGTATGGGTTTTTTTCAGCAAACTCATCGCTTTTTGCGGAAACGACGCTCCTCTTTGTCTTTTGAACGATATAATCGTAATAATCGCTTTTCCTCTGAACGATGTAACCCACTCTGTTTTTGCGGAGGAAGTCTTCCGAAACCTGGGCACCCAAGAAGCCTTCTTTACGCCTAAAAAGCGGTTGCTCGAAAAACGGAATGACTTTGCTCCGAAGATGCTTCCCTGATAAGGCGAAATTGTTAAGATGCAACCGACCCAGATTTAGGACAGTTGAGCCCGCCGGTAAATCATCGAATATTTCGGGATATTGGTAAATTTCATGGCGCGTCCATTCACCTCTTGAAGCTCGCCCAATCAGGCTGCGCATGGGACTAAATGCAGCAATCAAACTGGTAGTGGTGAACGCACTGATCAGGAGCACACCGAAGAATCGCGGTCTGGATTTCAACAGAACATCAATTAGGGGCGCTGAGAGGATACAAGCAAAAGCCATGATCGGAATAGAATATCTTGGCGTTTGAGAAAAAACCAGAAAAAACGCCAGCAATCCAGCTAATAAAAAGCACACTAAGGCTCGTATCAGGGTATCCTTGTTTTTAGCACGATTGCGAAATGAAGTAAGGACCGTTTCCAAGATTCTTTTGGTGAAAAAATATCTTTAACGTTTGATTTTCCCGTTGCATTTCATTCAAAGTCTCGCGTGTACCATTTCTGGAACCATCATCAACGACGATGATTTCACGAACCGTACGATTTTCACAATAGACCGGAATGACGATGGATACTTTGGCAATCTCCATAACAGATTATCGCTTTAGGGAATCATTTAGGTGCTTTTGTGAAATTGGAGCTTTCCTAACACTATTTTCTAGCTTCTCAACATTTAGAGTTGAACCATTTAATTCTGCTTGAGCCTCATCCAGACAAGCCCGTAATTTTGCTGCCACGACTTGCACGTTTGGCGCTTCGTACAAGAGCTCATGGTCACCCGGAACCCTGTGGCAGTCTACTCCGCCTGTCGCCAGCTCCGACCAGGCCAAATGACTTTCACGCGTGGCTCCCAGTGGACTCTGAAGCAGAATAATTCGACCGGGATAAATCTTGGTAACATAGCTTAACCGGGCTTTGTAGTGCGCATCCATGACGTGCTGGATGTGGGAAGGTTTGTAATTTCCGGTGAAAGTTATCCTTTCAATCCGTTCTTCCCTGTAAGACTGTTTGAACCGTTTTAAAATCACCTTTTTGACAGCGCTCGGTAACTCTCGCAGCTTCACGCGCATCAAACTGCGAAAGGCGTAACTCAGCGAATTTCGATTCTCAACTCCTTCAAATCTTTCAGCCATAAAGGGATAATTTTCAGGAGGATTTTTTATCATTTCGGCAGTCAATGGCGGCCAGATGGTATCCAAAATAACGAGAACCACTTGTTCCCCGGACGCGACAAGCTGCTGGGCAACCTCGAAGGCGATAGTTCCCCCAAAGCATCCTCCTCCAACAAAGTAAGGACCTTCAGGCTTGAACATTCTAATTTCTTTAATGTAATGGGCCGCCATATCTTCAACGCGTTCATGGGGTTCTTTTTCTCCATCTAAGCCCAGAGGTTCTAATCCATAAAAAGGCTGTTCTTTCCCCATCTGGCGTGCCAAATTAGCGAAGATCAGAACAGTGCTGGCAAGCGGCGCCATACAAAAGAAAGGTGGCTTGGAACCGTCGGGTTGAATAGCTACCAGCGAGGACCAGGAGGTTGTCCACCCTTCCTGCTGGATAATGTCGGCCAGCTGCCGAATGGTCGGGGCCTGGAAAGGTGTCGCGAGGGACATCTTTTTTTCAAAGGTCTTCTCAATCTTTGCAAATATACGTACGGCCTGTAAAGAGCTCCCACCCAGCTCAAAAAAATTATCCTCTACACTTATGGGGGTTATGTTTAATATTTCCTCCCAAATTTCTACGAGCTTTTGTTCCAGTTCATTTTGCGGAGGTACAATACTTCTTTCCAGGAGAGCGCCGTTGGTGTCAGGTCTAGCCAGGGCGCTTAGGTCCACGTTGCCATCCGCTAAGAGCGGCATTTTCTCAATGGGTATTAGATCGCAAGTGCTCGCTACCCCAAAGCGATCCAACACTTTTAAACTTGCCACTTTAGAGGACAAATCACAATTTTTTTGAGTGGTAAAAAAACCACAGAGCCTCTGCGTTACCGGCGATGTCATTTCCGTGTAACGTTGAATGTGAGGGTTTTGACCATCCAGGCCCACGAAAAGATGCGGTTCGTCGCTTAAAAGGCTTACGGACAAAGAGTGCAGTCCCGCTTCCACTGCAAGCGATCGAAACCCCACAGCACGAGCGCTATTTTCCATCCAGGGATATTGTTTGCTCATCCCTACCTGGCTCCATTGGCTCCAGGCGATGCAATAGCTTTTAACCGAATTAGTTCTTCTCAAATAATGACTGAATGTATCTTGAAAACTGCATGCGGCCGCATAAGCCCCGAATGTAGAACCGCCAAAGAATCCGGTCACAGAAGAAAAGGAAATAAAGATGCTGTTGGGCCGGTCCTTAAGAAGTTCATGAAGCGTCCAGGTACCCAATACTTTTGCATGAAGTGAGAGGGCAAAACTATCGCGGGTTTCCTTAGTCAACAAGCACTCTTTTCCAATTCCAGCCAGGTGAACCACGCCATCCAGTTCACATTTCAATTTTGATTCTGCCTGGTCGACTACTTTTCTTAAAAAGTCAAGATCGGAGATATCACCCGCCTGGTAAATAATCTTCCCGCCGCCGTTGCGTTGCAATTCAAGAAAGGCCTTGACTCGTTCAGCTACAAGTCCCTCTTCCTTTTGTTTTTTCTCCCAGGTATTTCTTTCGGGCAATGAAGTTCTGCCAACCAACAGCAGACACGCCTGGTAATTTTGCAGCAAGTACTTGGCAATCTCTACTCCGATGCCGCCTAGTCCGCCGCTTATCAGGTACATTCCGCCTTGTTTAAATGGTAGATCTTGCTGTTTCTTTTGCCCCGGGTTAATTTTCTCCAGCCGTGAAATGAAACGGTGGCCGTCTCGATAGGCAATTTCAAAATCCGGCTCTTGCACTCGCATCTCTTGAAGAATATGAGCGGTGCTTACCTCAACCGCCCCGGGTTGGAGATCGACATGGCGGCAGTTTATCCAGGGCAGTTCCCGGAAAATAGTTTTAATGAGGCCCATAACCGTTGATTTTTCATAAGCGATCTCATCCTCTTCCAAAACCGGTTGTGTATGATTTGAGACATACAATAACCTGACCGAATGTTCGGAACCCTGGACTTCAACCAAAGACTGGATCAAAAACAGCAGACTATAGACCCCCAGCTCCTGGGCTTTTTCAAGCATCTCCACGCTCGACATTTCTTCGACAGCACCATCATAAGTCCACAAATGTATAATTTGATCAATCCGAATCTTATCCTCTCTCAGGCTCTCAAAAAGCAACCGATAGTGCTCGTGGGTTTTAGGATTAATTCGATACTTATTGGAATCAATTTTCTCGAAGTTCGATCCGATTTCTACTGAGATAGACTTCTTATTCAGTTCCGGACAAATGGCTTTACCTAATCCCAGCTGATCGAGAAAGACAAGCGCCGGCCCTTTGCCATATAGTAACCCGGAATCAACTCCTTCTTTCCTTCGCCAAATCTTTCGGAAAAACCAATCTGGAAGTGTGTTCGCATTACCAGTCAATATATCGATGCGTTTTATAACCGCATCAAACTCACCTGCTTCAAAACGTTTTTTAAGTTCAGGACGCTGAATCTTGCCAATTGCAGTTTTAGGAATATCTTTCTTCTCAACAGGAATTAAATATTCCGCTTTAACCCCAATATCTCTGGCAACCCGCGCCCGAATTTGCTTAAGCTGAACCATCAAACGATTCTCATCATCGGGGAAATGAGTGCAAAAAAAGATGGCTAGTTTTTCGTCATCGCTGCCATCCCGGACAGCACATGCCGCGGTATAAGAGACGTCAATGCCCTCAATATCCTGCACCGCTGATTCGATCTCATGGTTATGGTAATTAATGCCATTAATGATAATTTCATCTTTCTCACGTCCGGTAAGCGTCAGAAGTCCATTCTCCAGAAACCCCAGGTCTCCAGTATCAAACCAACCGTCTTGAGTGAAAACTTTTTGGTTTTCTGCCGGATTCTTAAAATACCCAGGTGTGACAGACGGCCCGGTCAGCTGCAAACGGCCAATAATACCTTCCTTAACCGGTTGGTTGTTTTCGTCGACCATGCGCAACGTTGCTCCGGGAATTGGCGGCCCCAAATCAACAAATTTTGTAATGTCCGCGATAGACTCCAATGAAAGCCCTAAAGACCAGGTAATCCCTGAACAGGTCTCGGACATCCCAAACGCCGGGTGCAGGGCATCGGGCGCCAATTTGTGAGGTGTAAACAATTCGATGAATCGCTTCATTATTTTTGGGACAACCAATTCACCCGCATTGACCAGAAATCGCATTGCAGATAAATCCCAGTTGCCCTGTTCAACTTCTTCGGGAAACTCGGTAAATAGACTAAACGCGAAATTTGGCGCCCAGGTTATTGTAACCCGATGTTTGTCTAACCAATCCAACCATTTAAAGGGCTCCTGCAGTGCGACTTGTGTCGGGGCCTGAACTTGGTTGCAGCCGCAATAGACTGCCATCGTATGTAAAAATGAAACTCCCCCTACATGATCAAGAGGCATCCAATTAAGCGTGACCTCCTCGCTGGTAAAATCAAACATCTGGGCAGTACCTGCGGCCATGCTCAAAAGATTGCGATGAGTCAACATGACTCCTTTGGGGACTCCGGTACTTCCTGAGGTGAATAACAGCAGCGCCAAATCATCTGGTTTCCCGGCATGCCAATTGTGATCGGCAGCATTTTTTCGCAAGTCATCTAATATTTCAACGCGAAAGTCTTCAAGGTTCAAAAGGGCAGATAATGAGCGGACAGATGGCGCAAGTTCAGCGCCAGCCAATATGATCGGTTTTGCCAGCATCTGCCAGGCGCCGTGTAACTTTTTAAGGACAGGATTATTCGTCTCATAAGAGGTGGCGATCGATACCGGAGCAGGAATAAATCCTCCCAAAATACAAGCCCAGTAGGCAGGAATAAAATCCTGAGAGAGATCTAACTGAAAGATAACTTTATCTTGAGGCTTGAGTCCTAACTTTCTCAGTCCTGCCAGAATTTGCTCGGCGTCTTTCAACAAAGCCGAGTAAGATTGGACAATCTCGGAACCATCGAGTTGGATATAAACCAGGTATTTCTCGGATTTCTGGGCCGCTGCCTGTTGCAGAGCTTCTGATAGAATATTGGGAATCTCGCGTAACGGCCCACCGTTGCTAATGGCAAGCGGCTTTGATTCCATTTCGTCCCGCCCACCGTCCGAAGGGGCAGGGCCGGCGTTCAATTCTTTGATTTCGCTTTCGGGTTTTTCTCCCCAGTCCGGGAGCAGATCTGACAAATGCAATGGAGAAAGTTTCTCTGCATACTTATCTGCCACCACCGCCGCTTGATCAATTTCCGGTACTGAGAGCAGTTGCGCTTCCCACTGTTTTACCAAATCAGAGTCAATAACTTCGAGGCAGGTCAAGGCCTCTTCATCAATTTTTCCATCGCGGGTTAGCGGAAGCGACGAGACCGCAACATAGGCATTAGGTCGAAGTTCCGGCGGTAGAAGAGGTTTAAGAGTAGTAGTTAACCGTTCCGGTTTAAAAGAACCGGATGATATGATATAAGCCACTAATTCTTTTCGCAATGAAACTGTTTTCCGCTCTAGCACAACGCAGTCTGCTACCGATGCATCCTCCCGCAAAGCAGCTTCAACCTGTCTTAACTCTAGATTACTCATTAACTTTCTTATCCATCACATTTTGACGAGAGGACTCTGTTTCCTTTGCCAGGAATTGCTGATGTCATAAAATTAGCGCCTCATGCGCCAATACTGTAGATATTGGACCTTTACCAGAGTTCACGTCTGTTTTTTCCTTGTCATCGTCATTCTTAATAATCAAACCAAAATTTCCAAACACGGCCAGCACATCACCATTATTCAATACCTCAGCATGTTTCCAATATTCTTTGTCTACCTGACGCCCGCCAACATCGAAGAGCTTGGGCCAAACATTTTCAAAATCTTTACGCCACTCGTGCAACACGTTGCCCTTCATATCCATTACAAAAGCCTTTGGCGCATCACCGGAGACGACAAAAATTTAATCCATTATATATTCCAATCGCTCGTCATAAATGGTGACCTTATCTACATCTGGCGCCAAATTATAACCTTTCAAATAAGGTAGGGTAGAAATCTCGTTGATAGCTTCCAGTTGTTCCTTTGATATCTCTGGACTTCGGGCATTATTTCTAGCCACACGCCAAACACCTTTTCTTATTGGCCCGCTTTCGCTTTTGGAGAATATCTTGCTATGCCCGGCTCTTATAATCTTGAAGGGAGTATTCTGAGAGGTTGCCGAGAAAATTCCATAAGCAAATGACGCAATCGCAACCAGGGAGAGAATCAGTAACAATGAGATTTTTTTAAAGACTGGTTTTTTCACCAAGTGCCCCCCAACGCTTAGATGAGAATTAAAAACACATCGTCGAGTTATGTTAAAAATTAAATACACCCTGGAAACAAAAGTCGCAGCGCCAAATTCATTTACTACTTCGCTGCGCCCAGGCAGTAAACTCAGCAGCTTTCTCAATTCATGCCGGTGTTCATCGAACTATATCCCTGCCTGGATAGATCATAGTCGCTTCCTTTGACATAAATAAGCCTCGCCGCACACATTTCGTCTGTGGTATTGTAACCATAACTAACAGCTATCGGCGGATCGTTTGGATTGCGCGGGTTAGCTGCCGAATTATCAAAGTTTGCGTTGACCCTGATCTCTGTACCTTTAGGTAGAAAAAGCAGTTCTTTGTAGTGATAGAAATCCTGCCAGTTGAAATCCCAATCTTTGATCCAGACCAGGGGAATTTCCTCATGAGTGGGCAGCATCGCCGTTACTTTCATCTCCCGACCAATAAAATGCATGTGAGGAATGATTCCCACAAGGTAAATGTCCTCTTTCAATGTGCCGCGCGGTTTCAATTCATACCGTTTCTCGCCGGCCGGAATGGTAAAATTTCTTTTACTTATATCCTTCGTATACACCCGTGTCGGATTGGGTTCATCTAGAAAATAGAGTCCTATCTTTGAGCGATCCTGTTCAACCTTGCCGGTGCGATAATAATGCATCAGTAAAACAACGTCCTTCCCTTTCGGCAGCAGCGCTCCGGTGCCTTTAGGTAAAACATTAGGGGTCATACCGGGCAACCAGCCGTTTATGTAGACGACTTGCCTCCTTTGCTTGGCTTTCGGTTTTTGTCCTTGTATCAGGTTTTGCCATTTATCTTTCAGCTTTTGTCGCCAGGATTTTGGTTGAGATTGAGGTCCGCCGGCCATTATCTGTGCAAAGCCCGGTTTTGGATCTTGCGCATCTTTCTTGCGGGAATCATCCGTTAGATCTGCAATAACGAGAGCGTGATGCACCACGTTTCTGTTGCCCGGCTGTATGTCCAGTGCTTGGACATACATATCTCGATCAAAATTCGTCGGGATTACGAAATTTCGATACTCATCCTCTCCTTCGGGCCCAATTTCGTAGGTTTCCTGCATTTCCAGAATCGCATCCGGTTCGCCCAACGGCCACCCGCTGGAAAACGCTGGCGGAGGTGGGAGTTTCTTCAGGTCGCCTGGGGGTGAGCCAGTTTCAACCCAACGGGCAATGAGTGCGATTTCCTCATCACTCAAACGCCGCTCATTCTTAAATTCACCGAAACCAGCAACCGGCTTCCAGGGCGGCATAAATCGAGCTTGAGTATAGTGGGCAATTTCAGTAGACCAGGTCTCTGCATCCTCATAGGTCAACAAAGCGAACGGCGCCACCTGACCCGGGCTATGGCAGGGTTGACAATTGTTCCACAATATTGCAGCGATGTGGTCTGCATAGTTGACAACATCAACAGAGGAGCCTTGTTCCGGAAGATGCACCGTACATCCAAATGCTTGAGTTGAGGAGACAGGAACAGGTCTCTTATTCAAAAGGGCATTCAGTGCATCCTGGAGATAGTGGTTTTTGACCCGGTTCTCGTACCGGTCGTCATCTATAGCGCCGCGATAACGTAAAATGCTTTGCTGATCAACAACGAAGACTTGCGGCGTCATAGTGGCGCCAATCTGACGGGCAATCTCTCCGTCTGTATCTTTCACCAATTGAATTTTATATCCGGTGTCGTACGCATAACGCACCAATTCTTTCAGTGATTCGTTTTTGTTTGAGCTGATTCCCAGAATCGTTACGCCTCGTGAGGAAAATTCCTCGTGGAGTCGGTTTAGGCGAAGAGTATAGCGTTGGGATACCGGACACTTGGCGGCCATAAACACAATTGCAACCGGGCCTTTAGCCACCAGTTCATCGAACGAGATCCCTTGTCCCTGAATCGTCTTCAAATAGGAAAGTCTTACTGAATCACCAATCTTTAATCCATTCAATCCGGGCTGCAGCTCTTGTAGCACGTTATGTTTTGCGCTAACAGCGTATTGTGAGTTTGCCGAACCATTGTCAGTTCTTGATTGGTGAGTCTCCGGTCCTGAAGTTAAATAGAGCGCAATCAAAGCAATCAAGGTTATAGTTGCCCCGAGGAGAACTTTATTTTTTTGTAATATTCTTTTCATACCTGTTTCTAATCGAAAATTCAAAGAGTAGCAAGCAGCCGCTTAATCTCCGAAGCGGATGGCACACCCCACATAATTTTTAGAACATAACCGTTGCTGTCGGTCAGAATTGTTGCTGGAAGCCCATCCATGTTTAATGCATCCCCCACCATCTTCTGAACCATCTTCATTTCATCAACGGGTAAATCTATCAGCAGTTCGTAGGCCGGTTGGTACTTAGCAATGTAAGCTTTAAATTGCTCTGGCTTTTCAGTGTGATCGACAGGGACTCCAAACATCCCCACCAACTTGGGATCCAGCACAGCACGCAAACGTTCTAATTGAGGAAGCTCACGTTTACAGGAAGCACACCAGGTTGCCGTCGTTGTGTACATTCGCAGCTTGGGCTTCACTCCATTAGCAATTTTACTGGACAACTGCAGTCTCATTCCCGACGTTTTGTTGTGCCGGGTCATGTAACGCTCCCTTGAAAATCGGGAGGATGCCTTGTAGGGCTCGGAAACAAAATGCTCTCCGGATGGCGAATGTTCAGGGTTTTCGTAGACCGTTACAATAGTATTTGCAGAGACGTCGGGTATTTCCTGTACAACTCCACTTGGCCAGCGAACGGTAATTTTATCGGCTCCGTTCCGTTCGCCAATGCCTACAATCATAGTCGCGCTATTCTGGCTGGCAAACCCTTCCCCGGCACGATGCTCTCTTCGGATAGTTAAATCGCCGAGTTCAACTGTAACCATCGCACCATAACCGTCACGGTTGCTCCAGAATTTTGAGGCGTCCCCGGCATGATTGCCACCGACGAACCGCAGCGCCAGCATTTGCCCCGGTTTGGACTTGTGGTTTGTGCTGCCACCGGCATTGCCCATAACATTTTTTTTGCCAAGTTGGTTGTGGTAGAGTTGGAAAAGGGGTGCATTAGCATTCACCAGGGCGATATCCTGGTAGCCGTCGCGATCATAGTCCAGAATCACAAAAGCTCTGCTGTCGCCATGATGGTCTACACCGGCGACTCCTGCTATATCCTGAAACTGTTTTCCCTGCAAGTTGAGAAAAAGGTGATTTCTTTCCTTGCCACTTAATGAAGCACCTCTCAAGTTCTTTTTTTCGTCTGATGAAGGAGAGGTTTGATCCAACTTTTTATCCGTGGCAACGAACCGTCGCCAAAGTGTCGGTCACGTGTCAACCGCAATAGCGACCTCTGCCGGAGCCGTAAAAAAACCGTTTAAGGCATAAATGTCCAGGTAGCCATCATTGTCAAAATCGATAAACTGGCTGCCCCAGCCCCAGCCGCCTTTTTCGACCATCAATTCAGGAGCTTCGAGGCCCGAAACCCGCTTGAATTCATAAGAAGTGCCATGGGAAGTATTACGAAAGAGCGAGTTACCGCGAGCGCCAAGAATGAAGCGGGAATCCAAACCGGGAATTTGCGCGGTAATCCTGCGGCCGGCCTTGCTATACATATTGGTCACATAAAGGTCTTGCTTACCGTCGTTGTCGTAATCACCCCAGGTAGCGCCCATGCCAAACCCGAAGTCGGCGGTACCTGTCTCCTCCGTTATGTCCACAAACTTACCGTCGCCATCGTTGCGAATCAAATTATTTGGCGCGAAATCGTTGGCGAGATAAACATCCGGATCGCCATCTCCATCGAAGTCGGCCCAGGTGGCCTGGAAAGTACTGCGGAACACCCGAAGCGCCGGTGAGCCTTTAGCCACTTCGAATCGGCCGCCGCCGACGTTTTTCAATAGTATATTCGGCGGCCCGTAACGATTATAAGTCATGTGCGAGTCGGATGAACGTCTCAGCCGGTGCAATTCTTTCGCATCCTCCTCGGGGAGGTAATCTTCCAGATACGTGTCATTAAAACGCTCCATAAATTTCTCTAAATAGCTCCGTCGTCCCCTGCTAAAGACAGAAATCCCATCTCCGTAAGTTGACAGATAAATATCGAGCAAACCATCTCCATTGTAATCCACTGCAGAGACCGACGTGACGAGATACGGCATAGGGATATCGACCATTTCCGCAGAACGATCCGAAAACTTGCCATTCTCATTAATCAGGTACTTGCTGCGACCCATTGAGCGCCCTAAAAACACATCCGTATCCCCGTCATTATCGAAATCTGCAAAAATCGCCGCCGTTGTATGGTCTTTAATATTAAGCCCAAGTTCAGCCGCAATTTCTTCAAAGGTGCCATCGCCGCGATTATGAAAGAACATGTTTTCTCCCCAACGCGCCATGACATAAATGTCATCGAAACCATCCCTATCCAGGTCTACAACGGATATTCCAGGATGCCGGGCGCCTGCATGAACCCTGAATCTCTTATGCGGTTTTTTAAAATCTTCTACCCTTTTAATGAGCTTGACCACCATCTCTTCGTGAATCGACCGCCGTGCCTTCGCCAGGTCTTCGGGGTTGCTCAACACAGCATCCAGTATTTCAACAAAAGTACTTTCTTGGGTCTCCATGGTCTCCAGATTTTTCATGTGCCAACCCGTGATGAACCAGGTCGCCTCGTTTAATTTGGAACTCTCTCTCTCGTGAACTGAGATACTGCGTAGAGTATGGGAATCCGACTCAGTTTTGCCATTAGTAGCCTCCGCGTGTTTGTCCAATGCCGTTTCGGTTTTAGCAAGTGCTGGCGGCTGCTTCTTCCACCGTATGATTTGCGAGCCCGTTATAGAAGCAATAGGAAACTGCCGGGTACCATTTGTTCCCTGCGATTTCATTCTGGCTACACCGGAAAACAATATTTCGGTTTCAAACTCGTGGTGCGACTCATCGAGAAAACGACCTTTTTTGATTGAAAATTTTGCATGCTCAAAGTAGGCAACCTGAGCAAAGAGAGGGCGCCACAGGCTCATCTTCTTGCTACTTCCTTCAAACTCATTTACTGCAATCCGCCATTCCCGTTTGCTGACATCAACATTTGGCAGGAATTCTGTGTAGGACGACGGCGGATTTTGGGCAGCCAGATCCACTATTTTTACCTGGTTGTCGAAAAAAGTGGAACTTTGATAATCCGGTAATTGCAGATTCATGACGCTCTTTCTCAGCTTGTCAAGCTGCAGCATGAGTAACATATTTACATCTTCGGCTTCATTCACTGCATGAAACATTTTGACCGTCTGACGGTCTCGAGTAAAAGAGTTCAAGATCTCGAGACTGGCAAATCCTCCCAGAAAGACGCCGGCCAGCAATACGAATACGGTTATACTATATAGGCCAAGAGAAAATCCGAGTTCTGGTTTACTCCACAACAGGCGGAATCCTGCGATCAAAGCTCCGATCTGTAAAGCAGCAATCACTCCCATAAAGAGTAAAGAAGAAATGTCTCCGTCTGAAGATATAAGCAGCTCAATGGACCACTTGTTCACTAACAAGGCTGTCAGAACCAGCAGGATTCCCAACAAGATCACGGCTATTCGCGATCGCTTGACATTTGGATTTGATGGTAATTTCATATTTGGCTTTCCTTTCTAAACATTTCTCCCCCAAGGAGAGGCTATTGAGATTCAGGTATTTCTGCGTTAACTTCTCTTAAATAAGTCATCAATTTATTATTCAACAATTTTACTTTTTCGGGCATTGATGATGCCAGATCATTTTTCTCACCGATATCATCTTTCAGATTGAATAAAAGCAATTTCTTCTCTTCCCAGAATTTCAGTAATTTGAAATCTCCCAGCCGGATGGCCGAATGCGGCGGTTTGCTAAACGGAGCGTGAAACACCAACCCTTCATAGGACCTTTTTACTTCTCCCTTTCCGGCATTCTCAAGCAACATTCTCATACTGCCGCCATCCAGATTTTCAGGCAACCGTTTTGTGGAATCTGCCAAATCACAAAATGTTGGCAGGAAGTCCCAGGCAACCACCGGAACCTCACAAATAGAATTAGCTTTTATGCCAGGCCCCTTGACAATGATTGGGACGCGCAGACCGCCTTCAAACAAAGACCATTTGCCATTTCGAAGTGGGTAGTTGCGGCTTGGACGGCCCACCTCCATTGGATAAGCGAATTGCTTTTTCATATCCGGCGGTACCCAGGGTACAGCTCCATTATCAGAAGCAAAAAATATGTAAGTATTTCCCGAAATACCAAGCTCCTTAACTTTGTCAAGAATGAGGCCAATCCCGGTGTCGAGATCCTCGGTCATCGCCGCAAAGGCCGGTATCTGATGTATTTCACCTGTCGCCTTGTCTTGATATTTGTCAATTGTTTCCTGCCTGGCTTGCACATCAACATGCACCGCATAATGTGAAATCTGCAGATAGAAAGGTCGCCGGGCTTTACTGTGTTTTTCCATGAAAGCAATAGCCCTGTCGGTTACACTAAAAATGAGTTTGGGATCTTCAACAGCTTCAAACTTCGACCATTTTGCCCTACCCAGAGATGTCCCGCCGGTCCGGTTATTGGTTTTGCCATCACTTTCATAATATCCGACTTCTTTCGGGGAGGCTCCCACATCTCTTGACCATTTCCCCAAATGAGCAGACACATACCTGGGATTAATAGATTTTAGCATCTTGGGAATAGACATTCCGTTGTAAGCGTCGAATTCACTCTTGAAGCGTGTTCCCCGCTGCTGTGCAGGTGTCTGGCCAAACTGCATGCTGCGGCGGGCCGGCGTGCAAATCGGAGCTGGGGAATAGCCGTTTGAAAAACGCATGCCTTCGCGAGCCAATCGTTCAAGATTCGGCGTTTCATAATAGTCACTCCTGGAATCAGCCCGGGATGTGTCCATCTGCACAGATGTGCCTTGCCAACCCTGGTCGTCCGTAAGAATAAAAATGAAATTGGGGCTTTTTTTATCTGGACCTGCTTCCTGGCATTGACTTAGCAAAAGACAACATAGAATCGAGACACCAGGTTTAATAATCCAATTAAATAAAAATGGCTGAGATGTTTTTTGCTTTGTATCGTTTATCATATTTTATCCACGTCGAGAAGAGTCCGGGTCTTTCTGCGGGCGGCTCCATATAACTTCCTGCCATAAACTTTCCACGCTCCTTCCTGCTTGTTGCGGTGCGGGAAAGGTCTGTCTGGCAGCGGTTTACCTAAAAACGGACACAATTTTTCAAACCCATCGCCCTTTGTGAAGTCTATGACCAGGCAATCGTCCGAACGATTCACAAAATAATTGAAAACTTCTTCATTGTATTTTCTGTAGGTTTCAAGAAACAGTTTTTCATCATATTCGGCGGTACCGAAAAGCTTCAGGTTAAATTCGTCGCCGTATTTTGTAAAGCTCTCTTTGAATTTTACCTTACCTGTCGTTAAAAGCCAGTGAATACTTTTGATCCAGGTTTTTTCATCTCTGATTGTGTGTATAAACTTGCTCTTAGGATGCCTTTTATCCAATTCTTTGTAAAGTAAAGTAACCGGATCATCTGTGAAACCGTCGAATTCCCGTATAACGTCGTGGTCAATATCGTCGTATAATTCTTTTGGAAATTGCAGGGTTTTTATGCCCAGCGTATTCAATGCCGTGGCTAATGAAGTCGTTCCCGTTCGCTGAAACCCAATTCCAAAAACTTTCATACCTTCTCCCCGGCGATCTCCAACTTTATTGCTCATTCGCTGCGCCACCATTTCTATTTCTATTGATAATAAAGGACTTGCCGTGCCAGCTATAAGTAGAAAACGAGGTCGCGGTCATATCAGGGTTTTCGGCCAGGAACTTCTGAAAGGCGAGTTGTTCACCATGGTCGGGGCTGCCCTGATAGCAAAACCAGTCATCGAAATTAATGATTGTCCCTTGATGGATTAGGGGCTCGCACCATTTCAGAGCCGCAGTTGTCGACTCACACAAATCACAATCTATATTGATAAAAGCTGCCCTCTCAATTCCAAGATTCTCCCTTAATTCCGGGGTTAAAATTTCATGGTACCAACCCTCGATCAGGGATATATTTTGAATATCTGCTTTGCTCTCTTTCAATCGCCTGATAACACTATCCCTGTTTGATTTATACGCCCCGTGGCGAAATTTAAAGTGCTTTTTATCCTCTCCTTTTGGATCCGGTAAACCGTCAAAACTATCAAAACCAAATATCCGGCACTGCCGATGATGCCTATCGCGGATCAACTTCGAAACAAGTCCGTCGAGCATGATCAGACTGGCACCTTTAGAAACACCGAATTCCAAAATGTCCCCCTCGATTGCATTTATGCCAACGAACATCATGCACTTGGAAAAATTTTGTACACGCTCTTCATGTGCAAAGTCGGGATAATGCCTGTTCATCACCTGTTTACGGCGCAACCGGCTAATAGCTTGATTAATAGTTCTGGAACCAATTCCAGAGTAACTCATCGAAACTCCTTTTTGTATTCTTTAATCTCTATCGAGTAAATTTCTGCAGCGTAAATTTCAAACCGGGTGAGCCGTTATTTTAGGCTGACTGTGATTAGATTTCAATTCGGCAATGTTATCCCGCAATTTATGAATCGCACTTAAAACAATGTCAACATTTTCCTTTTTCATAAGCACATAATTCGGCATGGCCACTACTTCCATTTCGTAGATGCGTTCCGCCTCTGGACAATGAACGGTGGAATAATCCGCTCCAGGCACCGTAAGATAAGCACTTTTAATTTTCTGAAAAAGAGGATTCAGGTATTGAGGATCATTGTGCGCGGTACCACATTGCACACCCTCTGCCTTTAAGGCTTCGATAAACCGATCTCTCGGAATATCGTTCCACTTTGACGCATTATATTTTGACAGTAGAAAGAAGTATCCAATTCGGGTGATTCTTGCATCTTTTTTTAAAGAGGACAGGCCCTCGATTTTTTGCAGTTCCTGAATAAAATATTCCGCATTCTTCTGCCTGGCCTCAATCTGCTTTTCAAGGCGGGAAAGCTGACTTAGTAAAATCGCGCCGGCAAACTCAGACATACGCCAGTTGCCTGCCGGTAGATAGTAAGTTGCTTCGCCATTCGAATTTTCGGGCATACGCGAAAGCGAAAAACAATTAATATCGATAGTCCCATCATTGTAAGTGATCGCCCCGCCTTCGCCACAGGTTAATGTTTTCGCCATTTGAAAGCTGAAACATCCAAAATTCCCAAAAGTGCCGACACTTTTTTCACGCCATTCGGTACCATGCGCTTCGGCACAATCTTCGATGACAAGCAGCTCATGCTTCCTGGCAATTTCCATAATACGGTCCATATCCGCGGGATAACCGCCATAGTGGACCGGTAATATTGCGCGCGTTCTTTCTGTGATTGCCTCCTCAATGGCATCCGGTGATATTTGGTATGTCTCTGGGTCAATATCCACAAATATAGGAACCGCGCCGGAGGTGATCACTGACGACGCGGTCGCGAGAAAAGTAACAGCAGGTACAATAACCTCGTCACCGTAACTTATATCGCACGACCTAAGTGCTAGTTCTAAAGCTGTTGTGCCCGAAGAAACGACTTTAGCGTATTTCGTGCCGACAAACTTTGCGAATGCCTTTTCGGCCTGGGCAACCTTGCCATCCGGATTCGCTCTGTTACACCAACGGCCACTCTCAAGAACTTCGATAAGCGCCTTCTTTTCAGTCTTATCATAAATAGGCCAATTCGGTTTTATACCGCCAGGGCTGACTGGTTTCCCGCCATTAATCGCTAATATTGCCAATGATTAATTCCTTTTCATAATGCTCAAGTAGTAACTGGATTGTGAACTAAGGTCGACTTCGATATTTCGGCTGCATTCGAAATATCCAAATCATTTAAGTAATCTGCTATTTGTTTTGGTTGTCCATCACTTGTTGCCTCTATTGCAGCAATCACCATCGCGAAACTTTTTATATTATCCTCAATATGGGTAGCGGAAGCCGAGCCGCCGTCAAGCCAGTTGAGGAATTCATCAATAAGATATACATGTCCAAAATATGGCATCTTCGGCGCATTGTAAATTTTTGGTTTCTCTCCTATTTGATGAATTGTGAGTTGATCGCGGCCTGCGAGCTCGACGGTTCCTTCCTCAAACTCGGCACGGTAATATTCCTGATTCCAGGAGTTGGTAATTCCCGCTGCAGAACTGTTCCCTTCGTAGCTGGCATGCACGCCATTGGTCATCCGCATCAGGTAAGACCCACTTGAGAAATGCTTGAAGCTTGACCATTCGGGGTTCCAGCCGAAGCCCATCAGAGTCTCACAATCTCCGCCTGCAAGAAAACGCAACATATCGAAATGGTGCACACAACCTTCATAAAGCAAACTAAAGTCCATATCATGACGCCAGGCTTTTCCCCATGACAGGTGGCCTCGATAGTCAGATGCGTACCGGCCGACAATATACTGCAGCCGCCCTAGCCGCCTCTCTTGCCGAATACGAACCAGCTCCTGCTTGTTTGGCACATACCGGTAATTTTGAATAATTGTACAAGGCCGTCCGGTTTTTTGGGATGTGTGCATCATCGCCTTGGCAGCATCAAGGGTATCGGCAATCGGTTTTTCACAGATGACCGGCATGCCGTTTTCCATCGCTGCTATTGCTGCGGAGCTGTGAAATTTCGGCGGGATCACGATGCTGCAAAAGTCAGCTTTGACGCTTGCGCACGCCTTATTGAAGTCGGTAAAAAGGGCATCCTCGCCGAGATTGAGCGTTTTAGCGCTTTGCGCCAAAGCGTCCCGGCTCACGTCACAAAGTCCAACGACCTTAATTCTATCGCTGAAGTTCTCAGTAAAGTTTTTGATCCACTGCCCCGCCATGCCGCTGCTGCCAATCATTAAACAAGTTTTGACTGCAGCTTTATCTGTCTTTATAGATTGCTTAGAACGATTTTTGAATATCATGTTTTGCTTGAATTAAAAATATAAACTCTGCTTTTGCTCGTCATTCAATCAACTGAGTAATTTAGTTCGATTAACTTATCCCTAAGCTGATTTTGTACAACCTGTTGCTCTTCATCGTCTAATTTTTTTCGCCACTTGCCAATAGAATTTTCATTAATAGGATTCTTGAGGTTCTTATGAATCTCTCGATGCGCATCACCCAGAGAATCCAGGTTTTTCCTGAATTGGAAAGCTTCGGAGCTGAAATCCAGGTCTAAGAAGTTATAGATGCGTTTAACTACAGATTCGGGTTTTCCAACGAGATCCTCATAAAAAACCTCCAGATACCGGGTATTATCAAGCTTGGCGCCAAAAAGACGGCCCTGGGTGACACTTCTTAACCAGTATTTAGCTGCGACCTCGACGTCTTTGACAGGAGTCGTGTCCGCAGCTACGAGTGAAACCGAGACATCTCGTCCGTCACGAATGAGATGAATATAGCGGGCATTAGGGTAAACTTCATCTATCAGGTCTAGAAAAAACGCGTTTCGAATACTTTTATCACCCCAACGGGTTGCTACCGGTTTTTTTTCTTGCATGTAATACATATAGAAAATATCAATTAATTTTGCCAGGCTCCTTTGTTCCTTCGGGAGCTTAAGTGCAATTGGATAAAATTTGAACAAATCGAGTTGCCAAAATCCAAATCCCGGAGACTGAACTTGAAATTCCGAAATGACCAAGCGGACAACATAGTCCCAGGGCAGAAATCTGTAACAAAGCTTGAACCGCCTGGTGATTTGTCCTAAGATATGGGATTCCGGTGGCACACAAACCGTTGGGTGTTGACTAATGATTGCCCGAAGCAGTGTGCTGCCCGATCTTCCGGAACTGATGATAAAAAAGGGAGCACAGCTTAAATCGGACTCATGGCTTTGCACAGGGTACGGCTTTGAGATTCCCTTCAGAAGCTGCGCGGCTGCGATGCCGTATTGTTTCACTGACATCACGCAACTCCCTTAACAGTTCCGTTTAAACAAACTTTTTGAATTCCTTCTAACATTATTTCACCGGTCTTTTCCCACGTAAACATTTCCTTAACTCGCTTACGGCCTGCCAGACCCGCTTGATAAGTTGTTTTTGGATCTCTGATTGCCTCTTCAATGCACTCTGAAAGTTGCTTAACTTCCCGAAAAGGAGCCAGCCAAGCCGTAACCCCGTTTTCAACCACTTCCGGAACCGAGCCGGCCTCATAGGCCACCAAAGGTATCCCGGCCGCCTGAGCTTCTGCGATTGATAACCCAAAAGATTCAGAATGCGAAGGCATGATAGCCAGATGTGCCCGTTTCAGCTCATGTTCAAGTTTCTCATCATCAACGGGGCCGTATACCGAAACTTGATCTGCGATGCCGTGCTCATTCGCCAGGTTTCTCGCCCACTCATGCTTTCCCTGACCCACAACCCGAAAATTCCAGTCCGTGAATCCTCTTGCCGCCAGCATGCCTAAAGCCTTGATGGCATCAACGATGCCTTTGGATTCCACGATTCTTCCGAAGAAAATGAAATTGCTGATTTTTTCAGGTTCCGACCTGGGTATTTTATAAAATTTGGGCTCCACACCCAAAGGGCATACGACCACCCTGCTCCCGTCCACTCCCACAACATTTATTAACTCATCCCGGGTGAACTGTGAAGTTGCAAAGAGAATATCGGCCTGGTTGTGTGGCTTGATAATAAATCTTAAGTTCACTTGTTTCTTCTTAAAGTTTTGAATAGGGCCGTCCCTTTTGTAGCTATTTAACGCCCATTCGTATGATTGCCAGGTTGAAATGTAGCCAAACTTTATATTTTTCGATTTCAGAAATGAGGGCAGAAACGCGGCCTCATGATAGTAACTCAAAACCATGTCAA
>SMXC01000085.1 GCA_004356825.1 Caldithrix sp.
GCAAGCTGGGTGAGCGGGGCGTGTATTAATGTGGATGGATGCCAGTCGAACTCGAATATTTAACCCATTACGAATTACAAATTACAAATTAAGAATGGCAGAGATTTGAAATTCATAACTCTTAACTCGTAATTCTTAACTCGTAATTCTTAATTCTTAATTCTTAAGTGACAATCCGTAATACTTAATCTTCTTGTGCAAATTCGTCCGGTCGACATCGAGGTCTCTGGCGGTCTGGCTGACGTTCCAGCCATTCTTTCTCAAAGTTGAGATAATAAATTCCCGCTCCACATTTTCTTTGACCTCCTTTAAAGTCCCTGCCGAATCCATTTTAAAAGCAGTTTTTGAGGTGGGAAATTGGATATTGTCCGGAAGATCAGCAACAGCAATAATGTCGGAACTGCACATGATCATCAGCCGCTCTATCATATTTTTGATCTCGCGGATATTTCCGGGCCAATCGTAATTGCGCAAGACTTCCATTGCTTCTGAGCTGATTTCTTTCTTCCGGACGCCGTTTTCACCGGCATAACTCTCGATGAAGCTTTGCACCAAAATTGGGATGTCATCTTTTCTTCTTCTTAGAGGGGGGGAATTGACAGGTACCACATTCAATCGAAAATAGAGGTCATCTCGAAACCGATCTGCCCGAGCTTCTTTTTCAAGATCTTTGTTGGTGGCAGCCAACACCCGCACATCGACTTTTTGAGTCCTGTGCCCGCCAACTTTTTCGAACTCACCCTCCTGGAGAACGCGCAGTACTTTTGCCTGCGCATTCAGACTCATATCGCCGACTTCATCGAGGAACAAAGTACCGCCGTCAGCCAAACTAAATTTGCCTTCGCGGGTTTGATGAGCGCCGGTATAAGCGCCTTTTTCGGTGCCGAACATCTCGCTTTCAATCAGTTCCTCAGGAATGGCAGCACAATTTACTTTGATGAACGGGCCTTTTTTGCGCAAGCTGTTTTCATGAATGGCCCGGGCAATCAATTCTTTGCCGGTACCGCTTTCGCCGGTAATCAGCACACGGCCATTGGTAGGAGCCACTTTTGAAATCTGCTCCAAAACTTCCCTCATACCGCGACTTTCTCCAACCATCTCGAACTTGCCGGTAAGCTGCTTCTTGAGCTCGATATTTTCTTTTTCCAGTGTACGACTCTGCAGCGCATTGCTTATCGAAATGAGAAGCTTCTCTTTAGTAATGGGTTTTTCGATAAAATCGAATGCACCTTCTTTTGTTGCCGTAATGGCGTTCTGAAGGGTCGCATTTCCGGATATCATGATCGCCGAGGTTGCGGGAAATTTTTTTTTGATTTCTTTCAACAGCGAGAGCCCATCCATGCCGGGCATGGCGATATCAAGAAGAGCCAGGTCGATGCCGCCCGCATCCAACATTTTCAAAGCCTCTTCAGAATCGGCAGCGGTTTGGGTTTCGTATCCCTCTCCCGAGCAGATCATCGCGACTGAGCGCCGGATATTTTTTTCGTCATCTACGATTAATATGTTGGGGGCTGACATAATTATTTCTACTTAGTTTATAGGTTCGGTTGACTTGGGGTTATTTGAACTTTGTGTCATTTTAAAAAGTCATTGAGCCATGTCGCCTTGCCGTCATTCGCTTTTGCTGTCATATGTTGTTGGTTTTTTCCCAATTGAGTTGATGAAGTTATTTAATTTGATGCCAATTGTTTCAATTCTTTTTGAAGTTTCATCATCAATTAGATTTCGTTTGTGAGCATTTATTAGCCAAGTCTTTGTTGACCTTTCAAATGCCGGCGAAGCCAAAGGACCAATGACAAAGTATTTTAATGACAGGGAAGAAAATGACCCAATGATCTTTTTATAATGACGCCGAAGGCTAATGACTCAATGACTTTCATTTTTTACTGGAAGCTCAATTTCAAACTTAGTTCCCTCTCCTTCTTTACTCTCCACTGAAATCCTGCCGCCATGCTCTTCGATGATCCTTTTCACGATCGCCAACCCCAATCCCATGCCGCTTTTCTTGGTGGAAAAATAAGGCTCGAAAATTTTCTCTCGCGTTTCATCCGGAATGCCGTTGCCGGTATCCGCGCAATACATCACCGCCATTTTATCTTTCAAATTCGTTCGAATTTGAATGTCTCCTTCACCTTTTTCACTGATGCTGTCAAGGCCATTTTCAATTAAATTTATAATGACCCGTCGCATTTTTTCATGATCGAAATTCAGTTCTGGTAGAGCAGATTCCAACTCCAGACTTATATTGTTATTTGGATAGAGCTTTCTGACTTCTTCTATCAGCTCATTAAAGTCTCCAGGGGCAAGGCTGAGTTTGGGCATACGGGCAAACTCGGAAAATTCACGAACAAGAGTTCGCAAACTCTCAATCTCATCGGTTACGATTTCCGAGCATTCCTCCAGCAACCTGCTGTACTCAGGATCATCGCCTTCATACTTATCCTTCATTTGTTGCACGGTTAGTTGAATCGGCGTGAGAGGATTTTTAATCTCATGGGCTAAGATGCGGGCGATTTCGCGCCAGGCGGCCATTTTCTCAAGGGAGACGACTTGATCTTGCTTTTCTTTCAACGTGGTGATCATAGTGTTAAAGGCATCGACCAGGTCGCCAACCTCGTCTTTTGAATCCGCCTTAACCCGGTAATCCCAATCACCTCCGGCAATTTTCTTGGTACCCTTTACCAGACTCAGGAGTGGCGAGGTAATTTTTCGCGAAAAGTAAATACCGAGGCCAATGGAAAGCCCAGCCACCGGAATATAAACCACAAAAAAGAAAAGCAAAAACCCGCTTGTGACTTCTCCTTCAAAAAAGTCGAGAGTTTTAAACATTTGGTTCACTCTCACAACTTGCCTGGAACCGATAGCAAATTCTTCGTCGATAATTTTGGTAACAACTAAAAACCCCTTGTTTTCGCCGTTTGATTTGATGGGCGCGAAAGCGAGTATATGCCCCGGGTCGTCAGCGAGATCGAGAATTTCAGGGCTTCGTTTTTTCGTTAATTGAACTATTGTATTCTGGTAAATCATTGGATATGCATGTCCCTGGGCGCTGCTTCCGGTGAGCACTAAATTGCCTTTCATATCAAATACGTCGATTTTTCCTTCGACCCATTTCGCTTTTTCTTCCATCTCAATTGCGCTGCTGTTTTTCTGCTCAAACAATTTTCTTGCCCATCCGGAAGAGGATAACTCTTTTGCCTGTGACAAAGTTTGACCTTTATAAATCGAATAAAGCTCCCGGGAAATCGCAGCTGCCTGGTCCAGGGCCATTACAACATTTTCATTATATCCGACTTCAATACTTTGCTGCAAAAGACTTTTAACCTGGTAATAAACCGGATAAATCGGAAGCAACGTGATGACCAAAAGTGACAGGACGAGCTTTGTACGAATTCGCTTCATTATTTTAATTCAGCTAATCTAAACGACCGGGACGAAAACCACTTCGAGCTGAACCGCGAGCCTTTTTTTTTGTTCACAAAAAAGGAGACAAGTTTGTTTATATTTAATGAAAATCCGCTGGAACGATTGTCAGAGGCGATCGCTTCTTCAGACTGATTTGGGTTTTCCAGCCAGTATGAAACTTTGTTTGCCTGATGCGCCGAAATCGGTATAATGCCGACCCGGATCTGAATTGTATAGTTTTTTGTAGCCGCCAATAAAGCTTTTGAAATTAGGAATACATTCATTAAACGATTCGCCGCTTGCTTGACTTGTTCGAACTCAAAGTAAACCTGCGTGGTATCCGGGCTCCGTACCCGGTAGCGTTCTTCCCAGACATCGAACTCAATGCTTCGTGAAATCGGTTTGCGAACAATTTGTTTGGTTCCCTCGAAAAGTTTAATTTGTATTTCAACAATTGAGGGCAAGCCGCTTTGAATGGTTCCGACAATTTTTCTTGAAAATAAATTCTTGAAATCGGCGGAAACCACGAGGGAATCACCGCTCAATCCAGGCGTAATCCGTTCTACCAGGATCTCACTCCCCGCCTGAGCAAATGCAAGCAAAGGAAAAGTAACGGATATTAGAATAAGTATGAAAGACCCTGTAACAAACTTTCTCAAAAAGTGTGCCCTAAAGAAAAATGTACCTTAAAGTCGTTTTCATCAAATTTATTTAACGGGAAACTAAAATCGAACCGGGTGAGGCCAATTACCGGCAGTTTGACCCGAACCCCCACGCCAACTGAAGCAAAGAAATCTTCCAACCTTGGGTCTTCACCTGGCATCCAAATGCCGCCGGCATCGAAGAAAACAACGCCGGATGATTTGTGATAAGGAAAATTTCTTATTGTGAGCGGAAAGCGAAATTCGGTGTTGGTTAAAAGCAGCTTGGTGCCGCCGCCCAGGGGTGTTAAACGGCTGAACGGGTAACCACGAAGAGAGTTGGCGCCGCCAAGATAGAATCTTTCGTAGAAGGGCGCATCTTCATCGACCCAGCCGCCCTTGAAATGAAAAGCCAGAACCTTTTTATCATGAAGTTCTTTATAAAACCGGGCGTCAAGAGTGATCTTTGTGTAGGTCAGATCGCTATTTGATTTATCACTGGAACTTTCTGCGATCAAGGCTCCCCAAAAACCGTTCATGGGATAAGCTCTGTTGTCGCGAAAATCGCCGGAGAGTCCCAAACTGAGTGTGCCAATTTTTGTTTTCCCCAGATTACGGGAAATGATTGCCGGCAATCTGAAAATAATTGAATCATTCGTAGTTGTGAAGAAACTTTCGGGGATATAAGTCTCACTCCGGAATGCAACGTGCAAATACTTGAACAACCCTTTGTTGCCGCCGAGTTTTAATCTCAAGCCATTAAATTCAACCATCTGTTCGGTTTTCAAATCGCCCAGGTAGTGCTCGAACCTTTGCTCAGCGTTAAACAGTTGCACATCGAGAAATGTGGTGCCGCTAAATAAGCTGTTATTGTGATAAAAGATTGAAAATTCGCTGGTCTTGTCACCAAAAAGAAAACGCGCACCCATTTTACTGCCGCGGCCAAAAAGATTATCAAACCGCAGGCTTGCCGGCACAAAAAACCAACCGTCGAGATCGCTGTGGCCGCCTTCAAATTGAAAGTAGGGCCAGCGGCGCTCTTTGACTTCTATAATGACAACGAGCTTGCCTTTTTCAGAGCCGCGGCGGGTGTAAAACTGCACCTCTTTGAAGAAGTTCGTTTGCGACAATCTCTGGCTGTTTATATCGATCACAAACGGATCGATTGGATCGCCAACGCCAAAATTCAGATGTCTGAGAATAACCTCTGGTTTGGTTTTCTTGTTGCCGACAATTTCGATATCCTCAACAATGAGCTGCCGGATCGCCGGCGAGGTCTGGCTGAAAGCATTCTTGGTTAAGAAGAAAACAAGAATGAGGATTACCGGTAGCAACCTTGAAAGGATGGTTAGAAATTTTTGAGATAAATTGCGCATTTATAAAAGTATTTAAATTTCAACAAATTTAACAGAAATCAATTTTAAGTGCAAGGAAAAGTAAACGACTTTTGTTTGTAGCCGAAGTGACCCCCCTTCGGGTTCGCTGGCCCCAGAACTCTGGCGAGTTCTGCTAATACTTTACACTTCCAAGAAACTATGCATCCTGAGAAACTTTGCATCCTGCGCCCGGCATTCAATCATTCTTCAAAGAGCAGTCAGCCGGTGGCGGACGCCACCGGCCTACCCCAATTTCTAAAATTATTTTCTTGCCGTAATCGTTACCGAACCGTCAGGGTGAATGATGACATCGTAGATTTTACCGTCTTCGGTCACAACACC
>SMXC01000086.1 GCA_004356825.1 Caldithrix sp.
GCAGCCGTTTTTAAGGAGCTGGGAGTCAGGACTTTGCAAATTAATTCAGTGGGGCGTGATGCTATGTCCGCGGCCTTGGAGTACCTTGAGCAGCATGCAACGGATCTGATAGTGATTGCAACTCCTGATCGGGAGGGGTTACCATCATGGCTGGGCTCCTCAAATACAGAGCAGATTGCATTTAAATCTAAGACGATGACACTATTCGTGCCCTCTAAAGCACGTGGCTTTGTCTCACCAGAGGATGGAACCATGTCACTGCATCGGATATTGGTCCCGGTTGACTCATCTCCGAGTCCACTGCCTGCTATTGAGTATTCAGCAAGGATCGCCAGGGTTTTGCAAGGGCCGACAGAAATAATACTTTTGCATGTCAACGAAGGCGGTAAGGTGCCAAACCTGGATCTACCAGAGATTCCTTCGTGTTCATGGGAGCAAGCCGGTCGTAGCGGAAATGTGGTTGATGAAATTGTTAAGTTAGCTAAAGAGCGCTCCGTGGATCTGATTATGATGTCGACATCGGGGCAGGAAGGCTTTCTGGACGCACTCCGAGGTAGCGTTACTCAGAGAGTTTTGCGGCTTTCGGAATGCCCGCTGCTTGCTGTTCCAGCCGTTTGAGAGTAATGGGGATCGGCAAGCAAGATGAGACGTAGTTATTTCATTGACACTACATAAAATATTGTTGGAAAAACTATGAAACACTTTCACAAATCTTAGAGCAGGTAACGCATGAAAATTTATGACAAGAAGCGATTTAAAGCGGATACGACCTACGCAATGCATCGGGTGACATGAATATCTTGTCTTATCTCATTAAGCACAAAGATTCGAATGTTGGCAATTTTTTGATCTCAACCGACCCGAAAAATCCAAGAGTATTTGCGGTGGATAATAGCCTGGCATTTTCCAGTTTGGAAAGTAACCGCGGAACCGCGTGGCAAAAAGTCCGAGTAAAACGACTTCCGAAAAAAACGATAGAACGACTCAAGCTAATTAATAAGACAGATCTTGAGGATGCACTTAGTGTGGTTGCACAATTTGAAGTACAAAATAGGCAACTTGTATCGGTGGATTTCACTGAAAATTTGAATGAGAAAAAGGGCATACGGAGATCAGATAGGATCATACAGTTTGGCATTACAAAACGTGAGATCGGCAATGTGTTCAAAAGAATGCAAAATTTAATAAAAAAAGTAGAGTCAGGCAAGATAAAAACTTTCTAAGTAAGGCTCATATGAGAAACTAGCTGAAGTAAAAATTTTATTCTTCGAAGCCTTTTGTCTTGCAAACTTATATGGAGAATATCAAATTGATTGGTAAGACCATTTCTCACTACAAAATCCTTGAAAAACTAGGTGAAGGCGGCATGGGCGTGGTTTACATGGCCGAAGACACCAAACTTGAACGAACCGTGGCTTTAAAATTCCTGCCGGAACGCCTGACGGTGAGTGATACGGAAAAAGCACGCTTTCTGCAGGAGGCAAAGGCGGCCGCTGCGCTGAATCACCCAAATGTTTGTGTTATCTATGAAATCCAGGATGACGCCGAAATGCCATTCATTGCAATGGAATATGTCGACGGCAAGACCCTGCGGGATATCATTACCTCCAATCATGAAAACCCACTGTCGACCGACCAGGCCATTGCTTACGCCATTCAGATAGGTGAAGCTTTGCAGGAAGCGCATAGTAATGATATCGTGCATCGGGATATCAAATCCGAAAACATCATGGTCAATTCAAAAAACCAGATTAAAGTGATGGATTTCGGGTTAGCCAAATTGAAGGGCTCCCTCAAATTGACTCAAACCTTAAGCACTGTGGGAACGCTCGCCTATATGTCACCGGAGCAAATAAACAGCAGCAAGGTCGATGCGCGCTCGGACATTTTCTCATTTGGCGTAGTTTTGTTTGAAATGCTTACCGGCAAAATGCCGTTTAGCGGCGACTATGAAGCCGCTATCATGTACTCCATCCTCAATGAGGAACCAGACCCGTTGCAGAAGCAATTGCCCGATGCCCCATCGGAATTGCTGCATATTCTCAACCGCGCGCTGGAGAAAGACCCGCAGGACCGCTATCAATCGACGGCCGATTTGGTGAGCGAGCTGCAGCGGCTGAAAAAGCAAACCGGCCGCGTTTCACGCAAATCACTGGCGGGGATGCCCTTGCCGCCAAAAGCGCAGCCCGACAGCGCAGAAATGGCCACGATAGCCACATCACCTAGAGGCAAACGGATGCTGACTCCTGCTGTCTGGATTACCGGTGCTGTTGTGCTGGCTGCCATAGTAGCATTTTTTGCCATCAGATTTACAGGTGAGACGGATAATGCTGCCACCGATTTTCAAGAGATGGAAATCAAACGCCTTTCCACAAGCGGCAATGTTTGGACAACGGCCATCTCAGGGGACGGCAAATATCTGGTGCAGGAAATCCGTGAAGGTAATAAGAGCAGTCTCTGGTTACGCCAGGTTGAAACCAACAGCAACGTACGAATTGTGTCACCAGAGGAAGGGACATATAGCGGACTAAACTTTTCCCCGGATGGAAATTACATCTATTATGCCAAATGGGAACAAAATGCCGGCTCCGGAACACTCTACAAAATACCTGTTCTTGGTGGTGATGCTAAACAGATTCTATCTGGCACCCAATCTGGCGTCTCTCTCTCACCGGATGGTTCAGAAATCGCCTTCATCAGACGCGATCGAACGAAAGGGGTCTATCAATTGGTAATTGCCTCTGCAGATGGCGCTAGCGAGCGAATAATCGTAGAATACCCTGAAAACAATGCTACTTTACTTCCCGCCTGGTCTCCCAACGGAGAGGCCATCGCGGTTTTTCAGACCGAATTGCAACCCGTCAGGAACATAGCGGTCTTAATTATTGATGTGGCAACCGGAGATAAAACAACTCTGACATCCACAAAGTGGCGGCAAGTAGCGGGTTTAACCTGGCTTCCAAGCGGCGGCCTGGTTACTGCGGCAAGACCACTACGAGCGAACAATTACCAATTGTGGCATATCGCCTATCCTTCCGGCAACATCCGGCGCATCACCAATGACTTGAGCACTTACCGAGGCGTTAGCGTGACTGATGATGGGCACGCTTTGGCAACCACTCAAGTGCAACCTACTGCCAATATCTGGATTCAAGATGGAAACAGGACTAACGGGGCCAGGAAAGTATCCACAAATGTGATGGACCAGGATGGTATCGGCGGATTTGCCTGGGCACCGGATGGTAGAATCATACTTACTTCAAATGCAAGTGGTAATTCGGATATCTGGGCCATGCAGCCGGATGGGAGCAATCGGCGACAGCTTACGACGTACGAAGGAGCGGATTTTTTTCCAGCGGTTCCATTGTCAAGTGGAAAACATATTGTATTCACTTCAGTGAAGAGCGAGGGTGCGAATATTTGGCGGATGGATAGCGATGGCCGGAACTTGAGGCAGCTGACCTTTGGCAATATCGATCAACGTCCGGATGTCTCTCCGGATGGCCAGTGGGTCATCTACTGGACAAAAGGCACTGATAGGGAAGGCCTGATGAAAATCTCCATTGACGGCGGCGAACCCGTGAGAGTCATGGAACAGCCGGCGACGTTTCCGGCCATCTCACCCGATGGCAAATGGCTCGCCTATGGGTTCCGGAACGAAGAAACCGGCGAATGGCTGACCGGCGTGATGCCTTTCGCAGGCGGGCAAGTCACCCATGTATTTGAAAATCAATGGCCCCCAATTGGCTGGAGTCCCGATAGCAAAGGCATTTGCTACGCGAAAACTAACGAGGAAGGTGGGGAGAATCTTTGGCTGCAACCGCTAGACGGCGGCGAACCCACCCAAATTACCCATTTCGAAGGTGATGAAGTGATTCCGGCTTTTGACTGGGAGCCAGGCGGCAAGAGGCTTGCGTTTGTTCGCTACAAAACAATTCACGATGCGGTGCTGATCCGGAATTTTCGTTAGCTGAATTAAATCAAAATATGCCGGATCCGACTTTGGGTGCTGAATGAGACCGAATTCATAAAAAAATTAGAGCAACTTTTGAAAGTCAGGCCTGTAATTCCTAGTGCGGTGCCGCAGATAATGCAGCTCAAAAAAAGATGGAAGTACTAATACTATTACCCAAAATTAAAAAGGAATTTAGTATGAGAAAGTCCGGCGGTTTACTCCGGTTTTTTATAACTGTCTGTGCATTTTTTCTTGCAGAACAAGTATTGGCACAGGACAAAAATATTATTTTACCCATTGAAGAAATCGAACATAAGCTCAGATATGAACCATTTGAAGTGCGTGGCTTTGTTGTTGGCGCACGCTTTGATAATGACTTCACCAAACGGGCAACGTTGCAGTTCGAAGACGGGACTAGATTTAAAGTAAAATGGAAAAGAGCTGCAAAAAATGGGGACGCTCCAAATAACTCGCCGAGGTATGAAATAGCGGCTTATGAATTTCAGAAATTGTTTTTAGATCCGGAAAATTATTGCGTCCCACCGACAATAGGCCGAAGCATGCCATTGGAGGAATATCGTCAACGTGAAAAGGATGTAAAGCCCACTTTTGATAAAACCTCGTCCGTTTTCTTTGTGTTGCAATATTGGCTTAAGGATATCACCTCGATAAATGTGTATGACAAAAAGCGCTTTAAGACGGACCCGACCTACGCTAAACATTTGGGCAATACGAACATCTTCACCTATCTTATCAAACATCTGGATTCAAACACAGGCAATTTTCTTGTTTCAATCTACGGCTCCAATATGCGGGTGTTTTCAGTGGACAACAGCTTGGCGTTCGGTACGCATAAAAGCAATCGCGGAACCTATTGGAAAGATTTGCGGGTGAAACAGCTCCCAGGGGAGACGATAGAGCGGCTCCGGCGACTTAAAACTGAGGACATAAAAAAAACGCTTGGGGTTGTGGCACAGTTTGAAATTAAAGAAGGTCAGCTTGTGCCCGCTGAGCCCGGGGAAAACCTCAATAAAGCCAAAGGTGTTCGCCAAAAGGGCAATGTCATCCAATTCGGACTTACCGAACGCGAGATTAAGGGAGTCCTTGCTCGACTTGAGAATCTTTTAAAAAGAGTTGACTCCGGGAAGATTGAGATTTTTTGAAAAATGGCAAAACTATTTCACATTACAAAATCCTCGAAAACTCGAAATGCGCAGCTTACGCACGATTGCGCACACCAACAAGTGGCAATAATATGGCAATGAAAAACTCAGACCTATGATGGTCCATTGGCTAATGTTGTTGTTGGTTGGAGCCAAATTTAAATTTGACAGCTGATATCGCGTATCGAATGGCGCCGGTGATAAAGCTTGTGGGCTGGATACCATTTCCTGCATGCCGAATTTAACGAAGATGCTATGGGTGGAGGGTTTCACTTGACGGTACAATTCATCGGCCTGCACTGGGCGCTAGGTTTCATTTTGGGAATCCGCTCAGAAATAAAGTTGGTCAGTTTTGTGCCCATAGCCCATTGAATAAAGGAGGATAAAATATGCCTGTTCAAATAACAGAGGAGGGGAACGCTATCATAAAGGGATTGGTCACGGGAAAACTATCAAAGGAAGATTTGGAAGCGGGTTTGCCGGGAATCGAAAGGAGCATCGCAAAACATGGGAAGATCTATGTGCTTATTGAATTACTGGATTTTACAGGCTGGGAAGTGGAGGCAATGTGGGAGCGGATGAAATTTGATACGAAGCACTTCGATGATATCGAACGAATCGCGGTAGTTGGGGAAAAAAAGTGGCACGAGTGGTTTGAACAGTTTTCGAGCCCTTTTTCCGTTGCCAAGACAGCCTACTTTCAACCTGGAGAGTCAGAAAAAGCATTCTTGTGGCTGAAGGGTGGCAGAAACTAATTGAACAAGTTTTGTTTACCTTAGCGAACCTTTCAGACATTGGGAAGAGAAACTTGGATTTTTCGTGAAGTTAAATCATGACAATAAAAGCAAAAAGGGCTTTCATTCATAGGTTGATTGAAGTCATTTGGCATCAACGCGAATTGGGTCGTATTGATGAATTCTATTCAGTGGAATTTTTAAGCAAATATCCGACGCATCGCGAAGATGTACGTTCGTTGCAAGCTGCTTTTCCAGATGTGCAGGTTAAAATCAGAGGAATGGTTGCAGAAGAAGATACAGTCGCAATTAGATGGCTCCTGCAAGGAACTCACAAAGGAGAGTTCATGAATTTTCATCCGAGCAATAATCAAGTTCGGGTTCCGGGCATGAGCTTCATTCAGGTAAGTGATGGTAAGGTTGTCGATATAAGAAATCAGTTTGACCTGCTGAACTTTATGCAGCAACTTGGTTCGTTTTCATGGGGCCGGAGGTCGTATTTCTATTTAGTCTTCATCGTATAAACCCATTCCCCAGGCACCATTGGTTGCTCTACCTACTTTAGTTTTGCGTCTTGAGGCTGTTGTTCGTGAATTGGAAATCGCTGATAGTGCATTAATCTCTATCTACAATAGGATCAGCAAAAAAGATCGGTAGTAGCGAGAAAAGTATTGAACAAATTAACAACAATTGAGTAATCAGAGCTTAAATCAGTCTAGGGATTATTTTATAGCCCAGCAGAGTAGATTCCAGCCAGGAGAACCTCAGTGGCTTATTTATCAAGACAAAATAGATGAAGTTGATGTGACTATAACGCTTTTTTCAAAATGGTTTGATGAAACTTTGAATCAGATTCCTGCTACAAGGCCATACAAGTATTTCATTAATGATGACACCACTGGCAAACTAATATTTGGCACTAATGATTTTTTTCTATACAATTTAAAGGGAAAACATACTCGCTTAAAAATAATGAACCTTGCATTATCAAGGAGCTTTTCCTCGCTTCCCGAGGCCAAACTGGAGAAATCGTACAATGAAATTCTGAAGAGCGTAGTGCGGAAAATCCGCACGCTACGTTCTGTGGGGGTTGGAACTGCCAGAACTGGCGGCTCCTTCTACCCGGTGAGCGGGGTCGTGAGGCCTCGCCCTGTCCCCATTCGAGTTTTTATGGACTGAAAAGTTCGAATATTAAAATGATAATCGCGTGTCAAATCAATGATAGCTGATGTTGAGATGAACGAGCCACGCACCGCTTCACCCGAAGACTCCAGCTCATCCCGCCAGCCGAGCCGGATGACATTAATCTGGCACGGACTCCTGCTCGCCTGGTTCGTCGTGCTCTGTCTCGTGCCCGACCCGCGTCCCCTCGGCACATCCGAGTTGGCCGTGAAGGGTGTACGATTGCTGGCAGGTGTCTCCGATCCGATTGCTCGTGCCTTCGCCACAATTGCTCTTCGCAGTATGGGTCTGGTGGTGATCGGCGTCCTGCTCGTGCAGTCATTCGGACGGGCCAGACTCAAGGTTGTCGTTCCTGTGGCTTTGGTCCTCGCGCCGCTGCTCGCCGTCGTGGCCCAGTGGATCAATTACACTTACTTCCCGATCGCCCAACAGGTCTGGTTCGGTGTGGTGAGCGCTGTGCTCGGCGTACTCCTTGGCTTCATTCTGCGCCGCAACGTCGTGGCCATGGCGGCTCTCGTGATCCTCGCAGTCGGCCTGTTCGTCTGGGGCACTTCCACCAGTATCAGTGATGACCTGTATGACGCCGCGCGGGCGACGGGACTTCACGTTCTTGAGACAGCCGACGAGATCCCGAAGGGTGACGCGGGCTTTGAGAAGCTCATGGAGGTTGCATTCGCCTTCGCCGAGGACAACTCCCACGGGAGAGACCCCGTTCTGCCCCATCGCGCGGCGATCCTGGCGCTCAGCGTGATCCTTGGTGATGGGAAAGTGGCCAAGGTTGCGAAGCGAGAGATCAACCTCGCCAGATTATCCCAGGCCGAGAAGCTGCGCCGCCGCATCACGCTGTACGGTCGTCGAGACCTGTCGCAGCACTTCTGGGTCAGCGCAGGACTGGCGGTTCTTTCCGACGCCGCGAAATCGATGACGGTCGGAATAGCAAAGGAGATGATGGACTCCGCGGGAGGGTCTGGGTTCTCGTTCGTCGACCTGACCGCAGATCGTGCCGGGACGCTTTTCACTGTGGCGGCCACTCGGAACGAGGAGTCCGCTCGTGCCATGCAGGCGAGGATTCGAGACGGCGTGGTGATCGCGGACTTCGTCCCGAACCCGCTCGATCTTCCCGAAGGAATCGGCAACGTCGACTTCCAAGTGGAGTACGGCGGCCTCGGGGGCGAGCGAACGAAGAAGATAGTCGAGGAGATCCGGCGTCGGCTGGATGCCTGCGAGGGGCTTCGGTGATTCCGGAATAACTAGAGAACAGGCACGGCATGGGCAATGGAAGCTTGCAGCACACGTTTGCCGGAGGAATAATCAAAGAGCATGCATTTGGCACTTAGTGTTTTAATGGACACGGATGGCCAGGAAGTAACATTGACCGAAATATTGACTAAACTGCAAAGCTAACATCAAAATACCAGGGCTACACCATTGAATAGTGGCTAGCAATGGACATGAGACCGTTTTTTGCGAATCGTCTGATGAATCGTGGCCGAGGATAGATGATCGACCGAGAAGTTTTGTAAGACATATGCATGGGTTTTCAAGAAATGCCTTTGGAAACCAAAAACTTGGATGGTGTCGATACTTTCAGCTTAAGAGCCAAGCAATTGCGGACTTAGGTGCCGTTCAGGGTAAATCATGTTTCACAACACCCTTACAAAGTGTGTTAGCACTAAACACGATAATAGCTGACGGAAACGGCGCCGCATTCTTTGAGCCGCCCAATTTCAATCTGCCTTTGATAAATCTGATTTCCCCTTAGCGTAGTAGTCAAACCACCACGCCGTATCAGTTCTTGCCGGCACCAGACAAACCACGGTGGTGCCTGCCGGGGCTGATTCGTACGCCTTCTTTATCCATTTTCCAAATCTCCCTGCCGTAAGGTGGATTCATCCAGCAAGCACCTTTCCATTCTTGTTTTAGGCCATCATCTTCAGGACTATAATATTTTTTACATTTAGCGTTTTCAGTAGTAGCGCAAACGTCCAACTCGAAGTGAAACTTCTCATACAGTTTGTCAAAAAGGGTTTGCGGCGTTTCCCAACTCTTTCTCCGACTTGAAAAATGTACCTTTAATCCAGAGATTCCCATTCCGGACTTTATTGTAATCTGTATTTAAAAACCTATCGAAGCTATTTTTGAAAGGGTGAATTCAAGTTTCAAGTGCGACAGTTTTTTTTCAAAAAAAGTTCTACAGGTGTTTTAAAGTTTAAAGATTTTCTGGGTCTATTGTTAAGTCTATTTTGAACAAAGCGTACCTTAGTAGTATTTGGAGTTGTCAAGTCAGAGTTCTTTGGAAAATATTGTCGGATA
>SMXC01000005.1 GCA_004356825.1 Caldithrix sp.
GATTACTCGTTTTTGCCGGAGACTTATGTTAAGTCTTTTATAAAAAATTATGCCATTACACTTGGGCTTGATGGCGATGAATTAGTAGATTCCTACGCGCAAAAACAAGAGGAAAAAAAGAGACACAGCCTGGAATATGAAGAAGTTAAAATTGAAACCAGAGTGTCCTCGTCTAAACAGAAAGCAATTGAATGGGCTCTTGGACTAGGGACTGTTGTTTTGCTCATAAGTCTTATCCTTGTCTATTTTCAGTTCAAATCTCAAACAAATGCGCCGCCGGCCGAACCTTTGCAGAATTTTTTAAAAAAGGAGAATGCACTGGCGGAGCTCGGTATGCAAGAGGTGAGTTTCAGTACAGAATGGTCATGGCGGACCATCTCTTGAATTAGAAATAGAAGCAAAAGATAAGCAGTTTTCCAGCATTCACGAGAGTAATCGGGGTCCCCAAAATGAAGAATTCCATCTGACTTAAGACAAGCGTTGCGTTTGCGAAACCAATAAATGAATCTTAATCCACAATCCATTAAATCTATCTACCTTGTTGCAATTTGCGGCACCGGGATGACTGCACTTGCGGGAATGCTAAAGGAGCAGGGATACCAGGTCAGGGGCTCTGATCAAAATGTTTACCCCCCGATGAGCACGTTCCTGAAAAAAATGGACATCGCTGTTTTCGATAACTTTGATGAAGCTCATTTAAATCCGCCGCCAGATCTAGTGGTCATCGGAAATTCCATGTCCCGTGGCAACCCGGAAGTCGAAATCGTTCTCGAGAAAAAGTTACCTTATATTTCATTGCCAATGGCGCTGAGTGAATTCTTTATTAGCGGACACTACTCCTGCGTTGTTTCCGGGACGCATGGTAAAACTACAACCAGCTCTTTGCTGGCCTGGGTGCTGGAAAGAGCCGGGAAGGATCCGAGTTTTTTTATTGGCGGCATTCCTGAAAATTTTGGCAAAGGTTCGAAGCTGGGCAGGGGTGAAGTGTTTGTTTCGGAGGGAGACGAATACGACTCCGCTTTCTTTGATAAAGGGTCTAAGTTTTTACACTATCGGCCTGACTTGGTGATCCTGAATAATGTTGAATTTGATCATGCAGATATATTTAAGAGCCTTGAAGAGATCGAAGTTGCATTCAGCAGGTTGATAAATCTAATTCCGCGAAACGGCCATCTGCTTTCATGCTGGGATGATCCCGTTGTGAAGAAACTGAGTTCTAAAACATTTTCCAACCTGATCACTTTCGGATTCAATGAAGATGCCGACTGGCGAGCTGAAAATATTTCGTCAGATGAAAATAACACGAGCTTTGATGTTCTTATTAAAAAAGAAAAGTTCGCAAATTTTACAACCCCACTGTTCGGTTTACATATGGTCAAAAATTGTCTTGGAGTAATTGCCGCATGTCATGTTTTGGGTTTGCAGGCAGAAGAGATGCGAGACGGGTTTGCATCCTTTAAAAGTGTGCGGCGCAGGTTGCAATTTCACGGTGAGGCAAAGGGGATAAAAGTATTCGATGATTTTGCGCACCACCCAACAGAAATTAAAACAACTCTTGAAGGCCTGCGAACTCGTTTCCCAAGTCAAAGATTGTGGGCAGTTTTCGAACCGCGTACAGCTACAAGCAAACGAAAAATGTTTCAAAGTAGGTTTGTGGAAGCCTTAGCCGTTGCAGATAATGTCATTCTAACTCCTTTGTATATGCCTGAAAAAGTACCAGAGGAAGAACGACTTTCTGTAGAAAAGATTTGTGAACTCCTCATAAATCAAAATATACCCAGCAGAGTTCTAACTGCTGATGAGGGTATGATCTCATTTTTAAAAGAAAACTTAAGAGCGAAGGATGTCGTATTGTTTATGAGCAACGGTGATTTTAATCAAATACCGGCTAAATTAATAAAACACATATAAAATATCGGAAAAAAGACATGAGCGAAGAAGGAAGAAAACCACGATTTGAAGAATCAGGATATTCCGGCAGTGGAGCAGATGAGCAAAACATACGCAAATTGATCTCAGGTGTGGAAGAGAGGTTACATGAGTCAATTAAGGCTGAGTCGCTGGAAGGCTTAAACTCTTTTGAAAGAAAAATGGTGCATCGGCACTTTGATCACAATCCGGATTTTGAAACCAGAACCTATAGAAACGGAGACAAATTTACTCTGAGTATTTATCCGGTCGAAAATATTAAAAAATTTGCCAAAGATAAATCTCAAGAGTTGCTTGATACCGGGACAGAAACCTGCGACTTGCCACCAATGGGCAGCTACGAACGTTACATTGTCCATGCAGCCGTGCAGGATATTTCAGGCGTTGAAACAGCAAGTCAGGGAGAAGGATCTGAGCGGCATGTACAAATTAGCTCAAAAAAAAGATTTGGCCGGGGGTTAAAGAAAATTGTGAAGAGGATCAAGTTGTTTTGAACTACTTGAATTTTCAAGCAGGCCGCCCTTCGACAGACTCGGGTAGGCTGTGAGGTCGTAAAATGGAAATTCATTTATCAGATCAACCGAGTGTCCAATTGAGCCAAATTGGATTCGTAAAACATTTTAAAACCTCATTTTGATTTTCAGAGAACAATTCTACTCTTAAATAAGAAGGAGTGCTGTTCTTCCTCATCTTTAGTTCTTCGTGATGTTTAAATAATTCACTGAAATTCAAGACGCTTTTGAACAACTGTTCCTTTCTTGTTATTAAATTGCCTGTATAAATTCGTAACTCTGAGAGTTTTCCGAATTCGGGTGACGACAGACAGTTTAAATCTATTTTGAAATTCTTTCCCGAGATACAATCCCCGGATTTAGCTGATTCATTTCGGTTATTCTTAACGAGCAACTCTACGAACGGTCCGTTGGTAATTAACATTCTGCCGTTTTCAAAGGCCTTCAAAAGAGTCGGCAGCGAAAGCTTGTCCTCCAAAAAAACGCCCGTCCGAACCTTGCCAAATAAATGTTCGTAATTTTCGCGCAAAGTAAAAAATGGCAGACCGACTTGCCGAAACCGGTTGAAATTGCCGTGGGCGTCGTTGCCGCCGGAAATGAAAATGCGCTTACCCTGTAAGAGCCGTTTAATCCAGAGCGATTTGCCTTCGTTCAGGCCTTCGTCCGTGCCATTCCAGATTTGCAAACCATGCAGGCCAGAGTTAGAGCAATCCTGTAGATTCCACTTACCGCGCCGGACAAGCAGCCACTCAAGAAAAGGCGGTTGGACTCCAGGGTGAGCAGCAAATGCTAATGAATTCGAGTTGATTCTTCTCAAAATCTCCTTTATTGAAAGATTGGGCTTTGTTCTAAGCCATTTCTCTGCGCTGTCCCCGTCTCCCGGTAAAAGCTCAGGGTGATTCAAAACTAGAAAATGAACATTACGGTTTTTGCTATTGCCGACAGAGACCTCTTCTCCCGGAATAATAATGAATGAAGAATTGGACTGATTGAGCCTTCGAACGTCATCCTGAAAACTGTGCCATTTTTTTAGCGAGGGGTCGTTTTTAAGATAGTTATCCGGATCATCATCCAGGTCGTAAGAGTGGTCTGTGGCGCAGAAAAAGGTTAACCCCATTGCCTCGGCTAACTGCCGTGAAGCATTTAATGGTGCGCCAAATTCAACCTGGTCATCAGTGTAACTAGTGTGACAGTGAAATTCTCCAAAGTGCCAGCCGTTGGTTTTTGGCAAGCCTGATTCAGAGATGTAGATCTCCAAAGGGGCGTGGCTTGAACAAGTATAATTGTCGTTTTTTACTTCGCGTCTTTTGCCGTTTATTGAGAACTTAATCGTTACGTCGATTCGGTATTTGCCGCTGAGATTGTCGGTTGATTGAATCTCAACTGTTTTATGCCAGAACTTCTCAGTTATTTTTAAAGCATTGAATTCGAATGGGAAGCATTCTTTTTTCTCTTTTGAAAATAAGTTTATGTGGACACTATTCAGTTCAATCGAATGTTGGTCAGCGTCTTTAATCAACAATAAGACTGGAATCGGTTGTCCCTGTTTAATGCGATGCGGTACGTCGGCAATAATTTCCGGCTCTTTCTTTTTCAGGCGGCTATAAATGCCTTTGAAAGAGTAGTGGGTTTCGGCGTAAAGAAGAAACAACAATCCCAACTTAAGAAAAGGGAAGTTAAAATCGACTAGATATTGATTCATTTTTTCAATCTTATGTAGGAACGCATATATGGTTTCCCTAACCGGACATCTTTTTTAGTTTCAAATTAAATTTCCACTGGTACGAAATATTTTTCCACTTAACAGTGGTCGGAAATAAAAGAACCGGCGTAAACAAAATTGTGTAAAGAAAATAAAACCCCTCCCAGAGCAGAAAATATTTCAGCAAATCCCGTCGCCGCACTAATCCGATAGTTCTGAAGAGTAAACTGAAATCTGCTAACAAAACGCCAAGCAGTGCTAAAAATGAAAGCTGGAAATTAAAGATAAAAAATGAAATCGGGATTAACAGGTGAACCATGACTGAAATCAGCATTAAAAATTTGCCATAAAACCCGACCTCTTTGCCCCCTGCGGACCAGCGTTTGCGTTGACGATAAAACTTAATTATAGTTGACATCGGGTGGCTGTAAACAAGCATTTTCGAATCGATGGGGTAGAGGACTTTCCATGAAGTTTTCTTTACCAGCGTTTTCATCAACGCGAAATCTTCGATTATTGTGAAACCCATGTTGCGATATCCGCCAACCTCTTCATAGGCTTCCCTGCGAAAGGAGAAGTTGTTACCCAGCACGCTGAGCGGAATACCGAAACCCATGAATCCGGTGCCCACGGAAAGCAAATAGGCCCAGTCCAGTGATTGGATTTTTCCAAACAGAGCGGCACCATCATTTTTTTCGTCTAATAAAGTAAACCCACCGACCATCCCCACATTTTGTTGATAGTAAGCGGCGTGTTCTTTTGCCCAGCTTGGCGGGACTCGGCAGTCGCCATCCGTCACCAGGATAAGTTCTCCTGAACAATTTTCCATGCCTTGTGCAATTGCGTTTGCTTTTCCCGAAAGGCCGGGGATGCCTGATTTTATATGAAGCGTCTTAATCTGATCAGACTTTTTTTTCAGTTCTTCAATCAACTCAGGAGTCCGGTCGCTTGACCGGTCATTGATAAGCAAAATTTCAAATGACTCTTTCGGATAATCTAATTGCAACAGAGATTCCACACAGGGCTTAAGGGTTTGCTCTTCATCCCGTAAAGCGACTAAAATTGAGATTTTGGGAAGATGTTTTGTTTTTGGATAATTTAATCGGTGAGTGCCAAGGTAAATAAATAGAGTTTGGAGCAGGTATAATGAAACACCTAACAAAAGTAGTAGGAGAAGGATTTGCACAATTTATGAAATCTTAGTTTTTTAATTTATAGTTTTTTCAATTAACTTGGACATTTTGCCCGAGTAGCGGTCACCTTTCCAATTGAAGTTTGAAAACTGCCCCATCAAACCAGCCAGGACAATATAAATTGGATGAAAAATTGTCGTCAACAAAAAGACGGTTGGCCTAAATATCATTTGAAATGTCTTTTGTCCATTCTTCAGAAAAATAAACTCAGAAAAGATTTTGATAACCCAACCGGTCAACCAAAAAGGCAATGTCTGAGGTTGAAAGATAGAGAGCAACGGTCCTGCAAAAAGCAGCAAATTCATCAAGTAAACCCCGCTCAAGCCCAGGGTCACCTTGGGTGCGTAGTGCCGTCCCTTTGACGCGTACCGAATTCTTTGCTGCACAAAATCCTTAAAGGCTTTCGGAGGGGCTGTCGGTACGAATGTTTTGAGATTGGTGGCATAACGAATTTTCCAATGACTGTTTTCTCTGATTTGTTCGAGAAAAAAGTCATCGTCTCCGGAAACCCAGTTGCTAAATTTCTTAAACCCACCAATTTCTTGAAAGACTATTTTTCGATAGGCAAGATTGCCGCCGGTACAGCTTAGGGGGTAATTGAGTCCGGCGCTGGCTGCTGCGATACTCGCCATGGCAAAATAATCCAGGGCCAGCATTTGGTGAAAAAGTGAGCCGTCCCCGACCTTGTAGGGATTAAACCCTGCTACCATGCCAACATCAGGTTCAAAGTATTTGATAAGTTCAGAAATCCAGTCGGGGCCGGGTTGACAATCGGCATCTGTTGTTATGATAATTTCTCCGGAAGCATTTTGAACCCCTAAGTTGATTGCGCGTTTTTTGGGAGCCAAATCAGTTAAGCGGTTCTTGATTTGAAGTAGTTTGATTCGCTTGTTTGCTTCTGCTAATCTTTCAACAACATCAAAGGTCTTGTCGTCGGATCGATCATCAACCACAATAATTTCCAATTTGTCTTTAGGATAACTTTGGTTAAGTACGGCCGCGAGACAGTGTTTGATCGTGTCTTCTTCATTTCTTGCTGCAATGACGACAGAAACGTTGGGTCGTGTTTTATTTTGACCGGCTTTTACATTCTTAAATCCTCCTTGTAATTTAAGTAAGGCAACAGCGTAAAGGCTGGTTAGAAAAATAAACAGTGAAGAATAGAAAAGCATGATTTCGCCCTGCACCTTTGCGTGATATTTCTAATTTAGTAGAGCTGAAAATTTCAAACCCTGTTCTTTGATTTTTTCTAGAATATTTTCCAAAGCTCCCAACATGTGTGGGCTATGGGAATGTCCATCATGCATTAGAACAATTTTTCCAGGCCGTAAATGTTTTTTCATTCGTGCCTGAATTCTCTGTATCGATGCATCTGCTTTATAATCCTGAGGGGAAGCGTTCCAAAGAACCATCCTATGGTTTGTAGATTTTAAAACGCTAAGCACAGCTAACCCGAATTGTCCATACGGGGGTCTAAAGAGCGTTGGATGCTTTCCGGTAATTTCAAGAAGTATCTTATCTGTTCGTTGAATTTCTTCTTTGATTATCCCTTTCGATTTGAAAATCAAATGCGGATGCGTATAAGAGTGATTTCCGATTACATGATTGTTCTGATGAATTTGCAAAACAGTCTCAGGATGACGTTCTGCTTTTTGGCCAACCACAAAAAATGTCGCTTTAATTTCATGCTTGTTTAATAAATTTAAAAGGCGCGGCGTGATATTTTTATCCGGCCCGTCATCAAAAGTAAGATAAATATTTTCATCAGACAATCGCCAAATAATTTTAGGGAAAAGACTCATAATCTGCGTTTGGTTTTTAGCAGAATTGGCAGACCTGCAATCGCTGGAACTGCGATATTAAGTAAAAAAAGAAGCAGCGAAGCATTCAAAGCGGCCGCTGCATTGACCCCGACTTTACCAAAGAAGTAGACAGCGGCTCCCTCCCTGATTCCAAGATCGCTGAATGAAATTGGCAGGAGTGTCTTGGTAAGGAATACGGAAGCTGCCGCCTCGAAAGCAGGAAATATATTGATCCTGTCAAAATTAATTACGAGTAAAAGATATTGGGCAACGAAAATAAAATAGAACAAAATCGAAAACGCTAACAAGACGAGCTGATTCATTCTAGTAAAATGATTTATTTTCGTGAGCCGACCAATCAAATTCACTGTTGAAGTAAAGAAAATAGAATACAAAAGTGTGCCAAGTATCAAAGCAAGAGTTACCCAAATCGTTGTTTTAACGGCCGGTGTTAACTGAGTCTGCAACAAAATTAGAATTCCAAACGAACCGAATAATAGTGTGATAACCAGGTTAGTCAATTTATCCAAAATAAATAATCTCAGTGTTTTGCCCTGACTGATTTCTTTCACGTACAAAGCCCGGCCGATTTCGCCTAGCCTTCCGGGCGTCACAAATCCAAGTGGATAGCCGACAAGCAAAGATTTTAAAGCCGTCATAAAGGAAACAGAGGGATTTGCCAATTTCAAAATGTAAAGCCATTTCCAAACCTGAACCAAAATATTGGGGATGATTATCGAAAATGCGATGCCAAGGTAACCCCAGTTAGCCGTTTTGAAGACGTTAATTAATATTTCTACTTTAACCGCCGCTATTAAAAAAGAAAGCGTCAGGAATGCGACTAAGATTTTCGCCCAAAAGATCAGTCGTGATTTAAAGGTAAAGCCCGAGTCCTTGCGTGCAGTTCGAGCAGATATCGATGGAGCTCCGATCTGTGAGCATTTTTGTTCTGAAATTTGCATATTTCTCTGAGTGCCAAATTTTATCAAAGTCGTTTTCCAGTTGAATTGAACCGAATGTATGTTCTCCGTTTTTAGCAAAGCAGCACGGCACCACCGAGCCGTCCCAATTAACGAGGCTGCTCGTCCAGGGACGCGGACACGGCCCTGATCCAACTCGTTTTGGTTTCAGTAAATCGCCTTCAAGGTTGTATCTTCTGAGATTTGTTTCCCCGGGCAGCCATTCGCCAGCTTCTTTTAAAGTCTCCACTTGGACGGTTTTTATGAGCAATTTGTCGGCGCCTAAGTCTTTTGTTAACTTTTCCATCTCTGCGATTTGGTGTTCGTTGTGACGCATCACAATAAATTGGATGTATATTAATGGCGTTGTACTTTTTTGCTTAATTTTTTCCCGCACCAGATTTTGAACACCTTTTTTAACTTCTTCTAAGTTCCCGCCCACCCGGTAGGTTTCATAACTTTTTTGGTCGGAGCCGTCAATCGAGATAATGATTGAATCAAGCCCGGAATTAACCGTACGTTCAGAGGTCTCCGGATTAAGGAAGTGCGCGTTTGTGCTGGTCGTCACGAAGATCCGTTTACTTTTGGCGTACTCAACGAACCTTAAGAAATCTCTGTTTAAATAAGGCTCTCCCTGCTGGTAGAGCAATAAATAGAAAAGATAATATCCGGCCTCATCCATGATTTTCTTAAATGTTTTAAAATCCAGCAGACCCGCTTTGCGGGACATTTGGCCATTCCCGGTGACGCACAACGGGCATTTCAGGTTGCAAATATTTGTCGGCTCGACGGTGAGAATAAACGGTCGCCCCCAAACGAAACGCTTTTTTAAAATACCCGAGAGAAAATAGGACGAAAGCGCAACCCCCGCGTTCCAAAGCCGTTTCACAGTAATTGTTTTAATTAAAAGTTTTAGTGGAATCTCTTTCATCGTTTTATAGGATAGACAAGCTACATAGGATTACATATGGGTGTAATTTTAAGTCTTCAAATCATATCAATCCTGTCACAGTTTTCGGGCAACTAAATACCAGGTTGGATTAAAAAAAGCGTTAAAAAAACCAAATTTATCATTTACTGCGGACAAAATCAATTTTTGCAATTTTAGTTTTTTCAACAATTTGACAACCTTCAAATGGAGTTCACTATTCACCACCGC
>SMXC01000087.1 GCA_004356825.1 Caldithrix sp.
CTGAATGTGTGCCTGTACGCAACCATGTTTGGCGCGAAGAATCTTTGGAGGCGTAGCAGATTCTTCGCACAATGATTTGTTGCAGAAAAAAAACTGTACGTCTTGTGCTCAGAATGACATCTAAGTCGTTGTTTAGCGGATGGGTACGCAAGGGAGAAATGTTACCAATTAACAAATAACGATTAACGATTAACCAATTCATGAAACAAGGTATTTTAATAAAAGCCGGCCGTCTGGATTACCAGACCGCGTGGGATTTGCAGAAGGAATTGTTTGAGCGTCGCTTGGCCGGTGATATCGAAGACACATTTTTACTGATCGAGCATCCGCACACTTATACGCTTGGTAAATCCGGTCTGGAGGAGAATTTAGTCGCTGACGAATTCGCTTTGAAGCGACAGGGAATTGAGGTTTTTCGAATTGACCGCGGCGGCGATATTACCTATCACGGTCCCGGACAAATCGTTTGCTACCCGATTCTGGATTTGCACCATCACTATCTCGATGTACATCGATTTTTGCGGGACCTCGAGGAAGTCATCATTCAAACATTGGCAGATTACAAAATTGCGGCGAGTAGGGTCGAAGGTTTAACTGGTGTTTGGGTGGAGGGCGCCAAAGTGGCGGCGATTGGTGTGAAAGTGACGCGCTGGATTACCATGCATGGATTTGCCTTTAATGTCAACACAGATTTGAGTTATTTTGGCAATATCATTCCGTGCGGAATCATAGACAAACCGGTGACTTCGATGGAAAAGCTTCTCGGCGGCCAGTTAGAGTATGTAGAAGTTCAAGATAAAGTTTGCGCGACGTTTGAAGAGGTGTTTGGGATTGAATTAACTGTTAAGAGAATTGAAGACTTAGTTGGGGTGAATTCGGCTTTTTGAAGCCACCATTTGTGCTGTGCAAGCATCATGACGGGTTATCGTGTCAGTTAATCATGTTCAGGGTTCTCTATGAAAGTAGATCGGAAGAAAGTTAGAGTTTCGCAGACGACAAAGCATACGGATGAAGTTGATCAATTAAAGAAAGCAGATGCCCTTTCATTTATCTGGGACTTGGCAGAAGAAATAGTTTCACTTTCGGGGAGATTGGATGTTAAATCCGGATTGCAAAGAAATGTTGTCTCTATTACTCGACATTGAAGCACCTTGAACACTTAAGTGAATTTGAGTAGATTGATTAAGAAAATTGTGACAAGACGAAGCTTGCACGAATCCACAATTAAGGATGATTTGGCTTACTGGCTCAGTAAACCTCGGAGGAACGAGTAGGCCGCTGTGGATTATTTAAGGAAACAGTTTCATGGAACTTTACCGCGACTTAAATGAGTTGCTCGAGTTATTCAACGCACAAAAAGTTAAATATATAATTGGGAGGTTATGCTCTGGCATTTCATGGAGCTCCACGCTATACCGGTGATATTGACATTCTTATTCGACCTAACTCAGAAAATGCCCGGCGAGTTTTGACTGCCCTCGATGAGTTTGGCTTTGGCTTTGTTGGTCTAACGAAAGAAGATTTTATAACTCCGGATTAAGTCGTATAACTTGGGGTACCGCCTGTACGAATAGATTTTATGACTTCCATTACCGGGGTCTCCACGGACGACATTTTTTCACTTTGTGTGGAGGGAAAGTATGGCGATATCCCGGTCAAATACATCGGACGTGACGAGTTCATTTTAAACAAACGTGCGACAGGAAGAAAAAGGATATGTTAAATTTGGAAGCTCTTGGGGAAGAATAATAAAATGGTTAGGCAGATTAGGATTATGCAAGCCGCCTTCTGTATATCTTTTAAATGGCCTCGCTTCTGCAGGTAGAGTACTATCACCAAAAATACATGAAAATGAACTTGCAATTTTAAATGTTGATGTATATACTTGTATATACCGATTAATTCTAAGCAAAGAGAGATAATTATGTTATCCAAAGTTCAAAAATGGGGAAACAGTCAGGGAATAAGAATTCCCAAAAACCTTCTTGAAAATTCTCATATTAATGTCGGAGAAGAAGTTGATATCACGGTTCAAGAAGGAAAAATTATTGTAGAATCCACGAATAAAATACGTGGCAGATATGATATAAGAGATTTGGTCAGTCAGATGCCAAAGGATTATAAGCCAAAAGAGGAAAATTGGGGTGCTCCTATGGGACGGGAGATTTGGTAGATGCCTCGGTATATCGCGGAAAAAGGAGATTTTGTAACAGTGACATTTGATCCGCAATCCGGACATGAACAAAAAGGCCGACGTCCAGCATTAGTTGTCAGCAACAAACTATTTAATGGGGCTACAGGTCTTACTATTGTATGTCCCATCACGAACACAAATCGTAATATTCCCTTTCATGTTGCAATTCCGAGAGAATCATCTTTAACAGGTTATGTGATGGTTGAACAAGTGAAATCAATTGACTACAAGAGTCGTCAAATTAAACTTATTGAAAAAGCACCAGGTAACATCTTGGTTGAAGTGCTTGGTATCCTAGATGCTTGTATATATCAAGACGCCTAATTTAGTTTATGATTAAGAAAATTGTGACCAGACGAAGCTTGCACGAATCCTCAATTAAGGATGATTTGGCTTACTGGCTCAGTAAACCCCCGGAGGAACGAGTAGCTGTTGTGGATTATTTAAGGAAACAGTTTCATGGAGCTCTACCACGACTTCAAAGAGTTGCTCGAGTTATTCAACGCACAAAAAGTTTTGGTGAACAGGTCAAAATCAAACGGAAGGTTTGACACGGATGATGGTTGATATTTAGATGAGAGTTTTTGAGGATGTTTTCAAAAGAAAAGTTAGATTGACCGATGAACGCTATGAGCACCTCATTTCTGAGCATATGGAATGATTGGGCAAATTGACAAAGTTAAAGAATCTTTGCTCGCTCCGGTAAATTATGGGAAAAGAAATAAAAATTTGGTACGATGAAGAAGGAGATTATCTTGAAGTTCTCTTTGAACGTAAAACAGGATACTTTAGAGAGACTTCCAATGATGCTGTCATGGAGAAGGTTGATGACAAAGGCAACATTCTCGGTTTTTCCATACTGAAAATGAGTGCATTGAGAGGTCGAAAGCCTCTTGCAGTGGAATTAGGGCAAACCGCATAAATCGACACTGTTCTGACAGTCAAAAAGATTTTTCTCATTTTTATAGAAGGAGCAAGATGTTATGTCGGCAAGCAAAGTAAAAGTTTCGATTCCTTTTGATTCATTGGTTGAAACTGTTTCAAAATTAAGCCTTGAAAATAAATATCAGCTCTGGCAGCTATTAGAAGAACAAATTGCGGAACAGGATGCAACCGTACGAGCAGAGATTCAGGAAGCTCGCGATGCTTATCAGTCAGGCGATTATTTGACCATTCAGGATTATGCTTCAAAATATCATAAAAAGTCGTGAAAACTTACCAAGTTGTTGTACCAAAACCTGTTCAAAAATAGTTGAATGGTTTGCCTTATCAGTTGAGAGATCGGATTTTGAAACGGCTTATTGCTTTAGAGGAAGACGCTCGACCTCATGGATTTGTCAAACTAAAAGGTTATGAAAATGAATTTAGGATTCGCATAGGTAATTATCGAGTGCGATATGAAATCATTGAGAAGGATTCTGTTATTTTGATTTTGCATTGCAAGCATAGAAGGGATACCTATAGAAAATAGATGGCAAGACTACACGAACATAAAGGCAAAGAACTCCTCCGCGAATTTAAAATACCGACACCAAAAGGTATTTTAGCATCCAGTCCTGAGGAGGTTTTTAACGCCGTTAAAGAAATCGCCTCTCCTGTCGTAATCAAGGCACAGATCTGGGCAACCGGGCGCGCCGGATTGGGCGGAATTCAATTTGCTCAAACCCCGGACGAGGCTAAGTCGGCTTCCCGAAAAATATTTGGACTTAAGGTTAACGACTTTGAAGTGACTCAGGTTCTGGTCGAAGCGCAAATCAAAATTAAGCAGGAATTTTATGCCGGAATTATCATCGACGACGCCGCTAAAAGCCCGGTCATGATTTTTAGCTCGATGGGTGGAACGGGCATTGAAGAAATCGCGGCAAAGCATCCTGAAAAAGTTGGTAAACTAAAGATCGATATCATCACCGGATTCAAAGACTTTCAGGCACGCGATTTAATTCGAAAAACCGGAATTTCAGGCCGACTGCAGATGCAGCTTGCAGATGTGCTGGTCAAGTTGTGGAAAGTTGCTAAAAAGTATGAAGCCCGCTCTGCTGAAATTAATCCGTTGGTTTTGACCGAAGAAGGTCAGGTCATGGCCGCGGATTGCCGGATTGCTGTCGATGACTATGCGGTTTTCCGCCATCCGGAGCTCGGCATCGATATCGCCAGAGAGCTGAACCGGCCGCCTTCTGAATTGGATAAAATTGCTTACGATGTTGAAAAGAACGATTACCGCGGCACGTTCTATTTCATTCAAATGGAAGAAGGCTTTCAAAAAGGCGAGGGCTATGTCGGCTTTCATGGTGCCGGCGGCGGCGGCTCGATGATGTCCATGGACGCCGTGGTGGCACAGGGATTTAAATTGGCTAATTTCACAGATACAAGTGGGAATCCACCTGCCTCGAAAGTTTACCGTGCCGCTAAAATCATTTTGTCGCAACAGAATATCGACGCTTATTTTGGTTCGGGTTCCGGTGTCGCCAGTCAGGAGCAGTATCACTCGGCCAGAGGTTTGGTCAAAGCGTTTCGGGAAGAGAACTTGTCGATTCCGGCGGTTATTCGGCTTGGCGGGAACTCCGAGGATCTTGCCATCGATATTCTGGAAAATTATACAAAAGATTTGCCGGCGCCCGTTGAAGGGTTTAAAAAAGACGACTCCGCATTTTCTTGTGCCGAAAGGCTGAAAGAGTTGGTTGACAATTACAAGGGCAATGGTAAACCGGAAAAGCAATTTACCAAGCCCATTGCCGAAAAGCCCTACTCATTCGAAACAATCACTGGAACCATCACTTACGATCACGCTGCTTGCGCGGATTGTGAAAGCAAGATTTGCATTGAAAAATGTGTTCCTGAAATTTTGAAATTAGAAAATGACGTGCCGGTTCTGGCAATTTCAAAAGACGAGGCAAAAGCCGGTAAATGCATCGAATGTCTGGCCTGCGAAGTTGAGTGTATCTTTCATGGTAATAAAGGCGCCTATATCGATTTGCCAATCGCCGGATTAGAAGAATATCTGGAAAAGGTTGCTTGATGTCTATTTTAGTTGATGAAAATTCCCGCGTCCTGGTTCAAGGCATCACCGGTCGGGAAGGCATGGCGCGCACAAAGTTGATGGTGGAATACGGTACCAATGTCGTTGCCGGTTGCACCCCCGGCAAAGGAAACCAGACTGTTTTGGAGGTTCCGGTTTATGACACCGTTCAAGAAGCCAGGGAGAATGTTCCTGAGATCAACACGTCGGTCATTTTTGTGCCGGCGCCTTTGGTAAAAAATGCCGCGCTCGAAGCCATTGCTGCTGGAATTAAACTGCTTGTGCTGGTTCCGGATCGTGTCCCTATTTATGACGTGTTAGAAATCGCTCATGCTGCTAAGGAAGCAGATGCTCAATTTTTAGGCCCAAATACCCTCGGTATGCTCAGCGTCGACAAAGGCGTTTTGGGAATGATGGGCGGTCGGGCGCAAACTGCCAAACAGTGGTTTAAGAAGGGCAACGTCGGCGTCACTTCCCGAAGTGGCGGGATCACTTCATCAATTGGCTATTATTTAAGTAAAAGCGGCGTTGGGCTGAGCTCCATTGTTCATGTCGGGGGGGATGTTATTGTCGGGATGCCGCATCCGGAAATCGTCAAAAAATTTCAAGACGATCCCGAAACCGAAGCGGTCGTCATGTTTGGTGAAATCGGCACTTCGCAGGAAGAGCAAGTCGCAGATTTAATTGAAAATGGTGAATTTACCAAGCCGCTGATCGCTTTTATAGGTGGCGCTGCAGCAAAGTCGGGCACGAGATTTTCGCATGCCGGCGCCATAGTTGAAGGAAATCGCGGAACACATGCCAGCAAAGTAAAGCGTCTCAAAGAGGTTGGCGTGCACATTGTTGACAACTTTGATGATATTCCTCAAGTAACCAGGGAAGTACTGCAAACCTTAAATTAGGAAGAAGATGAGCAAATCAAGTTGGAAAACCGGGATCACGAAAGTCAAACCCAATGAAGTTCGTTTGCGGGGCTATCGTATCGATGAGCTGATGGGAAGCGTTTCTTTTGGACAGTCTGTTTATTTGGCCTTAAAGGGTGAATTGCCGTCCAAAAATGTTGGCAATATAATCGATGCTATTTTAGTTTCGTCGATCGATCATGGGGTCACACCGCCATCGACAATTGCGAGTATGACGGTTGCCTCCAGCGGAGCTCCCTTGAATGCGGCAGTCGCCAGCGGCATTCTGGCAATTTCGAAATTTCACGGTGGAGCTATCGAAGACTGCATGGGTGCGCTTTTGCAAGTTCAGGATAAAATTAATGCAAGGGAAATTTCAGTGGCCAAGGCCTCTGAAGAGCTGGTGGCGGAATATATAGAAATAAGACGACGAATTTCGGGATTTGGACACCGCTTACACACCGAGGACCCGCGAAGCAAGAAATTGTTTAAGTTGGCAACGGACTTGAAAATTGCTGACAAGTTTATTAAAATTGCTACTACAGTTGAATCCGAGCTTGCAAAACAAATGGGGCGAAAGTTACCCATAAATGTTGACGGCGCGATTGCTGCTGTGTTGTGCGAACTCGATTTTTCTCCGCGTCTCGCCAACGCATTTTTTATGATGTCGCGTGTTCCCGGGTTGGTTGCACATATTTTTGAGGAGCAAACCAGACAGAAACCGATGCGACAAATAAATCCCGAGGATCACGAATATGACGGACCGGAAGACAGGAGTTTGTAGATGACGAGAGAAGAACTCATTAAGATCATGCCGGAGTTCAATCTGATCGAGGATAAAAGCCTGCGCGAGAACACAATTTCCGTTTGGGAAGAAGCGGTGAATTACCGCAACTGGACCGCGGAAGAATTATTCGGCATTCCCTTTACCCTTTTGGCCGACAATGTTAAAATCATGTTTTTAGAGCACGTGCAGACAGTTTGCAAGATGTGTGTGGCATGTGACGAAGTTTTGACTGAGGCCTACGGTGATCGTAAAACGCCGATCAATCGCGATATTCTGGTTGCCGGCGCTCTACTTTGTGATGTTGGAAAACTAATGGAGTATGACAAAGAAAACGGCAAAGTGGTTAAAAGTAAGCATGGCGAATACCTGAGGCATCCGTTTAGCGGAGTGGGTCTTTGTTTCAAATACAATATCCCGGACGAGGTCATGCATTTAATTGCCGTTCATTCGCATGAGGGGGACAAGTTCGGGCGATCACCTGAAGCGATTATCTTAAATCACGCAGATTTTATCGATTTTGATTTGGTGAAATATCATTAACTCATAAAATGTTTTACCACGAAGACACGAAGGGCACAAAGATAAAAATTTAAGAAGCTACAAAATATCATGGTTCAATTTTAGTTTCTTTCTTTGTGTCTCTGCGCCTCTGGGTTAAATCTTTTTCAAAGAAAGTAAAAAAAGTAAAAGAGGAACAATGGCAAAATACAAAATAGCCTGGTTACCAGGAGACGGAGTCGGCAACGACGTCATGGCAGCGGCGCGAATCGTTTTGGACGCGCTGAAACTCGACGCTGAATACATTCACGGCGACATTGGTTGGGAATTCTGGAAAACCGAAGGCAATCCATTGCCCGATCGCACCATCGATTTATTAAAAAGTACAGATGCCTGCTTGTTTGGGGCAATTACTTCAATGCCCAACGAGGAGGCTCAATCAGAGCTGGTGCCTGAGCTGCAAGCTAAAGGGTTGATTTACTCAAGTCCAATCGTTCGGCTGCGTCAAGAGTTTAATTTGCACACCAATCTGCGTCCCTGCAAAGCTTTTCCCGGAAATCCGCTGAATTACCGCGACGATATCGACCTCGTGGTCTTTCGAGAGAACACCGAAGATCTCTACAGCGGCGTCGAATTTCATCCGCTTCCCCAGGAAGTGTTTGAAGTCATTGCAAAACACAATCCCAAAATCAAGCGTTTTGAAAAAGCCGGTTTAGAGAATATCGCCGTAACGCTTCGAATTAACACCAGGCAGGCGTCGCAAAATATCGTGAGACAGGCTTTTGAGTACGCCAAAAAACATGGCTATAAAACCGTTACCGTGGTTGAGAAGCCGAATGTCTTACGGGAAACCAGTGGCTTAATTCTTCGAGAAGCTCGCAAAGTTGCTGAGAATTATCCAGATATCGACCTCTGGGAAACGAACATCGATGCGATGTGTATGTGGCTGCTTAAAAATCCTCAGAATTACGGCGTGCTGGTAGCGTCGAATATGTTTGGTGACATCATTTCGGATTTGTGTGCCCAATTGATTGGTGGGCTCGGTTTTGCTTCAAGCGGAAATATCGGTGACAATTATGCCGTGTTTGAGCCGACTCATGGTTCGGCGCCGAAATATGCCGGGCAATATAAAGTCAATCCCATGGCGATGCTGCTGACGGTCAAGCTGATGCTGGATTGGCTGGGCGAAATTGAAATGGCGCAGAAAGTGGAACATGCTGTTGCCACTGTGATCAAAGAGAGTCAGGTTAAAACCTACGATGTCGGTGGAAGCTCTACGACTTTGGAAGTAGCCGAAGAAGTCGCTCGAAAATTGTAGTCGAAAAGGGAAGCGAACAAAAGTATGGATTCACTAGCAAGACAAATTTCAAGATTTTCTTTAGGGCTAAAATATGAAGCTCTGCCCTCAAATGTGGTGCATGAAGTCAAGCGCTATCTTTATGACTCAATCGGCTGCGCTTACGGCGGCTATTTAACTCGTGATGTTGAAATTGTAAAAAACATTTACGCCGACATGGGTGGAAAAGCCGAGGCGACTGTCGTTGGCAGTGGCAATAAAATTCCTGCTTACAACGCGACCTTGCTCAATAGTTTGATGTTTCGTGCTCTGGACTTCAACGATATTTACTGGAAGCAAGACCCGAGCCATCCAAGCGATATTATTCCCGTGGCTTTGGCGTTAGGAGAAAGAGAAAACAAAAGTACGAAAGATGTGATTACGGCGATTGTTTTGGCATATGAATTTGAGTGCCGTCTGTGCGAATTTGCCGTGCCGGGAGTTCGCGAACGCAAATGGCACCATGCCACGCTGACCCAGTTTGTCTCACCCATTGTCGCTGGCTATTTACTTGGCCTAAATGAAGATCAGATGGTGAATGCAATCGGAATTTCCGGGTCGCACAATTTGACTCTGGGTGCGGTCACCGCCGGCAAATTAACGATGATGAAAAACACCGTCGATCCATTGGCAGCGCAAAGCGGCGTCATGGCGGCGCTCATGGCGCAACGAGGATACTCGGGTACAGAGCACATCTTTGAAGGCAAAGAAGGGCTCATGCAAACCCTCGGACCGGATTGGGACCCTGATAAGTTAGTTGGCAGTTTGGGAAACGGCTTCAAAATTCTCGATTGCTCAATGAAAGCCTTTCCGTGCGAGGCCCTGACCCATACCCACATTTCAGCGACTCTTAAAGTCGTAACTGAACACGATATTAAGCCTGACGATATTGAGGAAATCACTGTCACCACCATCGCCCGTGCTGTTGACATTCTATTCGATGCTGAAAAATATAAGCCGACTTCACGAGAAACGGCAGATCACAGTTTACCCTATTGTATTGCGGCGGCCGTTGTGGATCGAAAAATTACAACGGATCAATTTGACGAAGCAAGAATACAAGATCCGCAAATTCAGAGCGTGCTGCCGAAAATAAAGGGAGAGGCCAGCGAGGAATTCGAGAGGATGTTTCCGGAGAAGCAGCCATCCAAAGTTCAAATTCGACTTAAAGACGGTCAGGAATTTTCAGCGCAGCTGGATTTTCCCAAGGGGGATCCCAGGGAGCCGATGAGTGAGCAGGATTTGGACAACAAATTCAAGAGTTTAAGCTCTAACTTGCTTTCCGGAAATAGGCAGAAAGAAATCAAAGACGCCATTTGGAATTTAGAGTCATTTCAAAACATGGGTGAATTTATGACCCTGCTAAGAGTGGATTAATATGGCTGAAAGCACTGCAGCGAAAAAAAACATCACAAACCGGAAACCGAAAGTTCTAAAGCGAAAGCTATCGAAGAAGCAGCTAACGGAGTTGTATTATTATATGATTCTAAATCGCGCGCTGGATGATAGAATCAGCTCGCTTTACAAACAAGGGAAATTCCATGGCGGCGCTTTTGTAAGCCGGGGTCAGGAGGCAACTTCTGTCGGATCGGCTTATGCGCTGGAGAAAGGCGATGTCATCGGTCCGATGATCAGAAATTCGGGTGCTGTCTTGGTTAGAGGTGTTCCACCGCATGAGTTTCTGGCAAATTATTTGGGAAAAAAAACCGGGCCGACCCATGGCAAAGATGGCAACTCGCACTTTGGCGATTTAAAGCGCAATATATTTGCACCGGTGAGTATGCTGGGTGTTTTAATACCGGTTTGCGCCGGCGCCGCTTTAGCATTTAGGATAAAAAAAGAGCCGAATGTGGCCTTGACATGGATTGGCGACGGCGGCGCAAGCATCGGCGATTTTCACGAAGGACTCAACTTCGCAGCAGTGATGAAGTTGCCTTTCGTTCTGATTTTGGAAAACAACGGATATGCTTACTCAACTCCCACCAGCAAGCAAAGTTTGGTAGAAGATTTTGTTGTAAGGGCGCAGGGCTACGGTATTCCCGGCGAAATTGTTGACGGCAACGATGTTTTGGCGGTTTACGATGTCACGAAGCGCGCCGTTGAAAGAGCTCGAAAAGGAGAGGGACCCACTCTCATCGAAGCCAAGACCTTTCGTATGAAAGGACACGCTGAGCACGATGATGCTTCTTATGTCCCCAAGAAAACCATTGATTATTGGCAGAAGCGAGATCCAATTGCAAACTACGAGAAGTATTTATTAAAAGAAAAAGTTCTTGCGAAAAAGGATCTGGCTGAGATTCAATCGACGGTCGCCAAAGAAATTGATGCGGCTCAGACGTTTGCTGAGGAAAGCCCTTTGCCATTGGCGGAAGAAGCGGAACAGGGTGTGTATGCAAGTTAAAAAAATATATTAAGTTAAAACTTGATTCCCTTTAAATTGCCTCTTATATTTCAAATCTAAAATGAGCAACATAACCTATATCGAAGCAATCTCCAAAGGTTTGCGCGAGGAAATGCAGCGCGATGAAAGTGTTTTCTGCTTAGGAGAAGATATCGGTGCATACGGTGGCGCATTTAAAGTCACAAAAGGCTTTATCGAGGAGTTTGGCGAAGAAAGAGTTATCGACACTATTTTGGCAGAAGCTGCGATTGTTGGCGTCTCGATCGGCGCCGCGCTCATGGGGTTGCGCCCCGTCGCTGAAATGCAGTTTGCGGATTTCATCTCCAACGGCTGGAACCAACTAGTTAACATGGGCGCAAAAACGCATTATCGCTGGGGCGCGGCGGTGCCGATGGTCATTCGCTTGCCATCCGGCGGCGGCCTTCATGCCGGTCCGTTTCATTCGCAAAATCCAGAGGCCTGGTTTTTTCATGTGCCCGGGTTGAAATTGGTTGCGCCTTCAACACCATACGACGCGAAAGGTTTGATTAAATCAGCCGTTCGTGATAACAATCCGGTGCTTTATTTTGAGCATAAGTATCTTTACCGGCACGTGAAAGGCGAAGTGCCGGATGATGACTACACGATTCCAATTGGCAAAGGTGAAATTAAACGTGCTGGCAAGGATATTACACTGATTACTTATGGCTCTATGGTTCAATTTTCCTTAGAAGCTGCTGAAAACTTAACAGAGCTAGGCGTTGAGGTGGAAGTACTGGACTTGCGCTCTCTTTTACCGTTTGATAAAGAGATGATTCTGGCATCGGTCAGGAAAACCAATCGGGCAATGATTGTTCACGAAGCAACCTTAACGGGCGGTATTGGCGGAGAAATCTCCGCTTGCATTACACAGGATGCGTTTGAATATTTGGATGCCCCGGTCAAGCGGGTTGCTTCAATTGATACGCCTGTGCCATACAGTCCGCCGCTCGAGACCTATTTTATGCCAAATACTGAAAAGATTACCAGTGCTTTAACGGAATTAGCTGAGTATTAACAAAATGAACGAACTCATCGCAGTCTTGATTATGTTTGGCGGAGCCGGCTTGGTGGTCCTGCTTTTGTTGGGATTAAATCAGTGGCTTGGCCCGAAAAAACGAAACCCCGTCAAAGACGAAATTTTCGAATGCGGCAATATACCGATTGCAGGGGTTGCTAATAAGTTTTCGGTAAAGTTTTATACGGTCGCAATTTTATTTATTCTATTTGATATCGAACTGGTCTTTCTTTTCCCATGGGCGGTCGTTTTCCAAAGTATTGGCATGGCGGGGTTTGTTTCCATGACATTGTTCATTGCCGTTTTGGCATTGGGGTTGGTCTATGTTCTAAAAAAAGGAGCTTTGGAATGGGATTAAGAAGTATCTTCGGCGGAGACAACTTAGTAACAACCAAGCTCGATCAAGCGATCGGCTGGGCGAGAAAATACTCCCTTTTTCCGTACCCATTTGTGACAGCCTGCTGCGGTATGGAGTACATGGCTGTGTCCTCGGCTCATTATGATTTAGACCGGTTTGGCGCCGCTTTTCCAAGATTCTCCCCTCGTCAGGCTGATATGCTCATGTGTGTGGGCACGATCAGCCAGAAGATTGCTCCCATCTTGAGGAGGGTCTACGATCAGATGTGCGAGCCGAAATATGTCGTTGCTTTCGGCGTTTGTACCTGCACGGGCGGCTTTTATGACGATTACTCAACCGTCATTGGCATTGACACGATTATGCCGGTGGATGTTTACATCCCCGGATGTCCGCCGCGACCGGAAACAGTCATTCAGGGCCTAATGCTTTTACAGGAAAAAATCCAAAATCAAAAGCACGAATACTAAATGCCCAGGAATATCTTTAAAACTCTCCAACAGAAATTTTCCGATTTCATCCTTGAGGCCTACACTTATCGCGATGACGCAATTGTCGTAGTTGACAGAAATGCCATTTATGATATTTGCAAGTTCCTCCGTGATGATTCCAGAATGAAATTTGATCTCCTCATGGATTTAGCCGGTGTGGATTACTTAGGACGAGACCCCCGGTTTGAGGTCGTTTACACGCTCTATTCGTTGAAAAACAATAACCGGCTGCGTATCAAAGTGCCAATTGATGAAAGAAATCCGCAAATTCAAACCGTTTCGACCCTGTGGAAAATTGCTGACTGGTATGAACGGGAAGTGTGGGATATGTACGGAATACGGTTCAAAGGGCACCCCGATCTGAGACGAATTTTGATGTATGATGAATTTAAAGGGCACCCGCTGCGAAAAGATTATCCGATCACTAAACGCCAACCGCTCATCACAGCAGAATACACAAACAACTCCACGATTACTCCAACAGTCGAGCTGTCTAATAAAGCAATGGATGAATATGTCTCAGAGGAGGATGGCTTAAAAGTCAAACACATGTTTCTGAATATGGGGCCGTCTCATCCCGCAATGCACGGGGTCATTAAAATTATTCTCGAGCTCGATGGCGAACGCGTTGTTAGTGCCGATGTCGGGATCGGCTATTTGCATCGCTCGTTCGAAAAGCACTCGGAGAGCATTTATTATAATGGAGTTTTCCCTTACACCGATCGCTTAAACTACGTTTCTCCGTTGATAAATAATGTTGGCTATGCCCTCACAGTTGAGAAATTGCTTGACATCGAAGTGACGGAAAGGTGCAAGTATATTCGCATTATCATGAGCGAGATCTCAAGAATTGCTGATCACTTGACCTGCATTGGTGCCATGGCGATGGAGTTGGGCGCCATGACGGCATTTATCTATTTCATGCAGGCACGTGAGGCGATGTACCAACTTATCGAGGAGGTCACCGGGGCAAGAATTACCATTTCTTACGTTCGGGTTGGCGGAGTGAAAGCCGACTTGCCCGAAAGGTATGAAAAGCGTGTAGGAGAGCAATTGAAGAAAGTCAGAGCTGAGATTAAGCAAGTCCACAAACTCTTGACCCGCAACAGAATTTTTGTCGATCGCGTGCAAGGCGTGGGCGTGGTCTCCAAAGAGGACGCTATTTCGTTTAGTTTCACCGGACCTTTGCTGCGAGCCAGTGGTGTTGATTATGATGTGCGTAAACAATTTCCTTACAGTAACTACGATAAAATTGATTTCGAAATCCCGATCGGCAAAAATGGTGATGTCTATGACCGCTATCTGATTAGAATGGAGGAGATGGAACAAAGCTGCTTGATTATCGAGCAGGCGTTTGAAAAAATGCCTAAAGGTGCGATTATGGTTGATTTTGAGGGTCAAGAAATCCCTGCAGAAAAAATGGCCGATTTAGGTAAGTTCGGGCAGACCAAAAATTTACTGCATCAAGTTGCAGTCACGGACCCAACCCTTTTGGGAAGCAATAAACCTTACCATGATATGGTTTATGCTCCCGACAAACGGGTTAGTTTGCCCAGCAAAGAGAAGACTTATGGCAGCATTGAGGGCCTCATGAATCACTTCATGTTGATTATGGATGGCTACGGTATTCGGCCCCCGCGCGGCGAGGCTTATTTCGCGGTCGAAGGAGCAAATGGCGAATTGGGATTTTATATTGTCAGTGATGGTACGGACAAAGCACACCGGGTTCGCTGTCGGCCGCCTTGTTTTGCCTTTGTCGCCGGCTTTGGTAAAATGATTGAAGGCGCACAAGTAGCAGACATTGTTCCGGCCTTTGGCTCAATCAATATGATTGCGGGAGAATTGGACCGGTGAAAATGGAGTTTTGCAAAGCAGCTAAAACTGAATGTGACAAGATAATTGCTAAATATCCGGAGAAAAGGGCAGCCATGCTCCCGGTTCTTTATTTAGCCGAAAAAGAATTTGGCCACATCTCACCTGAAGTTGAAAAATACGTGGGCAAATTGTTAGATGTGCCGCCGGTAAAAGTACACGAGGTGATGACTTTTTACACCCTCATTGCTGCCAAGCCGCGCGGAAAGTACCATTTTCAAATATGCCGGGGACTTTCGTGCGATTTAAAAGGGTGTGTGAAAATCATTGATTATTTATCGGAAAAGTTAGGACTCAGCTCGGATGAGACGAGTGATGATTTGATGTATACCTTCACTCCGGTTGAATGTTTGGCTGCATGTGAAACCGCGCCCATGATGCAGTTAAACGAAGATTATTACGGCAATTTGACGAAAGAGAAAATAGACGATATACTGAAAGAAAATTCATAAACACAAGGTATGAGGGACATAGAAGTGTTAATGTGTTTAGGTGTTTAGGTGTAGGGCTATTTAAGCGAAGGCTCTGACACCCAAACACTTCAATACTTTTGAGACTACACCATCAGATTCAGGGTCACTTTATTCCCTTTTGTGTTAAATTCCATAATATATAAGCATGTCTGAAAAAATCATTTCAAAATTTTTCGATATCGAAGATAGTCATACTATCGAGATTTATGAAAAGCACGGCGGCTACGAGACGATACGCAAAGTCCTCAAACAATGGACGCCGGAGCAGATTATCGAAGAAGTCTCGAATGCGAATTTACGCGGTTTAGGCGGCGCTGGTTTTCCTGCTGGCAGAAAATGGTCCTTTATTCCGAAGGACAGCCCAAAGCCCAAATATCTGGTTATAAATGCCGACGAAAGTGAGCCGGGTACATTTAAGGATCGCTATGTAATCGATCACTATACCCACGGTCTTTTTGAAGGAATCATGATTGCCTCTTACGCCATTGGCGCGCATAAGGCGTTTATCTACATTCGCGGTGAGTATATTCGCCAGACGGAGAGGCTGGTAGAGCAGATTGAAGCCGCGTATGAAAAGGGATATCTTGGCAAAGGGATCTTTGGTTCTAAATTCGATCTGGACTTAATCGTTCATCGCGGGGCAGGCGCTTATATCTGTGGTGAAGAAACGGCACTTTTAGAGTCTTTAGAGGGTAAAAAGGGGTGGCCGAGAATGAAGCCGCCTTTTCCCGCAATCGAAGGGGCGTTTCACTCTCCGACCATTGTCAACAACGTGGAAACCCTCGCCTATGTGCCCACGATAATAAAAAATGGTGCTGACTCGTTTGCTAATCTTGGTTCTGAAAGAAATGGCGGCCTGCGGCTTTACAGCATCAGCGGGCATGTCAAAAATCCGGGCGTTTACGAACTGCCCATGGGCATTCCTTTACGCGAAATCATCTATGAGCATGCCGGCGGGCTGGAAAATGGCAACGGAATAAAGGCAGTTATTCCCGGTGGCTCTTCCTCACCCATTTTGACTCCGAATGAAATCGATGTCAATATGGACTTCGATTCCCTTGCGGCAATTGGCTCGATGCTGGGCTCGGCAGGCATCATTGTCATGGATGACTCGACCTGCATGGTCCGGGCGCTTTATGTGGTCACGCGCTTTTATCACCATGAATCGTGTGGGCAGTGTACGCCTTGCCGCGAAGGAACCGGCTGGGCCGAGAAAGTTCTCAAGCGCATACTCGATGGCGCCGGCAGACCGGAAGATGTTGATAACTTGGTCGAAATCGCCGACAATATCATCGGCAATACGATCTGTCCATTGGGTGATGCTGCGGCATTGCCCATTCAAAGTTATGTAAAGAAATTCCGGGAAGAATTTGAGTATCATGTTCGTGAAGGGAAGTGTGATGTTAAAGGTCAGTAGATTAGGAAGGAGACTATGCCTAAAATCACCATAGACAGCACTGAAATAGAAGTCGAAAAGGGAACCACAGTCATTCAGGCTGCTGAACAGATTGGCATCGATATTCCGCGGTATTGTTATCATCCCGGATTGAGTATTGTCGGCGTCTGCCGAATTTGTCTGGTTGAAATCGAAAGAATGCCGAAACTGCAGGTGGCTTGTTACACGCCGGTGGCGGACGGCATGGTGGTGCACACGAATAATGAAAAAGTGCAGCAGGCCCGCAGGGCGGTCTTGGAATTTCTGTTGATTAATCACCCGTTGGATTGCCCGGTTTGCGATCAAGCAGGGGAATGCTGGCTGCAGAACTTTTATATGCAGCACGGCCTTTACGACAGCAAGATGGTTGAGGATAAGGTCAAGAAGCAAAAGGCGCTACCTATTGGCCCCAATGTTATGCTCGACTCCGAGAGGTGTATTCTTTGCACGCGCTGTGTTCGGTTTTGTGATGAAATTACCGAAACACACGAACTGGGCATCTTCAATCGCGGCGATCACACGGAGTTATTGCCTTATCCCGGCCAGGAGCTTGACAATAAATATTCGGGAAACACCATCGATATCTGTCCGGTGGGCGCTTTAACTGATAAGGATTTTCGTTTTAGGACGCGAGTTTGGTATTTAACCGAAACTCCCTCGGTTTGTCCTGGCTGCAGCACTGGCTGTAATATAAATGTTCATCATAACGACCACCGGCCCTACAAGGCCGGCGGCATTCGAGTCTCACGATTAAAACCAAGGTACAATCCTGATGTCAATCAGTGGTGGATGTGCGACGAGGGCCGTTATGGATTTACGCAAGTCGACGCCGATTCCAGGATTGTTGCGCCACAAAAAAAGACCCGCGGTGATTGGCAACTACTTTCATGGCAGGATGCAATCGACGAAATAGCGACCAAAATTAAAGGTATCCTCAAGAAGCATGGTGCCGATGCTTTTGGTGTGATTTTATCACCGCAAATGACTAATGAAGGTTTGTTTGCGGCTAAGAGATTTTTTCAGGAAACCCTGGAAGTCGAGAATATCGATTTTGAAGTCGTAGCCCGGGAAAAGGGGTATGCGGATGACTTTTTAATGAAAGCTGATAAGAATCCCAATTCTGAAGGTGCGAAGAAGATAGGATTGTCGGCGGTGGACAACAGCGGCCTTGAAGTCGCGCAAATGCTTGCTGATGCAAAGGATAATCGACTGAAAGCTTTGTATATCTGCCACCATAACTTGGAGAAAGGATTTAAGAAGGAGGAGGTCAAAGAGGCATTGTCTAAAGTTGACCTTGTCATCTTTCAGGGAACCAACCAGAATTCAACTTCAAATCTGGCCAATTACTGTTTGCCAAGCGCGTCATTTGTTGAAAAAGACGGCACGTTTACCAACTTCGCAGGCCGCGTGCAAGAAATTCATAAAGCGGTTGAACCTCTTGGCGAATCTAAACCGGATTGGACTATTTTCAGAAATCTCTCCAAACGGTTGGGTAAATCCATGCCATACTTTGAAGCCGGGGACGTTTTCAACGCTTTGGCTGAAGAAGTAGATGCTTTTAAAGGATTGAGTTACGAGAAAATCGGCGAGCACGGAGTCCTGTTAAACGGCCATAGGGCAAGTACCGAGAAAGAAATGGGAGCGCTGGTAGCCTGATGGTAGAAGGAATCGGAATTGTTCTGCTGAAATTAGCATTTGTTTTGCTTTTTGTGCTGAACTTCGGCGGTCTGCTCACCTGGGTGGAGCGCAAGCAAAGTGCATTGATGCAGGATCGAATCGGCGCCAATCGAGCTTCTATTTTCGGAATTCGCCTTATTGGTCTTTTCCATACTATCGCCGATGCTGTCAAAATGTTCACTAAAGAGAGCTTCCGGCCCGTAGCGGCGGAGAAGTTTCTTTTTACGATCGGGCCCGGAATTTCAGTGTTTTTTGCTCTGGTTGGATTCGCGGTAATTCCTTTCGGAGATGTTTTAATTATTGGCGGCAAAGAGATTAACTTGCAGTTGGCGCCATTGAACATTGGTGTGCTCTATTTGTTTGCTGTGGCGGGCATGGCGGTTTATGGCGTGGTATTGGGTGCCTGGGCTTCTAAAAATAATTTTGCATTGCTGGGGGGATTGCGAGCCTCAGCCCAAATGATTTCTTATGAAGTCGCTTTGGGTGTGACGATTATCGGTTCTTTGATGATTTATCAAACCGTAGAATTACAGGAAATCGTGCGCTGGCAGGGGGGTACTTTATGGGGCTGGCTGCCTAAATGGGGCGTTTTGATGCAACCGGTGGGCTTTATTTTATTCTTAACGGTTGGCATTGCACAAAGCAAGCGTGTGCCGTTTGATGCGCCGGAAGGAGAGTCGGAAATCATCGGTTACTTCCTGGAATACAGTGGCATGGGATTCGGCATGTACATGCTCACCGATTTTGTTGAAACAGTGATGATTTCTGCCATCACTGTGACCCTGTTTTTGGGCGGCTGGCAGGTACCGTATTTAATGGCCGACGGATTTCATTTTCCCTGGGGGGCGACCTGGCAGCTTGAGAATTGGGCTGTAGCACTGCTGCAAGTAGGAAGTTTCACCCTCAAAGTCATGTTTTTCTTATGGCTGCAGATGACCATTCGCTGGACGCTGCCGAGATTTCGTTATGACCAGATCATGCGACTTGGATGGAAATATATTTTACCGATCTCATTGGTGAATATTTTGATTACCGGGTTAATTATTACTTTGCTTAAATAATTTCATGAATATCCACGATAAATATAAACCCCTTACTTTCTGGGAAAAACTCTATTTACCGGCAATAATCTCAGGGCTCTGGTTGACTTCAATGCACTTCTTTCGGAATCTGACTCTGCATATTTTGAGAGCTCTGCGACTAAGAAAAACTGCCGACGGTGCCGTGACAATCCAGTATCCGGAATTTCTGCGCCCGCTTTTCCCAAGGTTAAGAACCATGCATCGCCTTACCAAACGTGATGACGGCACACCGCGCTGTGTCGCATGCATGATGTGCGAAACCGTCTGCCCGGCAAAATGCATTTACATCATCGCTGACGAGAAACTGGAGAATCCCGAAATTGAAAAAATGCCTGAAAGTTTTGACATCGATCTGGGGTTGTGCATCTTTTGCGGCTACTGCGTCGAGGCCTGTCCCGTAGACGCCATTCGCATGGATACCGGCATTCTTGAGATCTCAAATTTAACCAGAAAAGGCATGGTCCTGGATATGGAAACGATGCTTAATCTTGAACCCATGCAAGATCGCTATGTCAAATATACTAAAGAAGGGGAGATCGTTTCTCAGGAATATTTGAAACAAGATTTATCGAAATGAGACCGAATCAACACAGATTAAGATTAAAAATTAATGCTCCTGGAGAAAATTGGTGAAATTTCTGTAGTGAGTTTACTTATCTGCTTGAATTTAAAACACTTTGTTTGTATATTACGCCATTCTACCAAAAAAGCGAGGGAGAACCTTTATGGCTAAAGTCAAAAAACCGCCATTTATTAGTGAAGAACAACGATTCCTGGAAGAAGGCAGCTACGGGGACAATCTCTTTATTACGTCCGTTGATAAAGTGCTCAGCTGGGCGCGACTTTCTTCTTTGTGGCCTATGGCCTTCGGGCTGGCCTGCTGCGCTATCGAAATGATGGCCGCCGGGGCCTCCCGTTACGATCTGGACCGCTTTGGCATCGGCGTCTTTCGGCCGAGTCCAAGGCAAACGGATTTGATGATTGTTGCTGGCACAGTCACCATTAAAATGGCTGAGCGAATTCAGCGGCTTTACGACCAGATGCCGGAACCCAAATATGTGCTTTCCATGGGAAGCTGCGCCACCAGCGGCGGACCTTACTGGCAGCACGGCTACCACGTTCTGAAAGGCGTCGATTTGATCATCCCGGTTGATGTTTATGTCACTGGTTGCCCACCGAGGCCCGAGGCGTTGATCGACGGTTTGATTAAAATTCAGGAGAAAATCCGCAAGGAAAGCCTGATCAAGCGCAAACTTCAGGAAAAGGCGAACGTATGACCGCCGAGCAAATCCACCAGAACCTGCAGGAAAAATTCGGCGATGACATCCTTGAATTCAACCCAGAGGCTCTTGACCCTTTTGTCAAAGTAAATCCTGGCAGAATTTTCGAGATTTCCAAATTCCTGAACGAAAACCAGAACCTGAACTTCACCTCACTGATGTGCCTGAGTGGACTCGATTACGGCGCGGAGGACAATCTGGGAGTGGTTTATAATCTGTATTCTATGAAACACAAACACAAAATTACCATTCGCGTCGAATTGCCGCGAGACAATCCCAATGTTCCTTCCGTCGAAACTATCTGGCGGACAGCGGACTGGCATGAGCGCGAGGTTTACGATCTGTTCGGCGTGCACTTTGAGGGGCACCGCGATTTGCGCCGAATCCTTTGCCCCGATGATTGGGAGGGATATCCGCTCAGAAAGGATTACATCGTTCAGGAATATTATCATGGCATTCGGGTGCCGTATCAGGAGGATTGGGAAAAGTATGAAACGTTCGCTAAAAACCCTGAGCGCGGTCATTTTGTTTTCAAGTATGAAAGCAGAGTACCTGAATTAGTTGACTCTAAGAAAAACGGCAAGAATCAAGACGCTAAATCAAAGGAATAAAGCCATGGTTACCTATTTCTCAAACATCTATCGCGGCATGGTTACGATTCTCATCGGTATGAGCCAAACCTGGAAAGCTTTGTTCCGACCGGCCGTCACGCTGCATTACCCTACGGAACGCTGGGAACTGCCGACTAACGCGCGCGGTATTTTGTTTAACAATGCCGACGACTGCATCGGCTGTTATAAATGTGCCCGGGCTTGTCCCGTCAATTGTATTTACATCGACACCGTCAAGGCGCTGCCGGAGGAAGATTTGGGCAAGGCTTCGATGGGCAACCCCATTCGACAGCATCTCATTCGATTTGATATCGATATGTTCAAATGCTGCTTTTGCGATGATTGCAC
>SMXC01000088.1 GCA_004356825.1 Caldithrix sp.
ACCCTGTTTCGATACGGCGGTCACCCGGTGATAAGCTTGCGTTTCACGGATGAACATCAGGGCAAAAAACACGGTCTCTGGTTTGGCAACCAACCTGAAAAAAGTATCGAGCTCGCGGGTAAGCAAGCTTTAAAGTATGTTTACAATCATTACGATGCCATTTTTTACATGCGAACTATTTCGTACGTGGTTGACTATCGGGACAAGTATCTCGGCCTCGAGTTTCGCACGGATAATGAGGAGTTGGATGAAATTCAACAGAGGATTTTAAATTCGTTAAAATTTTAGGAAAATAAATTGGCGGCAATGCGTCTTGGACAATCTACGTCGAATAAAGCAATCCTGGCGATTTTGAGTACTATCTTTTCCCGATTCATGCACTCCTATTTGGACAGGGAGCGCTGTCTTTTTGGTTTCTACGGCATGCCAAGCAAAAGTTTTGACCGATAGGCAAAATTAATTTGCAATTATCTTTTTCGATTTTTCGAAAAAGGAGGTGACAAATTGTAATTAACCACTGGTTTTCTTTTTGGATTTCAAGAAATAATGGCGAGTTAAATAGACGATCCGGTAAGGGACAGGCATGCCTGTCCCCTGCAAGAATCTAAAGCGATTTGAAAAACCGTGAGTAATTCTCCCTTCATTTTTTAACCTGATTAACCTGAGTTCGATATAAGAAATCAAGGGCAAAAAACTTACATATACCGTCATTCCGGCAATCTTTAAGCCGGAATCTAGCTGTAATAACGAAAAGATTCCTGCCTGCAATCCGCAGGAATGACATTGGACGGGTCGTTTTTGGTCTTTGATCCTCATTTTATTCCTTACGTCGAACTGACGTTAATTAACTTCCACCACGGAAAAAATACCATTTCGATCAAATTTTCATTTGACAAATCAAAATAAATTTAATATATGAGTATAGGAAGTTTCTACTTTCCGCAAAATCAAACAATTAAAATTTAGTAAAATGTCTTAGACAAATCGGAGGACATATGAAGTGGGTGTTGATTATTCTCGGGGTTTTGGCTGGACTCGGTGCCATTGTCTGGGTAGTCGGCTCAATGCTTCCGGAAGTCATGTTGCCACGCGGTCGGCGAAATTCAATAAGTCAGCTGAAGAAGTTTGGAATACCATAACGGACTTTGCAGCCGCGCCAACCTGGCGTGAGGAGCTTAAATCCATGGAACAATTACCCGACCGGAAGGGTCACGCGGTTTGGAAAGAGATGAGCGATTTCGGTCCCATGACTTATGAAATCACAGAATTTAATCCACCCATGCGAATGGTCACCACAATTGCTGACGAAAACCTGCCGTTGGCGGCACATGGACGTATGAATTAACATCGACAGAAGATGGAACAATGCTGACCGTGACAGAAAATGGCGAAATCTACAATCCATTCTTCCGGTTTATGGCCCGGTTCATTTTTGGCTATCATGCTACAATGCAAAAATATTTGAAAGCGCTCGGCAAAAAGCTGGGCGAGGACGCTGAAATCATTGTGACATGATAAAATCATTTTTTGTCTAACTAACTTGAATAATTCATGAACCACAGAACCACAGAGGTTGATTATATTGCCGATATTGAACATAGGTCAGCGTAATCAATTCGATTTCAAAAACTTTGTTTTGACTCACGCTTTCTTTATAAATCTTTTATTCTCTGTGTCCCTTCGGCAGACTCAGGACAGGCTTAGTGTCTCTGTGGTGAGATCTTATGAATAATGCAAGCTAAATGATCTTTGTGTTCTTCCCGACCTTGTGGTACAATTTAATTATTTTAAAAAGAGGGAGAAATTCATGACCGCATTCCAACCTTTTGAAATGGAACGTATGATGTCCAAATATGAGCAGGGCGTCGAGTACAATCTCTCGGAAAGTGGCGTGCATCCGCTTTTGCTGAGGGAGCTGCTTGATGAACAACCCGGCAGTCTCGAAAAATTACTCGATACGGACATAAACTATCCGCATGTCAACGGCATCCCTGAGCTGCGGCAAAATATTGCGCGGCTATATCCGGGAGCTGCGCCTGAAAACGTGCTCGTAACGGTCGGCGCTATTGAAGCGAACTACATTTCCATTCGCACTTTGCTTTCTCCCGGAGATGAATGCGTCATCATGCTGCCGAACTATATGCAGATTTGGGGCATTGCTAAAAACCATAATTTGAAAATCAAAACTTTTCAATTGCAGGAAAAAGAGGGTTGGGGGATGAATGTTGCTGAGCTTGAAGATGCAGTGACTTCTGAAACTAAACTCATCGCTGTCTGCAACCCCAACAACCCAACCGGACACACATTGTCTGAAGCTGAAATGGACACAATTATTGCCTGTGCCGGGCGTTCCGGAGCCTGGATTCTGTCTGATGAGGTTTATCGTGGTGCTGATCGGGTTTCCGAAGAAGAGAATGCTTCGTTCTATGGACGGTATGATAAAGCCATCGCTGTGGGAAGTATGAGCAAAGCTTACGGTTTGCCTGGGTTACGTCTCGGCTGGACGGTCGCTCCAGAAGAGACAACCAATGAGATTTGGGCACGGCATGAGTACACGACCTTAAGCGCCACCATGCTCTCAAATAAGCTTGCGGCTATTGCTTTATCACCTGAAGTCCGGCCGCGATTAATACAAAGAGCGCGTGACTATATTCGACGTGGATTTCCGATTCTGAAAGAATGGTTGGATAGTCATGAAAACACCTTCAGCTTAACGCCGCCGGATGCCTCTGCCATCGCCTTTATACGCTATAATCTTGATATTAATTCCACAGAATTTGTTAACCGGTTGTGCAAAGAGAAGGGTGTCCTGATCGTTCCCGGCGACCACTTCGGCATGGATCACTTTCTGCGCATCAGTTTTGGTCTGCCGAAGGACTACCTCGTTCGGGCTCTCGATCGCATTCATGAGTTGGTTGTTGAGTTGACGTAGGTTTTTTACGTCATTCTGAACGGAGCGAAGCGAAGTGAAGAATCTTTTTGTGATTTAATTCCTGAGTATATTAATCTTATGAATCCACAAACAAAAATCATAACCCTCGATCAAATCAAAAAAATTCTGCCTGCTCTCGATTTGCTTCCTGCGATTGAACAAGGGTTTGCCGCTTACTCTGCCGGCAAAGCAGTCGTGCCGCCGGTGGGAGAGCTTCTGCTGGATAAAGGCGATGTTCACATTAAGTACGGCTATCTTAAAGAGGATGAGTATTACGTAATAAAGATTGCCTCCGGCTTTTACGACAACGCCGCATTGGATCTGCCTTCCGGCAACGGCTTGATGCTGCTCTTCAGACAAAAGACCGGCGAGCTGGTCTCTGTTTTGCTGGATGAAGCACATCTCACCGATATCCGGACTGCAGTTGCCGGCGCTATTGCTGCAAAATACCTCGCTCCAAAAAAAGTGCAGCGAATCGGCATCGTCGGCACCGGCACCCAGGCGCGATTACAGTTAGAATATTTAAGGCAGATTATTTCTGCACGCGATGTTCTGGTTTGGGGGCGCGGCGACGAGCAACTGAGACACTATCAAAATGACATGGAGAAGCAGGGATTTCACGTTGAGATAACGTTAGATTCGGCTGAAATTCTGCGCACGTGCAATCTGGTTGTCACAGCCACACCTTCCAAAAAACCTCACCTACATGCCCGCGACTTGCAACCGGGTACCCACATCACAGCGGTCGGGTCTGACACGCCCCTAAAACAAGAGCTCGATGCAGAGATTCTCAAACGCGCAGACCTGGTGGTTGTGGACAGTATTTCCCAATGCCTCGAACGCGGTGAAACTCATCAGGCAATCAAAGCAAAGAAAATCACCTCTGGGAAGCTGGTCGAATTAGGCGATGTCATTTCAGATAAAGCCTCCGGCCGTACCTTGGATACCCAAATCACTATCGCCGACCTGACCGGCGTTGCTGTTCAGGATATAAAGATTGCCGAGGCGGTTTTTAACAAGGCGTTGAAATCCTGACGTTGCTCGCAAACGAATCCCTGGTAATCTGCAAAGTTATTTCTGAGATATACGGTCGGCTTGAGAGTTTTTTGATAGATTTTGTTGTCTTAAAATAGTAAGCATTGTCAGATGGGTGTAACTACACGACTAAAAACAATAGCATAATCAAATGAAAGGAGAATAACAATGCCAACCTATAGACAACATACCTCAACCCATGATCGACGAACACATCGCATGGCATTCACGTCCCGGTAATCCGTCTGCCGGTGGCAGGAGAATCGATCCGTTTCCCCCGTTTGGCAGGCGCCCGGCATTGGGATCCGGCGAAGAGTTTCTGCTCTGGCACGAGGGATTTGTCCAGCGTTTCCTCCAGTGGGTGAACGGCCTGCCCGCTAATCAACAACCGCGTGCGAATACCCTATCGCCTTGGCGTGCGATACCGCAAATGCTAAAGATGAGCATGCTGGGCTGCCCGCCTCTCTGACGAAGAGCAACTGTTATCTGACATGTCGAACTTTGGTTCGCTCGACGAACTGGGACGATTTCTCGAATGGTCTCTCCATGGCTTTTTGCACAATGCCGCTGCGGGAATGTGGAATGAACAAATTCTGCTTTCCTTTCAATCTCCACGCAGTACATATTTTTGGCAATTGCACGGTCTTATCGACCAACTTGCGACAGCAATGGGTTGATGATAACCAGCAGCCAGCGCCAAATCCTCTTTTCGCCCTGTTGCAAATCGACGCGAGTGCAACGCAAGCTGCCATAGGAAGTTCGGGTGAAGTTGACCGCTACCTGTTTAATGTCGCTTCAGCAAATAGGTTAGTCGTTGAAACAACGGCGCCATCGGATACTGTAATGTATATCGCTGGACCGAATAATCCTCGAAGGTTACATAGCTCTAACGATGATGGCGGCCAAAATTTCAAATGCGCGTGTAGACACGCAGTTTATCCCATGAACTTACTTTGTCTACGTTGTATTTTACGATCGCAGCGAAACCGGAAACTACGCGATTTCCGTCTCCTCATGATCCAACCTTGCAGCAGTTGGGTTGGGGTATGGAATCCAACGCACAACCTTTGACCTCACCAGTCGTTGCAGTTGACGCCGGGGAGCTTTGGTTTTAGTAATGTTTGGTGTTGTGGCGGGTGTTGGTTTGTCGTAAGTTTTCTCGGCAAACCGCCGCCGCAACTGAAATTGGTCATGTATGATGAAAACTAGAGATGCGATAATTATTGGCGGCGGTCCGGGCGGCACTTCCGCAGCAATTTCCCTCGCAGGAGTTGATTTGAATGTTACCCTTGTTGAATAAATCTTTGAATCTCGGACGGTGTCATCACTGGTTTGGCAAGAAAAACCCATATTTTTCAAAATAACCACCCAACTATCACGCTTACCCGCACAATAAGACAGAGAACAAATCCTACTACTTTGATCTGATTTTTGGGCAAGGCCATGTTGAGACCGGAAGTCATTGATGTTTCAGTTAGTTGGAATAAAATACCTGGCCTTTACTCAATTGAGCTTTTTGTGTCTTCATGACAAATTGATACCTTCACCCCACAATTCAGTCTTGTTTCTTTTTTTTATATACATCCTGAACCGACAACCGAAATAAAATTTGTTACTTTTTTTCTTGATTTTGTTCTTTCGGTTCCCTATTGGCAAACGGAAATCAGGGACTATCGTAACCACAACCTTTTCGGTTGGGGCAGTGGATGAATTCTTCAGAAATATAGCAAACCAGGAAAAACCGGTTTCGATTGAATATTTTGTGCAGACCGATAAACCGGTGATTTTTCATGCAGGCTATTCGATTTCATCCTTAAATGATGTCGACTTTGAGAAAGTACAAACCCTCCTCGGAAATGATGTTTTTAATCTAATCCGGGATGAAGAAACCTCTCAGGAGATGTCCATTTTCTTAACTTATGAACTTCTTAAGAGCAATGATAACCAGTGGAGTTTAGGAGGGGCGACACTTGGGACAGATGTTCGTTTACCCGGCGACAAAATATACCTGGGCCTTTCCGGGAAACTGTTCAGCAGTTAGTTTATAACCGTTGCAGCGGCGACAACCGAGCTGCCGGTTGGAGTGATCCCGGTTTCAACTACCTCAGGAGTTATCTCATTTGAATCCATCGAAACCAGCAGGGAATGGGGTTTTGTGGTTGGGCTTTCTGTAAGTCCGTTTTAGTAAGTCGACAAACTACCGCTGCCATCGCTCCAAAGCGATGGCAGCGGTATAAACTAATTCTCCAAAACCGCACGCCCACTCGCCGTACTGATTTCAATCCTCGGGCTGCGATTACCTTTGGTCACGCTTTTGGTCACGTACTCATCATTCCATTTGTAATAAAACTCTTCGTCGTCAAATTTGAAGGGCGCTTTGATGCGACCCCGGCCGGCTTTGGCGGTCATTTCGATGAAACCGCGAATGGTGTGGCCGTTAAATCTCAGACGCGAGTCTCCCGAGGCCGAAGAAATTTTCAAGTTATGAGCGAGCTCTTTTCCCAAGGAAACATCAACATCTCCTGAGGCGGCGCTGAAGTTACTCCTCCCTTCGATGACGACGTTGGATGCGTCAACGTCGCCGCTGGCGGCGCCCACTTCGAACTCACCTGAGCAGGCCCTGATATAGATATTGCCGGAGGCGGTTCCAAAGTTCATTTCGCCTCTCACGTTTTCAGCGCGAATATTGCCGCTGGCCGTCCCGACTTCCAAGTCGCCGGTAAATCCTCGCAGCTCGACATTCCCGGACGCAGTGCCGAATTCAATTCTGCCCTGCAAATCGGTAACCTCAATATCACCGCTGGCAGTGCTGATATAAAAGCCGCCATTCATTCTTTTTAGCGAAATGTTTCCGGAGGCAGTTTTCGCTTCGATGTTTGAATTTAAATCAGCCACTTCAAATTCTCCAGAAGCAGAGGAAAACTCAATATCTGTATTTTCAGGAACCGTCAATTTCCAGGTTGACCGGCCGCGCCAGGTACGGCGGGGGCCCACAAATCTTTCCCGCAAGATCAGGCGGTCGCCGTTCTGGTCCATTTCTGCTTCATAGTCTTCGTCATCATAAGAATAGGTCACAACAATTTTCACTTCGTTCTTATCGCCTTTTTGCACGATACAGTTGCCGCTTACCGTTTTGATTCTAACCTCTTTTACATTTTTGAATGTTTTTTCGATTTTGCCTTCTTGAGCAATGACTTGCACCGTGAAAAAGAAAAGCAATAAAACGGACACTTTGAGGAATCTGAAACTATGGTTCATTCGGGCTCCTTTTGTTTTTATAACAAATTAGTTTTAACAAAAATGGATGGCTTACGATATCCTTCTAGAAAATGATAACTGAAAAGACTTCCAGATGCTAATAAAAAATAAGACAATG
>SMXC01000089.1 GCA_004356825.1 Caldithrix sp.
CGAAAATCAAAAAGCAGGAAACTACGCGGTGCAATGGGACGGGAAAGATTTTAGTGGCAAAAGTGTAGCGAGTGGTATTTATATCTACAGAATGACCGCTGACCGACTTATCATGTCAAGAAAGCTGGCTCTGGTGAGATAGGGAAAATTTACCTGATGGCCGGTGTGCTGGTAATCGTAAATTGTGCCTATTCTGAGAGTTCTCCGGAGTACGTCGATTGGGTCGACGTTAAAATTGACGCAGTCATTTAACTCCAAAAACAAAGTAGATAGTGCAAAATGTCGGTTTTTGATCGCAGAAATTTATTTGGTCTTATAACTGTCGGTACTCTCAAACGAAATTGATATCCCAATTGACCTTGATATTCACTGTCGTGAATGTTGGTTTCTATCTTTATTGCCAAAAAAAAAGGCCTTCAATCTTTTGGAAAGAAGGCCTTAGTTCCGGTTGTCCACCGAAAAATAAAAGCAGATGCTACTTGAGTAAAGTCATGCGACTTGACTTCACAAAATCACCCGCCTTAATGAGGTAGACGTACAGCCCACTCGAAACTCTCACACCAAAATTATTTGTGCCGTCCCAGCGTACAGTATATCGACCGGCCGGTTGGCTTTCATCCACCAACGTTTTTACTCCTTGCCCCATGATGTTGTAGATTTTCAAAATAACGTCTGCTGATTTCGGCAGATCGTATGCGATATTGGTATCGGGGTTGAATGGATTTGGATAATTTTGTTGTAGAGTAAACTCTTTCGGAATGGAGACAAATGTCCCTTCTTCTACACTCGTGATCAGCAAGGAAACTTCGTCTGAGAATTCGCCTTTATTGCCGTTGAAGTCAAAGGCTGCAATTCTGTAAAACCAGGTTTCTCCGACATTGACCGCATCGTCAACAAAATTCGGATCAGTAGAGGACCCGATGATTTCTGCGCTGGTGGGATCAAATCCGGATGCAGTACTTCTAACCACCTCGAAGTAGTTGAAGTCTTCATCTGGTGATTCATCCCATGTGAGTTGAACGAAGCTCTGACCGGAGATTGCCCCTTCACTGGCAGCGACATTTGCGGGCGCGCCTGGTGCCAGGTTGTCGATTGAGAATCCACTCGCTGCATTAGAGTCCCAGCGTGTACCAGAATTTCCAATCGCGCTTACGAAAAATGTAGAAAGAATTGTGGTGTCCGGAGTTTCATTATACAATGTGGGTACCGTTAAATAATAGTTGCTGGTTTGACGTGCTGAGGTCGTACCCACAAGCTCCCATGCACCCGGAGGGCCGCTTTTTAAACTGCTGACTTTGCTTGCGCTGTTGCCATTGACCTGACGATAGACTTCGTATTCATCCATGCCGTTATTGCCAATCCGATCCAGGAAAGAACCTGCCCAGGATACCCGAACCTGATTACCTTGGTCATTCGGCACATCGGTTATTGAGGATATCTGCGGAAAAGCATTGGCAGTAGATGCTGTGCTGATCGAAATGCCATCGTTGGCCGGTGTGGTGAAGGAATTTGGACCATCCGGAGGAGAGACGGCGATAAGCCACTCAGAACTGTTCTCAAACCAAATCAAGTTGCCGGCCGCGTCTACGGTCATGTCGGCTCTGCTGCTAGTCGTTCTTGAGCCGGAAATATCCTCGAAAACGACGGAACTTCCGCCGGTAGCCAAATCGTCAATTTTACGCATCGTATTCCAGTTACGATCAGCAGTACCGCTCCCGCCAGAGAAATAGATTCTATCATCAGCGTTGCTGTTTAAGTTGTCGCCGCGATCAATACCAAATCCAACAGGACGGCCGTCGCCATTGTCGAAACCCACAGGAATCGTCCACTGACGGTCAGCGCGAACTACAGGAAGCGTGCCCGAAATGTCGTACCGTTCGACAGCGATACCGGGATTTGCTCCATCCGGTTCGCCGCCACGACTCAATGCGACATACATGAAACCACTGTCGTCGATGACGATATCTTTGATTATGACAGCAAGTGTATCCCCGGCAGTTGTGTCCGGTTCAAACGTAGCAACAACTTCAAAATTGGCTGGATCAAAAGTGGCGGCTGCACCAATGGCGGCACGTACTACCGTATTTGCTAGGCCCCAATAGATCACTCTATCTGTCCCTGTGCCAACCACATCGATTCCAAGACCCTTTTTAGAGGAATCATCTGAAGTTGTGACCTGTGCAAATGTCGCAGGATCCAGGCTTGGTCCGAAGGTATAAATCTTGCTCAGTGGATCAAGTCTGTCAGAATAATACAGCCAGCCATCATCGTCACTCGTTATCTTGAAAAGACGACCAGTGCCGCCGAAGTCACGCACGTCAAAAGGCGAGAAGCGGCTCAAATTAGGTTCAACTTGTTCGAAACCGGTGCCATCGGCATAGAAGTTTAGAGGACCGCGTTTTAGCCCACCACCACCACCATTACCGCCAATCGGGTGGCCAAAATTGGGCGCCGCCGGATTTCGTATAGACGTGCCGCCCCTGGTGAATATTACGGTGCCAGAGTGAGCATAGATGATATCATAATCATTGGCGGTATGGCCAACTGCGTCATTAGCGGTTACCGAAAAGGTATAGTCTCCCGCCGGAACCGGGTTGCCGGAATCATCAACTCCGGCCCAAGTTACCATATTCAGACCTTGCGGCTGGGGGCCGGCATCGATTGTAGCAACCACATTATTGCTGCCGTCAGAGACCGTTATGACGACAGACGTTGCATTTTCATTCAAACGGAATTCAATACCAACACCGGGAGTGCCATCCGCTAAATTGCCATCAAAAGCGGTACCGTCCGGGTTGACTACTCTGACATCTGACGCAAAAACGTTTGCGAAAACATGAGTCGTACAAACTGCCACGGAAAGAAATATCGTGGCGATCGTTATCGCGAGATATAATATCCTTTTACTCATCATCTCCTCCTTTTAGAGGTTAAAAGTAATGATCCCAGCAAGAAATGGGAAAACTAATTAATTGGTACTTATTTCTGCCCTCCTTTCTGATTTGTGGTTTATTGTTTCTGTTTTGGTGATTGGGTGATTTACTTGGTATTTAGGATCTCTTTATTGAATTTTCTAGTTTAATCTAACTTGCAGCCTCTCTGTAGTTTAAGCGATCAATATCTAATTGCTAAAGAGACAAATTTGACATTTTTTAGCCTGCCATAATCAGCCCATCCAAAATCGAATTTGAGGTTCGTACCGACGATATCGTAACGCAACCCTGCGCCAAACGTGGCGCCTTGCTCACTATTCTTCAAGAATAGGGATTTATACCCCCCTCTTAAAAAAAGGATATTTTTTAATCCAACTTCAACGCCGCCATTAATAAATTCTACGTTGTCATTCGGATGGGAACCGTCTACCGCCGCCAAAATGGTGACATCTTCATTGTGTACTAATTGCCAGCTCAACCCAAAACGAAGACTAAGAGGGATTTCATAACTTTCCAAGCGGAATTTGGAAGGAACTTCGTTAACCGAGCCTTGTTCGGGAAACGGATCTTCGTTAAAGAAAATGTCGCGACCATCAAGCCTCATTTTTGTGCCAAAATTTATGATGGAGGCGCCTAAGGTTACGTTTTCAAAAGGGGTTTTGTAGAGTATACCAATATCAAATGCTGCCCCCTTGGCTGTTTCGTTAAACAAATTTTCCTGTATGAATTTTCCGGTAAAGCCAATTGCAAAACGGTCGGTAAGATTCTTTGCAAAAGTAACCCCGATGGCAATAGCATTATAGTCCCAGACTTGCCCAGTACCCTCTGGCGCAAAAACCGTGCGTACATTCTCTTCCGGTGTTCTTAGCGAAATGACCTGCAGGCCCAAAGAGCCGAAATCCGAGGCATTCAATGAAAAAGCGGCAAAGTCATACTGCGTGTCTCCTAACCATTCCGCATGATTAAAGGTCGCTTCTCCACCGCCGCCAATTAATGCCAAGCCTGCAGGATTCCAATAAATGGAATTGATATCATCGGCGATGGCTGTATAGGCCCCACCCATGCCAATCGGTCTTGCGCCAGCGCCTATTTTTAGGAATTGCGCCGCGGTTGTTCCGGCCTTTGATGTAGAGCGAAACGACTGGGCAAGTGCGGTATTGACGGTCCAGAATAGAACTAATGAGAAAATTAATACCGTACGTTTCATGCTAATGTCTCCCCTAAGAAAAACTTATTGAGTGTATCACAAAATCCCCAAGCCCAACCGCCAAATCCCAATCGAATTTTGTTGGGATTTGAATTTTTGGGATTTAGTCTTAAGGTTACTTGATCAAGGCCAAACGTCCTATCTTAGTCCCAACCCCCGGTGCGTTTAAATGATAAATATAAACGCCATAGGCGGTTTGCTGCGACTCAAAAGTCAGCAAGTCCCAAACTGCAAAATTCAAGTTGTCGTCTTTTATGATCGTATCGACTAATTCCCCGGTGATGGTGTAAATTCGTATCGTGCATTGCGGAGGCAAGTTTCTGAATTCTATTCGCCGGTCATTTCGTATACCGGAGCGAAACGCCATTTCCGCTGAACTGAAAGCGACGTAAGGATTTGGAACCACAATGACATCCTTCAAAGCATCACTAGCGATTTGACTATCAAAAGACACGGCAATAGTGGTAATAGAATATTTATCACCGGGCTCAAATGGTTTCTTCGCGAAGACTAAAAAGACGTCGCCGTCCTCAGGATAAATCGGGTCATTAAATACAATTAAAGAATCTGTGCCATCGGCGGCTTTTAATGTATCGGCTGGCGGCGTAAACTTGATTTCATATGTGGTTTCCAGTACCGTTTCAGGCCGTATCAAAACGATGGTTTCCGGATAATCCCAGCGTTCATTAATAAAACCTCGAACATTCTCCTGGATGAAAAAATCAATCCGGTCGCCGGTTGAGGTATCAATAATGCGAAATGGCGCTTTTACACGTCTCCCTAATATACTGGAGTCTGCAGGGGCGACCAATCGACCATCAGCGGTTGTATCGTAGTTTGCAAAGTGAATTTCAAAGTCGCTATCAATGGGCGCTTGATTCCCAACTCTCGCCGGAATCAAAAAATCAACTCGCAAATTCGTATTTGAGTCTTTGATTTTAAAGCCGCTTCGTTGCGGGTCAACGGCGGTTTTTTCGTTTTGGACAAACAAGCGCATGCCATCAAACACCGGGTTATTGTCTTCGTTGTTCAAAGATAAACTCTCGGAGACCGGCTTAAATCTATAGCTTACTTCAAATTGATCACCTTCAGGTAATGAACCCGGGCTGGCGCCTCGAATTCTTCCCTCATTGAGGTCCACTTCAAAATTACTCGGATCGACTGCGCTACCGCTTGCCAGGTCTGCGACCGTGATTGAGCCTGCAACTAAATTCTTATCAGGGAGATTAACAAATACCCTATCTCTTGAGGTAATGATAACGACCTTAATCTCTAAATCGATCACGGAATAACCTGTCGTCTGGGTGAGGGAATCAATTTTTACATCGACAAATTCAACCTCATATTTTTTGCCATCTTTTACCGCAAATGGCTCCAAAAATTGAATTCGGACTAGTCCGCTTGCATCGCCCTCTTCCCTTGTTGCTAGATTATCACTATCTTGAATGTCCGCATCAACGGTACCCTGTGCCGGGGGACCGGGTACAACCATTGCAGTATTGACATCAAAAGAAAATTTTCGGGTAAGGGGATCTTGATCGATAGAGCGCTGGCTCTCGGTGGGTGCAATTTCAGCGTTTAGGTCGCCATGATCGTAAGAAGTTACCGCATAAAAATAGGTCACTCCGTTTATCACATTATTGGAATCGACAAAGGAGTGTCTCAAGCCGGTGTTTTTCCCTAAATCAAAGCGCACCCCACGCCCGGCAAACTCAATGTCAGACAAGCCTGAAAACTCATTGATTAAATCGAATTGCGCGGCTACGCCGTTGGCCTGTTTCAGCGGTACTGAAAGAAAGGGAATCCCTCGGGAATCTGTGATAGTTTTCGTATCATTGAAGCTAAAATCTCGGCTGCGGTAAATTTTGTATCCTTCGAAGTCAAAACCTAAGTCAGAGTTATCCGGGTTTGCGCGCGCCACAAATCGATCGAAGGAGGATTCCGCCCGGGTATCCCAGTAGAGCGTTACTTTCCCATCGCCAGGAACCGCCCTAACGATGGGCTTAAGCGGGGGTTGTGCGAAGCGGTAATCGGATTCAAAAACCTGCTGAGATATCTCGGCATTTTGTAAGAGATCATCTAAATCGACCCCGAGAGGCAAGGCAATGGAGAAGCGTTGACTTTCACCGGGCGCCAAACTGAACGGTCCAGAGCCATAAATGAATACGTTATCCGCTTCCTGCTCGATCTGCGGTGCAGGGTCTTCCGGTCGTTGATTGGGCGTAGACATAAGCCGCCACATCAATTCATCATTTTTCGGGCGATTATTACCGCCAAATAAGATCGCATTAAAGCTGGTTAAGCCCAATTGATCCGATTCCGCAATGTCTAAGAATCCAAAATTAGGTTCACCACCGTGAAAGCGCATCCCCTCTAATCGGGTTTCAGATCTGGGTTCACCGACGTCGAGTATGCCATTGCCGTTGCTATCAAGAAAAAACAATTGTGTGGGTTTGCCATCTCCTTCGCCGAAATCTCCGGTGCCGGGAATGCCATCTACGCCTACATCATCAAATTCTGCCAGCCAGTCGCCATCCTCATCACCGGACCAGTGCAGCTTATCATCGCCATATATTCCTATAGGTCCAAAAATTTCAATACCGGCATCGTTGAACGGGCTTTCATCGAGTAGTCCGTCGTTATCATTGTCTTTGCCGTCATCATCTATTCCAGGACTCTCCAGAAATCTATAGCCGAAGTAGCCCGGTATTCTGCCGCCATCTCCTCGCCCGTCCTGGTCAAATGCATAAAGCATATTTCGGGTGTCGAAAGGAAAACTTTCATTAAAAGCCGAGATGAAGTCGGCGTTGTCGTCAGCGAAGTCATTCGGACCCCCAACATGGGGATCGCCAAACATGCCCAAATAGACTTTATCGAGTGTTTTTTGGCTGACATTGGTGATGGTATAAACCAAAAAGATGATATCTTCAGCAAGAGCATTATTGAATTGAAAGATTCTCACCTGAAGCTCCAAGCCTAAACCTCTTTTGGTCGAGTCATCCGGAAAAGGGTAATATTGAAATTCAGCATTACTGAAGTCGTCCATCACGTAAAAGGCTTCTTCATCCGGGGTGGTGGCGTCGTCGCCCAAAAATGCCGGCCATACATATCGCCCTAAAGTTTGGTTGAAAAACTCCTCGGGCCAACTATCGGGCTTCCCATCCAAATTTAAATCCGGTGCGGTGAAAGTGGCCAACTGATTTGAATTTGGGTCAGAAAACCCTACTTTGGGGAGCCAGCCCCATTTTTCCGCGGTGCCGGGAGCAAAATCGCCGTCTGATAACATGACAAAACCGTCGTTAACGATATGAATCATACTGTCCGGAATAAAGGCGTGAGGCACCTCCGCCGCTACCAGAGGTCCGAATTCATATGCATAACCCAATCCCACAGCAGGATTTTTGGGCCAAAACAAATCGGCATCCGAATTGTCTGCGTCCGGCGTTGAAATTGATCCCAGGTTGGTTAAAAGTACCCGAATTTCGTTTCCGAATATTGTGGTTTCTTTTTTCTTCTCGTGCGCGGGGTCATCTTGCAGCACCTGGTTAAAAGCACGATAGTGATCTCTCACAATTTGATATCGTTCATTGGCTGACAGATATTTTAAATCTTCTGCCTTTTTATTCTGACTGAATACGTTACAGGTAATCAGTAATAAGGTTACTATGAATAAGGGTGTTACTTTTGAAGATAGCTTAAGCATATATGACCCTCGGATTTTTCTTTTTTCAAACGCTTTTTGGTTCTTGGGATTTCAGTTAACATTGGATTTAGAATTCAAATGCAATTCCCCAGCGAATTTCCCTTGGCGGCCCAAGCCAATCTTCCCTTTGATAAAACTCCTCGATAAATCTGATCGGGAAAAAGTTTCCGGATTCCGACTCGATACGTCTTTCTAAATTATCGAAAAGAGTGGGATTCGTTGACTCGGCCAAAGAGGTTAAAGAACTTCCCGTGTTTAAATGCACGAATCGTTCATTTATTGCATCTAAAACGTTCTCTACTTGCATGAATATAGAAAATTGTACGCCTTTCGGCCTGAAAAATTTTTCGATTCTTAAATCTATATTTTTATTTATAGGCCTGCGCGCGCTTCTTACCTGAAACTCCACCGCCTGAACCGAAGAAGGAAGAGACGGAGTGTATGGGGTCCCGGTCCAGAGATTTCCGATGACACTGAAGGTCCAATTGTTGGCTTTTCTTAAAGTCAACGTTCCATTGATGGTGTGCGTTCTGTCAAAAGGCAATGGGACAAATGTTTGTTCCGTATCGCGATCAGAACGCGTGTCAATTGCCGTTCTTAAGGGGTCATCAAAGGCGCCTTCACCCACTTGAAAGGTGTAATCCAATGAAGCAGAGAGAATCCCGCCCGGTGATTGCCGTTTCAATAACGAAAGCGTAAACCCCTTTACATTGGCATAACTAATGGTAGTCACCAAATTGAATTCTTTAGATGCCGCGACTTCACCGGCAATGACCCGGCGCGTTTGGATCAGATTGGTCACATCTTTGTAAAAAACGAGCAAATCAATTTTGAAGTCATCTGTGAACTGCTGTTGCAAGCCCATTTCATACTGGATGCTCCGTTTTGGGTCGAGATTGGCGTTTCCGAAAGTTGGCAGCGCCGCGAAATTAAAATCTTCAAATCTTGAATTTCGATAGATCTGGCTTAACCGGGGATTTTGGTAATAATGACCGTAAGAAAAGCGAATAATACCGCGATCAGTGATTGGGAAACTCAAACCTATGCGCGGCGCCAGGCGGTGTTTTGCCGTAGTTTTAATTAAATTTTTTTCGACACCCGAATCAACGGTTCCAACCAGATCAGGATTGTAGAATGCGCGGGCGTCAAAAAAATCATATCTGGCGCCAATATTCAGGATAAAGGATTTTGATAGTTCTATCTTGTCCAGGAAGTAGAATGCGCCCTGAATGGGTTGACGAACGTAGGCCTGGTAACTCGTAAATGCACTGTCTAACGAAGGGAAAGGTATGCAGGGCCGGTCGCCAAATTCATCAATGCATGGCTGTGGCTGATTGAAAAGATTTACGTCATAGAGCAAGGTGTAGGCTTCGGTCTCTAATCGATTGTGCTGAAATTCACCACCGAATCTTAGTTCATGAGCCGGATGAACCTGGCTGACAACATCAAGTTTCCCAATAAGGGCCCGTGTTTTGCTGAAAGAGCGGTCCAGGCTGGTTCCTCCAGCTAAATAGTCTGTTGGTTGAAGAAGATTGTTCGTGATGCGGCTATCAAAACTGCGGACATAGTTCTCGTCAAACGGATCTTCAAAAACATGAGTTCGATCATGGGTAAACCCCGCACCCAATTTTAGAGTGTAGAAGGTCGTGTTGCTCAGAGTATGGGTGATACCAATGGAATGATTACTGGCATTGCTTAAGGATTTGGGCCGACCATCAGGGTTAAACCGATAACGGCGAAAATTACTGCTTGCGAATCTTTCGCCGTCATCCAAAAGCAGATCATAAGTAAATTTTAATTTAGGGCTCGGCTTCCAGGTTAGCTTGGCGGTTAAATTCAAATTTTCACTGGTAACCATAGGCACAATTTCGCGGTCACCATCCGCCTGGAAGGGTTCACCGGAAGCTCCGAACGGGTCAATGATGAGAAGGGCCTCATCAATAAAAAGGATTTCTTCCCGATTATAGACACGCAGACCAAAAAGATGGCCGTCGTCTATTTCACGAACACCGGAAATAAAGAAAGTCAAGTTACCAAATAAAGGAACGGGTCCTCCAAATGTCCACTCCATTCGGTTGTGATTCAACAAGTCAACATCGCCAATCTTAAAAAATATGTCATCTCTTGTACTGAAGTTACCGCCGGTAGAGGTTCTAAAAGTGCCCTGATAATCGGGACCGCCATCTTTTGTCACAAAGTTAATGACGCCGCTCAACGCATTGCCGTATTCAGCACTGAATGTGCCTGTGGAAACCGATACTTCCTCGATAGCGTTGATAGCAATTCCGACGCCCTGCAGATTGCTCAAAGGATTGTTGATTGATATGCCGTTGACCTGGAAGGCCACTTCGTTCGAGCGGCCGCCGCGAATATGCAATGCCCCGGAATTGTCCTGCACAATGCCTGCCTGTAAAGCAATGACGTCCCTGATTTGGTCGACCGGCAATGCCTTGATTTGTTCAGCCGTGACGGCGACGAGCGTATTTGTTAAATCCTGGCGTACCAGCGGATTACGTTCCCCGAAGACTTCAACCGCTGCCATTTCCACGGCACTAGGTTGCAGTTGCTGCTCTACGCGTACAGTAAAATCAACGTTTACTCGTACCTCTTTCACGAGCAAAGTCTGATAGCCAATGAACGAAATTTTGATCGTATACAGCCCGGGCGGCACGTTAAGGATGGTATAATTTCCATTGACGTTGGTTGCGGCACCAAAAAAAGATCCTTCAATTTGTATGTTGGCGCCAGGCAATCCTTCGCCGGTTTCGGCATCAGTGATTTTGCCCGATATTTTGCCAGTTGTGCCTGCAAAAATGAAGGAATAACTAAGCAAGACAATCACCATAAAAAAAAATAATTTTTTCATCAAGTGAACCTGTTGGTTTTTGTACAAGAAAATTTTCGACTCCTAGTAATGTGATCTCTAAATATCATCGCAATGTGCATAATAGTGTTTTCGTGTTCCGGTGCTATTCTATATTGTTAAGAAAGAAATTCCATCGAAAGGCCCTTCACCAAAACAAAGCATTTTTATGCAGGGTTTCCACAACATTTTAAAAAAAAGTAACACTATTTTATCCGAATAATAAGGCAGACGGCAATCATTGTTACATGTTGTTAACTGAGCAAGTTATGGGAATCACAATAACTTAGAGGAAGCTAGTATTCAATTAAATAAGATAGAATTTAATTCTTTTTTGTCAAGTAAAAAATTACACCAACAAAAAATGCTTGACATTCATTTCCCACATGCTAAATTATTTCGTTAAGTTTCTTTAACTTTTAGCTAATTAATTTCCTACTCATCAATTTGGGTTTTTGGATTAACTACTAGCACTTAGTTTCTAAAGGAGGGTGTGACATGAAAAAACTATTTGTTACTGCTTTCAATTTCATGGTGGTTTTTTATTTGTCTGCGGAGGTCCAGGCTCAGCAACCGGTCGATGGCGACAACAGCTACCGTCTGACTGCCGTAAATCCACGCATTTTATCTGAACCCGATACCATTAGTTGCACGTCAGGCCGTGGCATTTTTGTCGCTGCCAATCCCGATTTGGATGGAGATGGCAAGCCAGAGATTTTGGTGACAGAGTACCGTGATGGTGGGCGGATTTTGGTTTTTGAAGTGGTTGGCGACAATAAACTTGAATATGTCTGGGCATCGAAGAGGCTCAATCCAGGTGTCTTTGGAGGTGGTTCCACTCCGCGCTCCGTCTCGGTTGGTGACTTCGACAACAATGGCAAGATGGAAATTATCTTCCAGGTTGGATATTTTGCCAGTGACAGCCTGGAAAAAGCGCAGCGCGGCATCTATTTTTATGAATTTACTGGAAACGATAACGATTACGGAACCGAACCTGCCTGGCACATAAAGTTTGAAGAGATTGATACCGAATTCGACCAGGCTAATTTGGGGCGGGCGGAAAACCCCCTTACTGTTGCCGATATCGACGGCGACAACAAAAGCGAGCTTCTTTTCACACCGAGATCCTTTGGAAATCTTGAAAACGGCAACCTCTATATCCTTGAAGTTGAAAGCGGTACATTTGCAGACGGCAGCGCCAACGTCAGGCTTGAGTATAAATACACTGATATGGCAAAAGTAATTGATTTTGGCGATGATGGCTACACACCGGTTAGCACGGCCGTCGGTGATATTGACAATGATGGATTAGATGAAATTGTTGTGCTTGGTTGGACGAATATTAACTCGGGAGCAGGCATAGGATTTATCGAAATATCCGGGGTCGATACTTATACCCCGGGAAGCGTCGTACCTATAGACTCTGATCTTAATATCAGCATATTTGTTGTAAAGGCGGGGGTTGACATTGTTGATGCCGGCGGGGAAAAGGTTGTCATCTTTGCGGGCGGTAGTGGAAGTGCAATTGGCCGAGTTTACGCAATCAGCAATATTGTTAGCGAGGCATTTGTGAGTGAAAATGACATTAACGTTCTGCTAGACGACATTAATATTACCCGATGGGGAATTATGGCCATTGGTGACCAGGATCACGGCAGCGGGTCAGACGGTTTTGATATTTACGTTACTAATGTTCCAGAAGTTCTAAATATTGAGTACAACGGCACAGGCGCCCTTAACGATCCCACCAGCTATATAAACCATGGTCGACTTGGCCAATTCAATCTTGATGAGGCCTATGATGTAAGCGATGGACTTTTTAATTCAATTTATACCTATCCAGGTATGGACATAGACGGGGATGGCAATCGGGATATCGTGGTCGGTTATAAAGGCGCTTGTGGAGATGCAGGAGATGTTCTCCAGGGTGAACCTTTTAGAGTAAACTCCTACGGCTTTTTCGTCTTCGAGTGGGGCGACTCCACCCAGTCCATTCCTGTTACTTTGACTACAGATGTGGAGAACAGAAGCAGTATTTGGACGGTGATTACCCCCGACGATTATCATTTAGAGCAAAATTACCCCAATCCATTCAACCCAACGACCAACATTCGCTTTACTCTGCCTTTAGACAAACGTATTAGCTTGAAAATCTATAATTCCTTAGGCCAGGAAGTCCGGACCTTAATTGACAACGAAACTTATCCCGAGGGAACACACGCAGTTCAATGGGATACGCATGACAACTTTGGGTCTCCCGCTGCTAGTGGTGTATATATTTACAAACTGATTTTTGGTAATTTCTCTAAGTCTAAGACCATGTCTTTGGTGCGGTAAAATCATCCTGCAGGAAGAACTCATTTTTTTACCTTGTAGGATAATTTTCCCAAATAATATTCAAGATTTCTCAGCTTCTACTTAACAAAATAATGGAGCGAAAAATGAAAAATTGGTTAACTTTTCCAGTCACTGTTTTACTTCTTTTGCCGCTAGCCTTGTTAGCACAAACAAACGAATGGGCAACCCAGTACGTTACATTTGACGACGCTGTCAACGGAACCGAAAATCGCACACCGAGTGTCGGGGTCGTCGGTCCCAACAATTTTGTAGCCCTGGTAGCTCGGGGGTCCTCAGCCGGTGGCAATTTGATAAATTACCTAGTCGGTTATTCCGGGGCGGATTCGGCGAATGGCAGACTGAATGCCCCTCCTGCAGGCGGCATTGGATCCTGGGAGTTCGCGTTAGATAAGATCAATTTGACGGATGCTTTCCAATTAGCTGGTGGACCCGATAATCTGGTTTATCTCGCAAACAACGATGTGTCTCATAATATTCTCGTATTTGAACTAACCTCGACTGAAGTAGCAGGTTCTCAGTATCGTATGCAGACCGGTGATGCAGACATCTGGGCTATCGATGTAGACGCTAACGGATATGTATACGTTTGCACGGTCACCGGCGACGACACCAACACCGAGGAAGTCAAGGTCTATCCTCCGGTCACCGATGCAAACGCGGCCTGGGCAACCACCCATGATAGCGCGCCTATGTCTACAATCGATCTTCCCCCCGGTGAGTATCGTGGCATTGCCGCCTCCGGTGACGGCTCCCAGGTGTTTGTGAGTCAATCTTCCGAACGAAAAATGCTTAAATTTACCGGCAGTCCCACCGTTGGATATTCAGCAGACAATTCATTCGATTTGACACTTGATCCCAGTGACGTTGGTACAAATGAAGCAGGAACCTTCACGCCAACTTTGCTTGGTTTGAGTTACTTGGATAATCCCGGGATAGTCTTTGCAGCCGCGGACACGCTTTTCTTTGCAGGTGAGTCCGGTGGAGGCTATCCCTATGGCCGAATCTATGTCATCGACGGCGCTACCGGCGCCAATGTTGACACTATTGACGTGGCGCAGTGGAATTTTGATCATGCCGGTGGTTATTCTTCCGGATCTTCAGACGGACTTTGGAGCGGTTATACTTCCACATACGATACCGATGTGGAGGCTTTTGAACAGGCCTTGTATTTCCAATCCTATTACGGCTGGCAAGTAGAAAAATGGCGGTATGACGGCGATCTCAGCCTCATCGTCAGTGTTGAGCAGATCGCACAAACAATTCCGGCCACTTTTGCCTTGAAACAAAACTATCCCAATCCTTTTAATCCGAGCACTGCCATCGAATTTGACTTACAGAATACCGCGCTCGTTACTTTAACAGTCTATAACACGCTGGGACAAAAGGTGGCGACGCTGGTAAATGAGCGACTCACACCAGGCGCTTATAAAACTATTTTTAATTCAAATGAAATTCCAAATGGTATATATTACTACACCTTAGAAGCAGGTTTGCTCAAAACCACAAAGAAAATGGCTTTGATCAGGTAAAATTTCTTCCGCAGTCTTGGGTGGCCTCGGGTTGGCACAAGAAGTCTCGACCTGAAATTTACTTACCCTAAATCCAAGGTTTAATTGAGGTTGGGTTTTGGACCCTGGAATTTATTTTATAAATACTTGGAGGGAAAAAGTTATGAGAACAATTTACCGATTCTTGCTGTCTTGTGTTTTAGTCCTTGTCATCATAAATCCTTCAAACGTCTTTGCGAAAGTTTATGCCTCACAATTAACAATAACCAATCCGGATGGCTCGCCCTTTGATGAAAATTTTTCTGATGGTACGGGCGCCAGGTTTTCATTTATTCTAAATGATACCGCCAGCGTTATAACCGTTGAGATAATTGACGTTGCAACCGGTACGGCGGTAGCCCAGATCGATGCCGGCGCAATGAGCGCTGGCATGCAATCGGTAGAGTGGGACGGTTCGGGTGGAGAAGCAGGCAAGCAATATCTTTTTCAAGTTAAAGCGGAGCAGTCGAATGCTTCAAACACAGACTGGACCGTTTTTTTTGATTCTGGAGATATCGACATTTTTACCCGTGGTTGCGACGTGGTGACAGACATGAACAGTCCTCTGTTTGGTTTATTTTATGCACCTAACACCGGCGGCCCACTTGAAAAAGGCATTACCATATATAATGCAGATGGCTCTTTTCACGATCCTTTTCTAGTGGCTGCAGATATTGCCAGTGGCGGCACTATCGACTGGGGCGGCGGGACGCAGTCGATGTTTTCAGGGGTACTGGATGACAAAGAACGCTTCTATGTATCGGCTGTTGACACTGGCGAAATTCGTCGTCTAAATACCGTCAACACTTTAACCACCGTCATTACAGGCCTTACGAATCCAAAGGGGTTGTATATGGCGGGCACTGGGGCCGACCGGGTGCTTTACATTTGTGACGACAGCACCGTGGTGTGCGCGGCTATTGGGAATGAAGACGTTTTTACAGGTACACTCGAGCTCGTAGGTAAATTTACCGAGGGTCTTCCCCGGAACCTTGCCATCGATGATGACGGTGGCATGTACGTTACGTTTCGCCAGAGTAACGATTTTGCAAGCGACCAAGTAAGATTTAAGAAATTCGACATTAGCGGTACCCTGCCGGTTACGGATAATGATGCAGTGTGGTTATTGAACCCCGACCAGACATTCAGAATTGCCGATTTGTTAATTGATCACGGCCAAGACCGCGCCACTTCAACGGATGATATCCTCTATTATTCCACACGAGCCGGCGATGGTCTTTTCGAAGACGGTTTGTGGCGGGTGGACGATATTAATTTTCCCTTTCCAACTGTTAGCAATTTGATAGATGAAATGGATCTATTTGGTTTTGACGATAGCGCCAACCTCAACGATCGTGCTGCCATCGGCATGGATGCTGCGGGCAACATCATCCTCCTGGAGAATTCGAATGAGCACATATTCTTTCTTTCACCACCCGGAGAGGGACCGACCAATAGCTTTATCACTACTAGTCCGGAAACCCTAACGGTGACGACGCCGGTAAGCGTGGAAAGCCAAACTAACTTAATTCCAACAGCGTATCGCTTAGAAGCCAACTATCCAAATCCGTTTAATCCCAGTACCACTATTGACTATGTGTTAGCGAAATCAGGTCAAACCACATTGAAAATTTACAATTTACTGGGCGAAGAAATCAGAACACTCGTGGATGAGAATCAACTTGCGGGTGACTATTCCGTAACCTGGGACGGCAGGAATAATTTTAGAAATTCCGTTGTGAGCGGGATTTACTTGCTTACCTTGAAATCCGGTGAATTTAGAAAATCACAGCGCATGACCTTATTGAAATAAATTCTAATATCGAATCTCGAAATTCGGATGTTACAATTGGGTTGTTTAAATTAATAACCAACACTTAAAAGCTTCAAAAACGACCAAAGTAGTTTATATCCATTCACTACTTCAGTGTTCAGCTCTTGTTTTAACCGTACCCATATGGTCGCAGACGCAGTCAGCGAGTTTTGATTACACAATCGCCAACTTGGTAAGCCAGGTTTCTCAAGAGAACATTAGTAGATATGTCCAAGATTTAGCTAATGCTGATGGCTACCAATCTCGCGTCACCTACACTGAAGGCAATCGTTGGTCGGTGAATTATATCAAAGAAACCTTTGAAAGTTTTGCCGGTCTCTCTTCAGTGATTCTCGACACCTTTTTTGTTGCCAACGCCAGCCAACCGCACGATTCGGAGCCGCTATTTAATGTGGTGGCCACGTTTGAAGGCAAGGAGAATCCATCTCAAATTTACATTATTGGCGGACACCTGGATGCAACCGCCAATTTAGATAATAATTTAAACTGGGAAACAGACTGGCCAACTGCAAAAGCGCCGGGCGCCGACGATAATGCTTCCGGGGTAGCGGCTATTTTGGAAATTGCGCGCATTCTGAGCGATCCAAACAATGCATTTAATAACAGCTATACAATTAAATTTATAGCTTTTGGCGCAGAAGAACGACACCCGGCTTACAACAACAATAATCATTTGGGAAGCAAGCATTATGCGCAGCGAGCATTTATGCAGGGTGAAGAAATCTTAGGGGTTTATATTGTAGACATGATAGGGCATAACAGCACGGGCAAAGTTTATTTCAATATTGTGTCTAACAACAAATCGCGTGATTTGGGAGAAAAAATGCTCGCCGTAAACTCGGTTTATCAAATAGGCCTGACATCCAATGCACCGCCGTTTCCCGAAGCCACATATTCCGATCACGATCAGTTTTGGCTGTATCGATACAAAGCCATCTTAATAATTGAGAACGCCCCGCCCTGGCAAAACAGCCTGCCATTTTATACGGCCAATCCATTTTACCACCGTGAGAGTGATAAGTTTGCGACGCTTAATTTGGAGCAAGTTGAGAAGATCACCAAATTAACTCTGGCAACGGTTGCATCCCTTGCAAGTGTGGTTACCTCGGTTGAATCAGGAGAGGAAGTCCTAAACCAGCCAAAAATGTTTTCGTTATTTCAGAACTATCCTAATCCGTTCAATGCAGGTACTTTCATTCGTTACCGACATCTTTCTTCCGGAAGCGTAACCTTGTCCATATATAATCTACGCGGGCAGAAAGTTGTTTCTTTAGTGAATGAAATTCAACCTTCGGGGGAATATTCTGTGGTGTGGGATGGCAAAGATTCTAAAGGCAGAGAACTTCCCGGTGGAATTTATCTGTACAGCTTCGAGGTAGGGGGACAGCGGTTTGTCCGCAAAATGATTATGAGTAAGTAACAGAATCAACTTATAATCCCGCCGCAAGTTTAAAATTCCAATGACCAAACCTCAATCACTAAATAAAATATAGGCGATTGATTTTATCATTTTATTATCGAGATTTGGAGAGCTGGGATTTTCCTGCTGGAATTATCGCAATAATAACATTCTCTTCGTTTGAGTAAATTTTTCAGATTTGACTTGATAGAAATAGATACCGCTGGGTGATTGTGCGCCATTCCGGTTTTTTCCATCCCATTGAACCACATAGAATCCAGGCCATTGATTCTCCTTAACCAAAATTCTAATCTTTTCCCCAAGCAAATCATAAATGGTTAATTCAACTTCGCTTTGAACCGGCAACTGGTAATTGATGATTGTGCTTGGATTAAATGGGTTTGGATAATTCTGTTCGAAATCGAATGAATGAGGCGTCTCATTTTCTTCTGTGGCCACGCTGACGGGTGGCAGCGGCGTATATTTGTAAACCGACCGCCCCACAGCGTATCCGAGCGAATCGCCCAAAAAGCGCAGGCGATTCAAGCGAGCGCTAAAGTCTGCCCGCTGCCAAGTTTCCCCACCGTCGTTTGTTTGAAATGCTGGCAAGCTGCTGTTGCCGCCAATCCAGCCAAGTTCCTCCGTCACAAAACCGATTCCTTGCACAAAATAATAGGAATTAGAAAACACCTTGCTCTCCCATGTTTCACCGCCATCGCTTGTCTTCAAAAAATAGATGGGCCTCTTACTATTGCGCTGCAGCGAGACGTACCCGACTTTACGCGAAGGAAACGAAATTTTCCAGCACCACTCCCCTGTTCGGCCGGTTTTGAATCGTTCCTCCCAGGTTTCACCGCCGTCAGATGTGAAAAGGACTACACCACTTGAGTTAGAATGTTCCACGTTTGTCAATCCCACTGCATAGCCGGAATCGGGATGAAAGAAGTATACGTCGATCAATCCGGCTGCATATGCACTCATATCTTTCGATATCCAGGTATTCCCACTGCCGGTTGTTTTCGCAAAAAAACTTGGACCACGTACCCGGCCGACAGCAAAGATGGCGGAATCATTCAGCACATACATTCCGCAAAGACCTTTCGGCTTGGGCCCTGTGAAAGAGTTAAATGGCGACCAGTTGGTACCGCCATCAATTGTGCGGTACATAACAGTCGTATCGGTGGTGCCAAATTCACCAAAGCCGACATTGCCTGCCCAGCCGCGCAAAGAATCAAGGAACCCGACGCAGCGAAAGTGCGTTACATTTTGCTCGAATTGCAGCTGCCACGAGTTGCCGCCATCTATTGTTTTGTATATTTGTCCCGATCCGTTTACAATCCAGCCAAGCTTGGGCGTCACGAAAAAAACATCGTTGTGCCGTGGTACGACGGGTGCATTTCGGAGCGTTTGCCATCCTGATATTGTTTGCCCATAGGTTGCACAATTAATTGACAATGCTACCGCGATCAGGATGCTAACAATTGTACCAGATCCCTTGAATTTGTAGACTATTTTCCATCTTTCCTTTTTTGAGGATCCCAATTCAGTTTGAATTGACAATTTCTGCATTTTGTCTTGGTAGCTTTTGTTGCTCTATATTTTTCTGACTGGCTATAGACTGAAGACATTGAAGGATTGAATATAAATCAACTCAATCAAGTTTGTCAATCATAGTCTTTAATTTCTTGAGTGGATCCTATCTCAGCAACGTCATCGTTTTCGCTTGCGCCCTCTCCCCTACCTGCAAGCGATAAATAAACTTACCGCTGGCCACCAACTTACCAAGACTATCCCGGCCATCCCATTGAACCGAATACCGTCCCACTGATTTTGATTCATCCATTAAAGTAATAATCTCCCGGCCTCTCAGGTTATAGATTTTCAATCTGGTCCGCAGCGGAGCAGAACCCGTTAATCGAAAAACGATGGTTGTCGATGGATTAAAAGGATTGGGGTAGTTCCGAATCAGTTCGAATTCATTTATTGGTGCGGTTTCAGCAAGAGGAGCCTCCACACCGGTAAGCGTTCCACCCAAAAATTTCAACACGGCCTTCATGACCAGATCACGCGAACTTTCAGGATAGATGGTCTCAAAGGGAAAACCTAAATAGACCAGTTTACCAGCAATAGTGCTATTTCCAAAAGGCCCCGCATATTGGATGCCGGCGCCGCCAAAGCTTGCTGCACTGAAGCCATTATACGCCATACTTAGTACCGCACCGTCAACGGGCTTAATACCATCGGGGAAATCCACGTTGTAAGTACCATGGGCGCCATTATCAAAAGTGACGCTGGAAACACCATTAAAAATGCCTGCGGACGTACCGGATGCCGAATGTGTTGCGACTTTATCTCTAACATACTGAGCCTTGAAATAAGTGCGATAAAAACTCTTGTCAGCGGTGCTGCCTTTTTCAACCAGATCGTAGCCGATTTCAGAACCCGAGATGAACAACTTGCCGCCGGATTCTAAAAACCGGGCAAGTAAAGACTGTTCTCTTTGGCTAAAACTTTCGTTAGCTGTGCCTTCTTCTCCCGAAATCCAGAGGACAATTTCATATTGTGCCAGCAAAATATCGCCATTTTCAATTGCTTCATTTGAACAAGAATCAAAGGCGTATCCGGTTGTCACGGCAGGAGCAAATCGCTTAACAAAGTCGAAGGTGTTAACGGTACCGATAGTACGGTCAACACCGTTTACAATCAGGAGACCGACTTGTCCGCTGGTGGGGTGTACGGCTAGCACTTCGGTCGAATTACTTTCTCCATTGCCGTTTATTGCAGACATTTTGAAATAGTAGGTAGAATCCGGGGAGAGATTGCTTAAAACATTTACTGCATTGGGAAATTCTGTACCTTGATCAAAATTATCGCCATCCGTGCTCTTATAGATGTTATACCCGGTAGCGCCGGATGCCGCCTTACTCGCAATTTGAACCCGGCCGTCACCCATATTCAAAACATAAAAGGCTGTTGGTTTCAAAGGAGGCGCTGTTGCGCCAAATGCATCTGCCAAAGCTCCCAGCAGTTCCTGACGCTCACCATCATAGCTCAATGCCCAAATTCCGATGCCTTTTAAATCCTGGTCTATAACAAATTCAAATTTCTTTGCCAGGCTTAAACTGTCATCATACCACCCCTGATGCCATTGACCGTCGTTATATTTATACCAGGGTGATTGCGATTCTTCATCCCATAAACGGCCATATTGCAGGGCATTAGGATAGGCCTCGCTGTAGAAAATCGATTCTCCCACATCGGTTGTAGCAGCCTCCAAAGCATCGCTGGCGGTAGGCCAATCAAAGCCATAAAATGGCAGTCCCAGGATAAGCTTTGAGGTGTTAGAAAATGTCTTAGATAAATAATCACTCACAGTCCAGGTGACGTTAAAAAATCCCCATCTTGTGCCAGTCAGGGGCGATACCGGGCCCGCAGTTGGGGCAGCGCTCCAATGGTAGTCATACCCTGAAATAACCAGGCCATCCGTGATCTGGGCAAGCGAAAAATAATCGAACACGTCGCTCCAATCCACCGCCGGTGTGAAAATGGTGACAAATGATCCCGGAATAGCCGAATGAAAGGCATCAGTCAACTCGGTCATAAAAGTGGTTAAATTTGCCCGCTGTCCTGAAGGAACGCCCTCAAAATCTATCTGAATGCCATCGGCATTGGCACTTTGCACCTGTGTTAGTAGATTATTAACCAACCTGGTTCTGCGGGTCGAGTCACTCAGAATAGAAGCGATGGAGTTGGAATTAAAACTCACTGCTGTCAAAACAACTCGTACACCTTCACTGTGAGCCTTATTTATCAAACCAGGAGCCGGCCAATCATGTAAGTTGGTTAAATTACCTTGTGCGTCGACTTCCGCACCAAAATAGGCAATAGTCGTCAAGAGATTATAATTTAGATTGGGGTAATTGGAGAAAACCCAATAGGGTAAATAGCCGAAAATTTCCTTATTGGGCGCGGCATTTCTTGGTGTCAGAACTACCGGAGTACCTTCAAAAGCGGGCTCCTTATCCTTGCGCAGAAAATTCCTGTGGCGCTCCCATTCTACCTGGTGGGTACTCCTAAAGTGTTGCCCCGCCGTTCCCTGGCTTGAGCTGGATTTCGTTTGAATCCAGCCCGCAAAAAATGTACTTATTAAAGCAACGAATGTTACAAAGAATATTTGTTTTTTCATAAACTCAGCCAATACTCTTAAACTCAGATTCAGAAGTTCTATCTATTCTAATGATGTCCGAACGGATTATTATTACGGTTCATCTAATCAACAACATGGATTGCGCCCTTTGAAATTTTTCTTTCTTGGACGAGTGACTTGATTCGGCTTTCATCTTAACTACATATAATCCGCTTGCAACTGGACTAAGATTATCATCAAGACCATCCCAGATCTTTTTATAACGACCAGGGGAAGCCATATCATCAACCAGAGTACGAACTTTCTGTCCCAGGGTATTGTAGATGATTAATCTAATGCTGGCAGCTGTCCGCAAGTGATATTCAATTGTTGTTTGCGGATTAAAAGGGTTCGGGTAATTTTGCAGCAGAGCAAACCTTGATGGAATAGCATTTGTGTCGTCATGGGATGTCACTGAAGTTACCCCAAAGAAAAATTCTAAAACGCGCCGCATCAGTTCAATTCGATTTTGCTCACCTGAAATGGTTTCAAAAGGAAAACCTAAGTAGACTAACTTCCCGGGAATCATGCTCGTGCCAAAAGGGCCCTGATATTGAATAGCAGCATTTTGGGAGGCATTATATTTTAGATTAACTGTGACATTCCCGCCAAAAGGATTTATGACATCAGGAAAATCTTCCGGATAGGGATTTGCACCATAATTAAAACTCAAGCCTTCGAAAATGGTACCTTCCACACCGGTGGCTGAAAGAATCTGTGAATCATCGGCGACATAATCCACTTTAAGAAACTCATGCAAAAACTGCTCGTCAGCTGGTGTGGAAGCCGATGAAGCGTTATCTCGATCCAAATCCCAGGCTATTTCTGAGCCACTCACAAATAGCATACCGCCGTTTTCCAAATAAGCCTTCACTAAATTTTGTTCGGCCGCACTAAAAGTTTCATCAGCAGTTGACTCATCACCGAGTATCCAAAACAGCGCCTTATAGTCGCTCAAATCTACGATGCCAGTCACGATGGATTCGTTTGGCGCCGTGTCAAAGCTGAAGCCATTGGCAATGATGGCGCTGCCATGTGTAAACGCGAAGAAATGATTCGGTTCAAACCAGCTCCCTCCTGCCCTTCTATCAAATCCATCAACGATTAAGACTTTTCCCGTAAATGTACCATTGCTTAAGCCATAAACATCAGATGCGATGCTTTCATTGGGTGAAGGGGCGTTGTCAACGGCTGCTACTCGAAAATAGATATCGTGATTTAAAATCTGGTTGATGGAGGTGTCTTGATCCGTAGCTTTAAGGGATTGCTCACCCGTGAACAGGGACCAAACCTCGTTATCAAAGCTAAAATAGAGTCGATAACCCAACAAGTCATCATCCGTATTCGGAAACCAGCTCACATTCAGTCCATTTTGAATCTCTTTAACAAAGCGCAGAACCGGTTGGGTAGGTGGAATTAAATCGGCATCTGTAGTTTCTACCGCAACGTACATTGTATCGGCATTGTTGCGAGTGTCTGCCGCGAAAACCATGACAACATACTTATCTTCAGGAAAAGCCGACGTGTTCCAAAAATTGTCTCTTGTGATGTCATTTGTGACAATATAAACATGGCTGGTTGTACTGGAAAGTTGATCAAAAAATACGCGATGAACATTTGAGTTGCTTGGCTTGCTGTTAAACTGGAAACGAAGTCCACCGTTCGCGGGCTCAAATATTGTGTTGCTGGTATCAGAAGAGAGAACTTTATAACTTATTTCGTAAGTGCCATTGTTGCGTCGGGAAAGGCGGGAGCCTGGAGGGCCATTTTGCTCGTCAACTTTTACGACAATATCGACCAATCCACTCAGCCGATTGGTAGGAAATTGCTGGGTTGTGTTATTTTGATAAAAACGGACGAAGCGAATGATCGGAGACCAGGGATCATCCAAGGGTGTGAGGCCGTTGTTGGTAAGCATGCTATTTTTTTCAGCTCCTACAAAACCGTTGGTAAAATGAACATGCCCCAGCCCTGAAAGAATGGTGCCTAAAATCGTTTGCGATGCAAAAACGGAATCACCGACGGCCAATGAAGGATTAGGACTGATGTGAACATACGCAACATCCTGTACCCGGACAAATGCACTGGAGCCCTGAGATGAAACCGTACCTATGTTGGTTACAATGCCATCCTTGACCGGATAAACCGGCGAACCATCCGGCTTAGGAATATCCGTGCCATTATGAAAATGATCGGCACTGCCAGTGTCACGAAACTCAGCAAAATTCCCGGTGATTTCCTGACTTTCGTTAAAAGGTGTAACCGGCCAGGGGAATTGAGTCTGCGCGAGTATGAATTTGACTGAACTGAATAAAATAAGAATTAACGCGAGCCCTATCTCACTGAATCCGTACAATCTCAATTGTTGGCCTCGTAGATGTAGTAGGCATTTTCAAATCCAACTATAATTTTCTGGTGGTCCGGCGATAGTCTTAGGGCTGGTATTTTAAAAGTTTCATCTTTTACTATAATCTCCTGATGTAAAGCGCCAAAGCGGTCAAACACTGCTAATCTGGAGTTTGTAAATACAAACTCACCGTTTTTAAATTCATTTTTTGCGACCAGTAAGACAGCAACTGCCGCTTTGTTTGCAAGACGTACTACTGTTATCATCCCCTGTTTTCGGGAAATATTGTGGCTCCACGCAGTTTGACCGGTAGATAATTCTACTACCCGGGCTTTTGTGTTTTCCGCTAAAATGAGAAATTCTGAATCAGGTGAAAAGTGGGCGTATTTGAAAAGCAAATCAAAGTTCGCGATTCTTGCGCCATGATTATCAAAAAGCGAAGTCGTCTTCTTTATATTCCCACGCATATCTACCGAGTAACTATTTGCGATTAAAAAGTCACCCTGCTCTGAAATAGCCGCGGCTGAAGTGCCGAAATCTGGCAAAGTTTTTCTCCACACTTCGTCTCCGCTACGAGTGAAAAGAAATAAGTGCGGCTCACCTGATGGTTTAGGCGCCTTGGAACCCAACTGAGAAGCACCGCGTTTGCTGGCTGCTACCGCAAGACTGGTGCCATCTTCGCTTAAATCTAAATGCAGGGTTCTCTCTAAATCAAATGATGCATCAGAGAATAATTCCACCTCTCTGCTGAGCTCACCATCCTGGTGGTAAAACCAAAGTTTACCAATACTGTTTTGTCCCATGATCATTGAACCATTGAAATCAGAAATAACGATGGCAGGAATAGAGTCATCGTAATATTGATTTCGACTTAGTGAGAAAAGTTTTTCACCTGCTGAAGTGTAAATCTCTATTTGAAGTATCTTATTTCGATTGCTTGTTTTGAGTGACTCGATTAAGCTAATAATGCCAAAATAATTGCCACCTTTTGAAAACAGTGTCGTTAAATATCCGTCCGGCAAATCGAGCGATTTAGATTCAACATTTCTTATCCATTTAATTTGTTTATCTTGAACAGCAATAATGGGTAAACCGCCTTTCTCTATCTGTTCAGGAAAAAGCCAGGATTTTACAGGTCTTCCAACCTTTTGGGATGTTGTTATCTCATATCGCAGCGAAGGTGTGATACGCTTTTGGCAATATAACTCGGAAGCCAATGGGAGGGAGAAAAAAAATATAAATGCTTTGGTTAGAGAACTCATGTAGTTTACATAATTTGGTTGTTACTCAGCTAAAATATAGTGGAAAAAGTTAAGATTGTCAACTTTGTAAGTTGAAAGGTCGGGGAAAAAGTAATCGATATCTGAATTGAGTTGCTATCGCTTTAGTCTCTTGGTGTTACCCGAATGCCAGGTCTTTTAGCATAAATGTACGATTTGTAATTTAACATTTTATTCACTTTTTAGTCAAAGAGTTGAAATTGCAATCAAGCATTTATGAGCACCTATGACACTATTTCAACATGACCATTTTTTTTGAATCAACAAAATTTTTCGCTTCAAATTTGTATAGATATGTGCCGCTTGCCACTCGAATTCCGTTTTCATTCCTGCCGTCCCATTGCACACTGTGTTCTCCAACAGTCCTGATTTCATCTGCCAAAACCCGCACAACTCTTCCCAGCAGGTCATAAATAATCAATTTAACAGCCTGTGCTTTATAGGCAACTGTAAATCGGATTGTAGTTGTCGGGTTGAATGGATTGGGATAATTCTCACTCAATTCAAACTGTTGCGGAATACCAGCAGGATTGCCGGCAACACGGGTTGGTAAGCCAAAATAATTCAAGGCTCGCTCCATCAAAGCAGCACGATCCTCGGCGTTGATAATCGTCTCGAAAGTAAAGCCAAGGTAAATCAGTTGAGCATTTTGATTGCCGGCACCGTAGGTTCCGGTAAATTGCACCGCTGCAATTCGAAGATTATCATAAAGTAATGCGACTTCGCTCCCTCCTGCAGGTAGAATGTAGTCAGGGAAATCTTCAAAGTAGGTGTCTTCGGTACTCATGGTACCATATATAAAATTCAAACCTTGAAATACCGTCCCTTCTTCCCCTAATACGCGATTGGATCCGGAAAGATCACCCACATATTTGGCTTTTAAAAGATTTTCATAGCGTGCTTTTTCGGCGGTTATGGTTGCGTCAAAATCATACCCGATTTCTGAGCCCGAAATAAATAGTTTCCCCCCGGACTCTAGATATTCGAGCAACCGGAACTGGTCAGCTGCCGCCAGAGATTCGTCAGACCGGCTGTCGTCTCCACAGAAATAAACTACGACATCGTAGTCGCCGAGTTTGATTTCCCCATTTTGCACGGCGGTTTCAGTACTGGAATCGAAACCATAACCGTTCGCATCCAACGCATCACCGTGACTGCGTGCAAACGGATGAAAGGGGAACTGCCAGCTTGCCTGTCGATCAAAATTATCCACGACAAGAATTTTTTTACCGCCCTGTAAACCAACCCCATAGGTGTCAGTGGGAACACTGAGCAAGGGTTCAGCCAACTGGCCTTCAACTTCAATTGTGTTGGTATCAACAGCCACAATCTTGAAATAGACTTTCGTACTGCTGTTGGTATAATTCAAAACATAGTTATTACTATTCGACCCCAGGGTCTCTTCATCGACCAGGGGCTTATCCCAAGTCCGACCATCTTCGCTCATAAACAAACGGTAACCCCTGATATCTCCTTCAAGACTGGGAAACCAGGCCACCTCAATTTCATTGGTGAAACCGTTCAAGCGACGAACCCATTTAAGCGTTGGCGGGCTTGGTCGATCAAGCCGGTCGACCTTTTCAAAACGAAAGGCATCCAGTACCAACCGGGTGGGCAGATTTTCCAGGCCGCTGAGTTCAATATACGCATTTGAGGTATTTCCTGCCTCAAAATGAACAGGTGTAGGACTCAGTGATCCCCATTTTCTCAGATATACACTATTATATTCAATAAAGTTAGGGTGTGTGAAGCCATAGGCGTTTACAAAACGATAGCGAGCACTTTCACCTAAATAGCTGCTATTTGAAGCCATGAAAATATTATAGTCGCCAGTTTGAGGGACATTTGGAAATATCCGCGCGATGTGGCTGCCATCATTATCTAACGCCAGCAATCTCGGGCCATCCGTTAGGTTGGCCAAAAAGACATCACTAAAATCCACGGTCCAACCGCCAGCGATTTCAAGCACGGCATTCCGCATCGTGGTACCGGTCTCAACTTCAGCATGCAACGCTTCAACCTCGATGGCAAATTGATAGGAGTATTGCATGCCATTCGGGGTTGCAGCCAGATCAGCTGCTTCAATGCTCACCACAACATTCTGAGAACTTGGAAACGCAGCTGGCGGCTGATAAGAGACCCGGTAATTGTCGGCGGTTCCGGTAATTGTCGGGGTGATGATTTCATTATTGACACGAACCTTAATGCTGCTCACGTCCACCCCTTCCTCATCATCTTTTATGAAGAACAGTACGGTGGTATTGGGGGAAATTTCCCGGGTAAATGGCTGTGGCAGCGGATTGGCAAGATACGGCGCCCCGAAGCCAAGCTGATTGCGGATACCATTGCGCAAATCTGCCAATTTTGGATAAAAATTCTTGCCGGGACAAGCTGTCGCTTTATAATCGCGATGTCCAAAAAGTGAGTCCGGATTGACGCCGAATTTAAAAGCCAGGTAACTCCACATTTCAACTAAACTTTGCTGGGACTTTGCTGTGGGGAACTCGCCGCTAATTTCAAAATTACCATAAAGGCTAATGCCGATATTACCGGTATTGTTACCTCCAGTGTGCGTGCCGCGGGATTCAGGAGGGACGCCCTCATAAATTCTACCGGAATCATCGACACAAAAATGATAGCCAATATCCTGCCAACCCCGGCCATTTTGGTGAAAATCCTGAATAAATCGTTGTTCAGCTTTGCCTTCCTCCAAGGTAGAAATTCTGCGACCCGCGGTGTGGTGCTGAGCAAATCGAAATGGATTATGCGGTATATAATTACCAATAGGCTGTTTGGCGGCCCATTGCTGGCGAGTAACCACGGCGGGTTTTGGAATCGTATCCATTTGCACAAACTTAATCCTCTGCGGAATAGGCTGAGGAATATGGCCACTCGTCTTAATTGACTTTATATAAACTCCTTCTACCGCATAAATTTCTATGCCGGCCGGCGGACTGATGCCGCGATTTAGCAACCGGTATTTCATTCTCTGTGATGATGCATTCTCGAAATCAAGCCTGGCCCAGAAACGGCCGTTCTCAAATATTTTCATTTTGACATCAAGCCATTTAGTCCATTTGCCGCCGACCTGCTCATAGCTTAATTGCAAAGTCAGATTGGTATCGGCAAGGGTTCCATTGAACAAAACCCGGTTAAAGGGTTTGCTGCTTTTTTCGTTTATGGGAGATTGGTAAAGAACGCCGCCAGTCGCTTTTTGCAAAGTACTGCGGGTGAGCTCCATCTTTAAGTTAGGCTTTTTATCAAAACGTAGCATTTCGCCAGATTCCTGGGCGCTTACAATCGAAAAAAACATAATACTAAAGAATAGTGAAAGCCGGCTAATAAAAAGCTTCATCGTAAACCTCTGTTGGATTTTAATGACAATAAACTGTGTAAGAATCCCAACTCCCGATGGCCGAATCCAGGAATGAAGATCGGATTTGGATTTTGGATTTGGGAGACTGGTATTTTTTTCATTTTAACCTGCTCTCAAAATCATACCTTGAAGCGCGTTTGTATGTTCCATCTCTTCTATGACCACGCTCCCATTCACAATGACAATCTGAATACCCTTTGGATACTGGTGCGGGTTTGCAAATGTCGCTTGATCCAGAATCGTTTCAGGGTCAAAAATAACCAAATCTGCCATCGAATTTTCCTTGATCTGTCCCCTATTTGTCAGTCCGAAACGCTGCGCCGGCAGGCTGGTGATTTTTCGGATAGCTTCCTCCCAGGAAACAATTTTGTTTTCACGCACATATTTTCCTAAGAAACGGGGGAACGTGCCATATGAACGTGGGTGAGGATTCCCTTTGCTGAGTTCGCCATAATCCGCCAGCGCAGAACCATCCGATGCCGGCATGCAGGCCGGATGCGCCAAAATCCTCTCCGTATTCTTTTCGCTCATGCCAAAACCGACCATGCTTACCTGGTTTTTTTCTTCTACAATAAGATTCTTGACGAAATCAAACGGCTCCATTTGTGTTGCTTCGACAATTTGGCGAATTGTTTTTCCCTGGTATCGCTTGTTCTTTTCAAGATTTACAGATGTAATCATCACCGAATTCCACGAGCCGAGCAGGTTTATTTTATCCAGGGTTGCCTTTTTGATTCTGGCAAGGATATCATTGTCTTGTAATCGGGAAATAAAGCTATTGGTGCCGCCTTCGCGGCACCACAAAGGCATCAGGTTTGACAAACCGGTGCTATAGGCAACATAAGGGTATCGATCAAATGTAACAGTCTGGC
>SMXC01000090.1 GCA_004356825.1 Caldithrix sp.
GCAAGTTGAAAAGATCGCTAAGGCCGAAAAGCCGGCTGCCACATCCCGGAAGAAATCTCCGCCAAAGCAGGATCCGTTTATAAATGAGGCTGAAAATAAGCTCAGAAGTATTCTAGGAACCCAGGTTCGAATCAGGGATAAGAACGGCAAAGGTAAAATTGAAATTGAGTACTATTCAAGTACTGATATTGAGAGAATCTTAGAATTAATGGAAGGAATTTAGGAGGGCGAGAAGCAAGGAGCGTGAACCTGGCCAGACGCTTCCCGCTCTTCGCTTTCTCTTCCCGGAAATCCCCTAACTATTTGAATTTGAAATCTTTGTAACTTTGCGAAATTGCTTGATTTTTAGCATTTTTATTCTAAATTAATGGATTCTTGAAGCCAGGAACCGGCTTGTTAGTTGTTTTTTTAAAATTAATGCAAAGAAATCGTTCACAAAAAGTCTCTATTCTTATCGTTCCGGAAGACGATGCCGAGCCCTACAGCTTTCGAATCAGCACTCATATGGTTAAGCTATTGTATGTTGTGGGCGCGGTCCTGATTGTTCATATTTTAGTCGGGGCTATTTTCTACTGGAAATACGCAAGTCTTTATTCTTTTAATACGAAAATTCTTGCCTACAATTCACAGCTTCAAAAAGATAACAAGCGAGTGGTTGCGTTGGCAGACCAATTCTACGCTTTAGAGAATGAATACAAGAAAGTAAAAGGTCTTCTCGGTGTAGATATTGAATCTTCGCAGCAGATGGCTGGTGTTGGCGGCCGCCAGAATTTTGACTCAAGTCAATTGTTTGACAATATCGTCCCGGCCGTTCAAATTAATCGCAAATCATCTCTGGATTTCGAGAAAAGTAATAAACAATTTTTCTTGTCTCCCAAAAAGAGTAAAATTCATAGTTTCGCTGAAAATATACCAACTTTGCTTCCTGTTAAAGGTTTTCTGACGTTTGATTTTCAAAAAGAGGGTTGGTTTCAGCCGAAAACGCATAGCGGGATTGATATTGTCGCTAAAAAGGGGACGTTGATTCGCGCCGCGGGCGCTGGAGTTGTTATATTCGCCGGCTGGACTTATGATTTAGGTAACTTGATTATTATCGAACACGGCGGCGGCATTCTTTCTTATTATGGGCACAATCAAAGATTGTTGAAATCTGAAAAAATTTATGTCAAGAAAGGGGAACCCATAGCATTACTGGGGACTTCGGGAAAGAGTTCCGGACCACATCTCCACTTTGAGATTTGGAGAGATGGGGTGCCGGTGGATCCACGGGAGTTTATACTGGCGTTTAATGAAACGATTGTCATCAATTAATGAATCGAAGTTAATTTTGAGGATTACTATGTTGGGTAAAAAAGGCGAAGACTTTAACAACAGCGGGAATTTAAACACAATTATCGGGAAGGGGTCATCAATCGATGGGACCATGAAGGTCAACAGTACATTACGTGTCGATGGCAGAGTTAAGGGTAACGTGACAACCACTGATTCCCTGGTCATTGGCAAGGACGGAATAATTAACGGCGAAGTTGTCGTTCGCAATGCGATAATCGGGGGCAAATTGAAGGGTAAGCTCACCGCATCGGGTAAAGTTATTTTAGAGGCAAAGTCTGTGTTTACCGGCGAGCTCAAAACCACTAAATTGGTTATCGATGAAGGCGCGGTTTTTGAGGGCAGTTGCTCAATGTCCGCCGAATCCGCTGAAGAGAAGAAAAGGGACTTGCCAAAGAGCAGCGTCGCTGCAATCCTTGAGCAAAAGCAGGAATCCGGGGAAGCCAAGGAAATAATAATCGCAAAATGAGGTGACTGAAGATTCCCAAAGTCTCAAAAAAGAGGCAGTAACCGTCAGTGGTTATTTTGATTTGGGTCTCCGTTTTGCACTTGCCATCATACTAGGGACTGGCGGTGGATACTGGCTCGATTTAAAGTTTCATACTCTCCCTCTATTTTTAATCATTGGTTTGTCCATAGGCGCGACTGCGGGGTTCCTGACGATTTACAGAACTGTCTTTCCCCCGAAAATGACGAAAGAAAACGAAGGTGAATGAAAATCTGAAGTTCCTGCTGCAAATTTGCGGGTTAACGTCGATACTGTTAGGTGTGGTAATTATTTCTGTAAATCTTTTCGGACGTTCCCATCTGGTTGGGGCGGTTTTTTTCGGATACCTGGTTAGTTTGGTTAATATTTTATTTTCATTTTTTTCCATAAAATGGGCGTTTAATAAACCGAACTCAACCTTTTTTGCAGTCGTATTAGGCGGTATGGGAGTCAGATTTCTGATTCTTATAGCCGCGCTTTTTTGTGTGTGGAAATTTACTCAAATTTCATTGACTGCACTTATCGTTTCTCTCGTTGCTTTTTATTTAACATTGCAATTTTTTGAGATCAAGTACATTCAAAAGCAATTAAAAATTAGGAAGGCTGTTTCTTAAAAAAGAATGATTCTGACGCAAACATTATCCTGGTTTTTAGCCGGCGGTGGCGTCCAGGAAGGACACAGTGTTGAACAACAAGGTAGTAGTGAACCCGAAAAGCTCGGTTCGGAATTTATCATGCACCATATCACCGATCATAAGGTTTTTGATCTGCAAGTGTTCGGGATCGACATCTCCATCACCAAGCACATCTTGATTATGTGGATCGTTTCGGCAATGATGATTTTATTGTTTGGCATACTCTTCCGCAAACCGAAAATGGTGCCAAGCGGGCTGGCTAATTTTTTTGAACTCATCATCGAATATCTCGATCAGGAAATAATGAAGCCGTTTCTCGGTGACCACAGCCGAAAGTATGCTCCCTTTTTGCTGACAGCCTTCTTTTTTGTGCTTTTTTGTAATTTGCTGGGACTTGTTCCCGGCTCTGCAACTGCCACCAGCAATATTAGCGTGACGGCGGCGCTTGCGGTGATCACATTTGGGATGGTGATTATGACGGGCATTAAATACCATGGTCTGGTAGGCTATTGCAAAGGCTTGATTCCACCCGGATTACCAATTTTCATTTTACCGATTATGATACCGGTTGAAATTCTCGGATTGTTTACCAAGCACTTTGCTCTGGCCATCCGGCTTTTTGCAAATATGGTTGCCGGCCATGTGGTGGTTTTCGCATTTTTGATGATCATTTTTACATTTAAGAGCTGGGCGATTGGCGGCACCACCCTTTTGTTTTTACTGTTTGTGAATTTACTTGAAGTGCTGATTGGTTTGATTCAGGCTTATATTTTCACGATTTTATCAGCCGTATTTATCGGAATGTCGATTCATCAAGAGCATTAAATGACAGGTAACTTAATAACTTAATTTAATAAATTTTTGCAACTAATCAGAAAGGAAAGTTTCATGGGCGATTTAGGATTAGCATATTTAGCCGCAGGGCTTGGCGCTGGTATTTCAGTTATTGGGGGTGCACTCGGTATTAGCAGATTGGCTGGAGCTGCAATGGACGGAATTGCCAGACAACCGGAAGCTGCCGGAGACATTCGCGGTGCGATGATCATTACTGCAGCTATGATTGAAGGCGCGGCGCTATTGGGCCTCGTTATCTGTTTCCTCCTGGCAGTTAAGGCTTAATTTAAAAACCAACAAAAGGCCGGATAATGGAACTATTAACTCCCAATTTAGGCACATTTTTTTGGACAGCGGTAACATTTGTTCTGCTGTTAGTGATTTTAAAAAAGGTGGCCTGGGGCCCGATTCTGCAGACTCTTGCAGAGAGAGAAACACGCATCAAAGAAGCGCTTGAAAAAGCCGACGCTGCGCAAAAAGAAACTGAAGAAGCCTTAGCAAAGAACCAGAAAGTCATGGATGAAGCTAAAAAGGAGGCCCAGGATCTTTTGAACAAAAGCCGCAAAACCGCCGACACAACCAAAGAGGAGATTATTCAGAAAGCGCATTCGGAGGCCTCGGCAATGCTGGAAAAAGCTAAAAGGGAAATCTCTTTGGAGGGGGAAAAAGCGGTGGATGAAATAAGGAAGCAAACCGCCGAACTTTCTGTGTTGATTGCCTCTAAACTCATCGGCAAAACCCTGTCACAGAAAGACCACCAGGACGTTATCGACGATTCACTTAAGCAAATGGAGCTGAATTGAAAGATACCGTTCTTGCCCGAAGATACGCCAAGGCGCTTTTTGAGCTAGCTGTCGAGAAAAAAATTCTTGAGACGATTCAAAATGAAGTCAGGTCCTTTTCACAGAGCCTGGATGACTACTTTCAATTCAGACTATTTTTTTTCGCGCAAGATGTCAGCAAGAAACAAAAACGTCAAAAAATTGAAGAGCTCTTACAGGAGCGTGTGTCCAATGTGTTTTTTAATTTTGTTCTTGTGCTTTTGAAGAAGAGCCGCGAGTTTATCTTTCCTCAGATCGTCAAAGAATTCCAAGCCATTGTTGATAAGCACCACAGGAAAATAAACGCTTTGGCCATTACCACCCAACCTTTGGATGAAATATCCTCATCCAAATTAAAATCTTTGTTGGACAAAACTTTTGATGCAGATGTCCAAATTAAAAACGATATTGATTCGTCAATTTTGGGTGGAATTGTGGTGAACGTCGAGGGCTATGTCTTCGACGGCAGCCTGCAGAGTCAGTTGGCGCGGCTGAAAGATGATTTGGTATCGAATTCAAAAAGCTAATAAAAGTGTTCAGGTGAAAGTGTTCGGGGGTTAAGTTCGAAACCTCGAAACCTCGAAACCTCGAAACCTCGAAACACTCAAACACCCGAACACTCAAACACTCAAACACCCGAACACTCAAACACTCAAACACAGTTAGTTAACTATAATCAGGAGGTTTTAAATAGGATGGAAATACGTCCTGACGAAATCACAACAATTATAAAAAAGCAGATTGAGAGCTTTGAAGCCACGGTTGAATTGCAAGAAGTCGGCCAAGTTGTCCAGGTTGGCGACGGAATTGCCCGTGTTTACGGCCTGGAAAAAGTCATGGCCGGCGAGCTGGTAGAGTTTTCCGATGGCTTGTTGGGTATGGCCCTGAACCTTGAGGAAGATAACGTCGGCTGTGTGCTCTTTGGTGACGATGTCCATATTAAAGAAGGGGACTCGGCAAAACGAACCGGCAGAATCATGGAAATTCCTGTCGGTGATGCGATGCTTGGCCGCGTGATAAATCCGTTAGGCCAGCCAATTGACGGCAAGGGTCCGATCAAGACCGACAAGGTTCAACTTATCGAGCAAAAAGCGACAGGCGTCGTTGAGCGCCAGCCGGTAGTGGAACCGCTGCAAACCGGTATCAAAGCGATCGACTCCATGATTCCCATTGGCCGCGGCCAGCGTGAGTTGATCATCGGCGACCGTCAGACCGGTAAAACCGCTCTTGTCATTGACACAATCATCAATCAGAAAAATACAGATGTTTTTTGTATTTATGTGGCCATTGGGCAAAAGGCATCCAGTGTGGCGAAGGTTGTCAAAATCCTCGAAGATAAGGGTGCAATGGACTTCACTATTGTTATTGCAGCTTCTGCGAGTGAACCGGCACCGCTGCAATATATTGCCCCGTTTGCCGGTGCGGCGCTTGGGGAATACTTCCGGGATGATGGCAAACACGCATTGGTTGTTTACGATGATCTCTCCAAACACGCCTGGGCTTACCGCCAGTTGTCGCTGTTGTTAAGACGGCCGCCGGGTCGTGAGGCTTACCCCGGTGATGTTTTTTATCTACATTCCCGCCTTCTGGAACGCGCAGCTAAATTGAGCGATGAGTTAGGCGGTGGCTCATTAACCGCTTTGCCTATCATTGAAACTCAAGCCGGTGATGTTTCTGCTTATATTCCGACTAACGTTATTTCAATTACCGACGGTCAGATTTACCTGGAGTCGAATCTGTTTTACGCGGGTGTCCGCCCGGCTATCAATGTAGGACTTTCGGTTTCACGGGTTGGCGGTAACGCGCAAACGAAAGCGATGAAGCAAGTCGCGGGACGGCTGCGTTTGGATTTAGCGCAGTTTCGCGACCTGGAGGCATTTGCAAAATTCGGCTCAGACCTCGACAAAATCACCCAGCAGCAAATTACCCGGGGTCAGCGTATGGTTGAAATCTTGAAGCAGGGCCAATATGCTCCACTGGTGGTCGAGAAACAAATCGCAATCATTTTTCTTGGCGTTAACGGTTTTCTTGACTCGATTCCAACGAACCAGATCCTGAGACTTGAAAATGAGTTTCTTCAGTTCATAGCGTCAAACTATGCCGATGTTTTGAAGAGCATCGCCGAAAAGAAGACGCTTGATGATGACCTGCACAAAAAGATGACGTCCCTTTCCGAAGAGTTCATCAAATCATTCGTAGTTGAGGAATAAGTGGCAACTTTAAGTGACATTAAGCGGCGCATCGGCAGTGTCAAGAGCACGCAGCAGATCACCAAAGCTATGAAAATGGTCGCCGCGGCAAAACTGCGGCGAGCGCAGGAAAGACTGCTGAATGCGCGGCCGTATGCGCAGCGATTCGAAGAATTGTTGACTCATGTGACGGCCCAGGAAAAGCAGCAAAGCAGTCATCCGCTTTTGGAAGTCCGTGAGGCCAATAAACTCTGTTATGTGGTCGTGACTTCAGATCGGGGTTTTTGCGGCGGCTTTAATTCCAATGTCATTAAACGGGCGAAAAGTGAGGTTGATTCTCAAACTTCCGACGATATAACCCTTGTGGCTGTCGGCGGCAAAGGAGCTGATTTTTACTTGCGGCGGGGTTATCAGATTTCTGGTAAGTATGTCGGTATTTTCAATAACCTGGATTTCCACCATGCCACGCAAATTTCAGCACGCATTCAGGAGTTGTATCAAGCCCAGGAGGTAGATCGGGTTTTTGCTGTTTACAATAGTTTTAAGTCGGCTGGAACGCAGGTACTTAAAGTCGCGCAACTGCTGCCGGTTGAGCCGAATCAACCTGAAGAAGGCGGCGCTGTTTTTGCTGATTATCTGTATGAACCTGAAGCCGGAAAAATTCTGGATGAGATTATACCGAAAAATCTAAATGTACAAATCTGGCGGATTTTGTTAGAATCGTACGCGGCCGAAGAGGGCGCCAGAATGGTTGCAATGGATGCGGCCACCGAAAATGCCGAGGAAATGATCTATGATTTAACCCTGCATTATAATAAAGTTCGTCAGTCGGCTATTACTACAGAAATAGCAGAAATTGTTGGCGGCGCTGAAGCGCTGAGAGGATAATTACCCCCTTTTGTCATTTTGATCGAAGGTGAGAAAACTTGTTACTCATCAAGAAAAGGAAAGTTAAAGAATGAAAGACGGTCGAATTTCACAAATCATTGGAGCTGTATTAGACGTTCAATTTGAAGACGGTGGTTTACCCGAACTGCTAACTGCTTTGGAAGTTGACCACGATGGCCGCAAAGTCGTTTTGGAGGTGCAGCAGCATTTGGGCGAGCAGACGGCACGTTGCGTTGCTATGGATTCTACCGACGGTTTGGTTCGCGGCATGCCGGTGAAGAATACCGGTAATCCGATCACTGTGCCGGTAGGTCCGGAAACGCTTGGCAGGCTGATGAACGTCCTTGGCGAACCGATCGATGGTCTAGGTCCAATCGAAACTAAAATGAGCTTTCCGATTCACCGGGCACCGCCAAAGTTTGAGGATCTCGATACAAGTTCGGAAATTCTCGAAACCGGCATTAAAGTAATCGATCTTCTGGAACCGTACACCAAAGGCGGCAAGACCGGCCTGTTCGGCGGTGCCGGTGTTGGCAAGACCGTTTTAATCCAGGAACTCATTCGTAACATCGCTACCGAACACGCCGGCTATTCCGTATTCGGCGGGGTGGGCGAAAGAACCCGTGAGGGAAACGATCTCTGGCTCGAAATGAAAGAGTCCGGCGTTCTCGAAAAAACCTGCCTGGTATTCGGACAAATGAATGAACTGCCCGGCGCGAGGCAAAGAGTTGGACTCACAGCGTTGACAGCCGCAGAATACTTCAGGGATGAAGAAGGTAAAGACGTTCTGCTTTTTATTGACAATATTTTCCGGTTTACACAAGCCGGTTCTGAGGTATCCGCGCTCTTAGGCCGGATGCCGTCAGCGGTGGGCTATCAACCAACGCTCGCAACTGAAATGGGTATCCTGCAAGAACGAATCACTTCCACCAAGAAAGGTTCTGTCACCTCGGTGCAAGCTGTTTATGTGCCCGCTGACGATTTAACCGACCCGGCTCCTGCAACCACCTTCGCGCACTTGGATGCGACTACGGTACTCTCGCGTCAAATTGCCGAGTTGGGGCTTTATCCGGCAGTGGATCCATTGGATTCCACTTCAAGAATTTTGGATCCGCATATTGTAGGCGAAGAGCACTATCAGGTTGCCCGGAACGTGCAGCAAATTCTGCAAAAGAACAAAGATTTGCAGGATATTATCGCGATTCTCGGGATGGAAGAACTTTCCGAGGAAGACAGGATTATTGTTTACCGTGCGCGTAGAATTCAACGGTTCCTGTCACAGCCGTTCTTCGTTGCCGAGGCGTTTACCGGAACAGCTGGAAAATACGTTCATGTGGAAGAAACAGTTCGCGGTTTCAAAGGTATCGTTGAAGGTGAATATGATGACTTGCCGGAACAGGCTTTCTACATGACTGGCACCATTGACGAAGTAATCGCAAAGGCTGAAGAAATGAAAAAGGCAGCTTAGTTCAAGAATGTCCTTGCGAGGAGTCCCGATCTCCTTAATTTATATTAATAATGAATCTGGAACGACGAAGCAATCTGTTGCTTTATTCCAATAAGATTGCTTCGCTGAAGGGCGCTCGCAAAGACGATTATTAATCTATAAGACAAAATCATGCTACCCAAAAAACTAAACGTAGAAATTCTCACACCCAATAAACAGGTCTATTCCGAAGAGGCTTCCTCCGTTCGACTTCCGGGCTCTGAAGGCTATTTCGGAATATTGCCCGGCCACACCCCGCTTTTAGCAACTCTAACAATAGGTGAAATCAAAGTAGAAAATGACGGCAAGACCGACTACTTTGCAGCGAGTGGCGGTGTTGTTGAAGTCCTCGCGGGAAGCATTTCCATTCTGGTTGAAACTTCCGAACTTGCGGCAGACATCGATAAAAAACGAGCTGCTACTTCCAAAGAGAGAGCTGAAAAAAAAATAAAAGAAGGCAGAAAACGGTGGGATGTTAAGCGTGCCGAAGTGGCGCTTTTGCGTGCAGTGAATAGAATGAAGATTACTTCAAGTATCTAACCGATTTTCTCCGCTTCACCCTAAGTTCAAATCTCTAATTTAAGTTATTCATTTACTACCCCAAAGTGTCTGGCAATACGCGTCCGGGCTTTGGTAGCTTCTACTTCACGGTTTCGTGGCGGCGAGTTGGTTACAAGCGATCCAAGAAAGTCACGGGCGATTTGTGTGACTTCAACAGCACGTTCAAACTCGATTTCATTTACCTTTGATGGTTTGGTGAACCCGCTCAATTTTCGCACGAACTGTAACGAAGCTGCTTGAATTTCCTCGTCTGTGGCTGGCCGTGATCGAAGTTGAACAATGTTTTAATATTTACTACATACCTCCTCCAAAAACTGGTTTAAAAATGAACTGCTGGATGCATGATACTTGATACTTGATACTTGATGCTGGACGCTTGATGCTTGATGAAGTTAATACGAGCATCGAACATCCAGCATCATAAAGAATTATCGCAAGGCGTCCTTACTTCAAATCTTTACGCATTTGGCGAGGATTTTACTGCTAAGGAGAGCTAACGGCCAATCGCAAACAAATGCTCTTTCGCCCGCACATACATCATGCCTTCAGAGA
>SMXC01000091.1 GCA_004356825.1 Caldithrix sp.
GAATCGAAGCTGATGCCACACCTCTCCCGTCTTTGCGAGCGAATGAAATGAGCGAAGCAATCTCCTGATTAGTCAGCATGAGATTGCTTCGGCAAAGAACGCCTCGCAAAGACGGGTGAATACCAGACCTTGTTTCTACCTCACATTATACCTCAAGAACACCACAAACGCCTCCGTAAAAGCTGTCAGAGTAGTCGCGGAAGTGGCCACACACTTCTGGTTGGGCACCCTGTTACCAGCTGATTCATTAATCAGAAGATTGCTTCGTCGCTTCAACTCCTTGCAAAGACGGGAAAACAGGCAGAGCAGATAACTAGAATGAAAGACGAAGCCTACTCCCTCTCGTCTTTGCGAGCGAATGAAATGAGCGAAGCAATCTCCCTGCAAACTTGAATGAGATTGCTTCGGCAAAAGCTTGTCCTGAGACAAGCCGAAGGAACGCCTCGCAAAGACGGAAAGACGCATGGCTGAATAGTATCAAAAATGCAAACCAAACAATCCTACATTTACATATTGACAAATAAAAACAACACTGTTCTCTATACAGGCGTAACCAGCGACTTAAAACGAAGAGTTTATGAACACAAACGGAAATTTGTTAAGAGCTTCACATCGAAATACAATGTTGACAAATTAGTTTACTACGAAACCTTTGATGACATTTACAACGCCATTACAAGGGAAAAACAGATTAAGGCTGGATCAAGACAAAAGAAAATCGATTTGATTAATAGTACAAATTGGAGCTGGGCGGATCTTTATGAGGAGATATGAAATTGTTAAGAAAGCCAGTGAATCGAAGCTGATGCCACACCTCTCCCGTCTTTGCGAGCGAATGAAATGAGCGAAGCAATCTCCTGATTAGTCAGCATGAGATTGCTTCGGCAAAGAACGCCTCGCAAAGACGGGTGAATACCAGGCCTTGTTTCTACCGCACGTCATACCGCAAAAACACCACAAACGCCCCGGCAAAAGCTGTCAAAGTATAAATGGCCAATAAGCCAAAGTCGATAAGCGTCGGTGCGATTGCATCCGAAAGTTTGTGAGCCGGCGCTTCAAAGCGCGGCATGTCGCTGATATCAAGGGTGCCTTTGTCGCGGCCGGTATCGATTGTCATACCGGAGTCGCTGTTCCATTCTATTCTGATGCCGCCCCCGCCACCAGACTCTTTCTGTTTCTTTTCGCGGTAGGCTAGAAAATCCTTGCGGTACTGCTGCATGGCATCCTCAGTGCGGGTCTTGAGATCAATATTGGTGCCGGCCAGGTTCATGGCAGTGAGCTGATAGGCTGATGCCGGTGAAAAGCGGGAAATGGTAAAGGCTAACCGTTCTTGTTCGGCTTTGCGGTTACGAAAGTCTTCCTGCAGCTTCAGGGCAAAGTCATTAATTTCAACCTGCATCTTTTTTCGGGCTTCGTCCTCTTCTTCCATCCATTCCCACATGCGCTCATCGCGGTAAGCTTGCCGTTCGTCTTTATTCATACCGTCCATTTCCATGTTTCTCTCGTGCCAGCGTTCGCCCATCTCTTTGCCATGCTTTTGCCAGCGTGACTTGGAATAACCGTCTTGCTGGCTTTCAATTTCTGCGGCGGAAGGAACGCGCACGAGTCCGCCGGCCGCCATCACACCGGCACGCGGAATGATTAGAACCAAGGAAACCCAGGCGACCAAAAGCAGCAGAAAAGAAATGCTTGATTGTTTGGTCAAAGTTGAAATGAGCAGACCAAAGGCGATAAAGAAAGTAAAGAATAGAAGTGAGGCGCCAATCAAAATCAGAACCTTGGACCAGTCTTCGCCGCTAAAGGGAACATTAAAGAGATTGACCATGAGCAATCCGAGTAAAATCGGGATGAACAGCGGCACAACCACGCCGAGCCACGAGCCAATAAATTTAGCTAAAATATATCGCGCTCGCGGAATGGCGTTGGCAAAGACCAGCTTCAAGGTACCCGATTCGCGCTCGCCGTTAATGGCATCATACGTGAAAAGAATGGCGAACAACGACAGCACGATCTGCACGATAAACGCAAAATCGATAAATCGAAAAACCGCGAAGATCGGATCGTCGGAGTAGGCGCTGTTGGTGAGTTTTAAAGCATTAAAGGCGTTTATCGCCGACAACCGCCCGATGTCATGCTGTACGCCTGAAACAAAAATTTGCATCGGTTGCGGTTTGCGGTAGGTTTTCGTGCTCAACCCCATGAAGGACGCAGACTCCCGAAGCTGTTGAGCTGCCAGTTGATTGGCCGCTTCATATTGCCTGACCGCTGCTTGGTATTCTTTGATTCCGACAAAAATGCTTAAAAGAATCAATATCGAGCAGACCGAAAAAGTGGCGACAAATTTTGGGCTGGTGATGATGCTTTTGAGTTCTTTTTCGATTAGTATTTTGAGCATTGCTTTCTCCAAAATTATTAGCTGACAGGATGAACAAGATTTTCAGGATTAGATTCCTTTACCTGTATCATCCTGTAAATCCTGTCAAAAAAAATTTATCTCACATCGTATTTTAAAAATCTCACAAAGGCCCCGGCAAAAAAGATCAAATTAAAGAATCCCAGAAGTCCAAGGTCAAACAAAGCGGCCTGCACCGTTTCTCCGAGCGCCGGATTCGAATATTCAAAAGGCGGCAGCTCTTTCGGATCAATCGGTTTTTCTTCTTCGCCATTTCCTATATGCATAAAAATCATGCCGCCGCCGGGATTCATGCCGGTTTTGTCTTTCATGAATTCACCAAAGGTCTTCTGGTAGCCGTTTGCTTCTTTGATAAAATGTTCTTTTAACTTCAGTGAAGTACCGACCAGGTTTGTTACAGCCAGAGAGAAAGCCGCGGCAGGGGAAATCTTGGCGATTCCGAATGCCAGCCTTTCTTGCTCTAATTGGCGGTTTCTTCTATCTTCATTCAGCCGACCCGCTAGCTCCTGCATTTGCTTGTTGCGGTTCTCAGAGAGTTCCTCCATAAATCTTTGAAATGCCGTATGCATGTCTTCCATGTCGGTGCCTTCGGGAAGTTTGAAGGATGCCATTTTGTTGCGATCTTCCTTCCAGAGTTGGGAGCGCAGCCGGGTTTTTTGAGCGGCAATTTCATCGACTGTGGGGACATCCACGGCACGGCCGGCCAGAAGCACGGAACTTCTTGGAATGATCAAAACAGCGAAGATCCAGATAACCAGCATCAGTGAAAATGAATGTGAAGACTTGTTGGTCAGCGATGAAATGAAAACGGAGAGGGTTAAAAACACACCGAAATAAAGCAGTCCGGCCAAAATTACCAGGGCTAACCGGAGCCAATCGTCACCGGTTAGATGCACACCCATGAGCGGCAAAAGCAGACTGCCGATTAAAATTGGAATCAAAAGCGGCACGGCAAGTGCTAGAAAAGAGCCGACGACTTTGCCAAGAATGTATGTGTCCCGCGGGATAGCGTTCGCAAATGACAGCCTGAGGGTGCCGCGCTCTTTTTCCCCGTTGATAGCGTCGTAGGCAAATAGAATAGCAAAAAGTGAGAGCACAATCTGGAACACAAAGTCCAAATCCAGAAAGCGAAAGACCGCGAAGATCGGATCGTCGCCAAAACGGCTGTCGTTTGCCGTGAGCTCGCCGCGACCCGCCATCTCGATGGTACGGCCGATATCGTTTGAAACACCGGTTACCAGCGCTTCAAGCGGCTTCGGCGGCAGGAAAATCCGGTGGCTGTTGACCATCAGCCAATCCGTGAGTCCCTCTAACTGGCGAAGATTTTCTGTTTTGGCCGCTTCGTACCTTTGTGAGCTGATTTGATAATTTTTCGCGCCGACGTAAAAAGTCAGCAAAATCAAAACAGCGCAAACGCCAAATGTAATCGCGAATTTAGCTGAGCCGATGATTTCTTTAAGTTCTTTTTCGATGATTAATTTTAGCATGGTTTGCTCCAAATGCAAATTTGTCATTCCCGCGCAGGCGGGAATCTATAGGGCATTGATTAAAATGGATTCCTGCCTCCGCAGGAATGATCTTTTTAGGAAATCCGTTCTTTTACGCTTCCTCATGCCCCGCCACGTACTGCATATACAAGCTCTCAAGGTTCTCATTAACAAGTTCTTCTTTTTGTTTTTCCATGACAAGGCGGCCTTTGTTCATGATGCCAACCGTGTCTGCCATTTGTTTGGCCCGGAAAATATCGTGGGTGCACATCAAGATCGCTTTGCCTTCATCCCGCAGGGATTCCAGCAATCCGATGAACTCGAAACCAGCTTTCGGATCGAGTCCGGAGGTCGGCTCATCGAGTAAAATTGCCGGCGCGTCTTTCAGAATTGCGATGGCAATGCCGCACTTTTGCCGCATCCCTTTTGAGAAACCTTTGAGTTTCTTTTCGTGCGCTTCTTTCTGCAGACCGACTCTTGACAGGACTTCTTTATAATCATTTTTTGAGTAATTTGTTTTGCCGCCAAGCTGGGCAAAAAAATCAAGGTTTTGGATAGCTGTGAAATTCGGATAGAGCATAACGTTTTCTGAAACGAACGCCAGCTTCTCTTTAACCCGCAGCGGCTCTTTGTGAGTCGCCACGCCATCGACCAACGCCTCGCCTTCGGTTGGCTCAATGAAATTGAAAAATATATTGATGGCGGTTGTTTTGCCCGCGCCGTTTGCGCCGAGCATTGCGTAAATCTGGCCCGTCTGCACCGAAAAAGAAACATTGTCAAGAGCAAGGATGCCGTCTTCATAGCGCTTGCTTAAGTTCTTTGCTTCGAGCATCGGTTGGCCGTTTGATTGGTTTTGCATTTTGACTCCTATTTTAGTTTTTTTCAGATCTCATGTTGAGTTCGTAGTTCAGGCTTAGCCGGTGTTGACACCCCAAAGGCTTCCTCCAACAAATCAGATCTCATCCCCAGGCGCCTGACCAGTTCTCATTCCCAAGCTCCTGCTTGGGAATTCCTGAGTCAAAGAAGCTCTGCTTATTCGTTGCGGGGCTGTCCAAAAAGTCTGGCACGAAGGCGTCTCCCCGAGCGTCTTGCTACGACTCCGTGCCTGACAATCCTCGGCGGGACGCCTTCGGACTAAATTTCTTGGGCTTTTTGCACAGCCCGAGATGGGTCTGGTAGAACGGGAAGGTTGGGGTTGTATCACCGCCGCGACAGGCGAATCCCGTACACAACAATTCCTAATACCAGTCCAATGATCAGCAAAATAATAATCGCGGTTCCTAAAATATTTGTCTCCGGCCGAATTTCGATGGTGACGGTTTTATCTTCACCGCTAATTGGCAGATCGTCGGAGAGTGAGCTGGTGCGGATGCGCACTTCATATCTGCCCACAGCGACGTCAGCCGGCGGCGTAAAGCTCAATCCGATGCGCTTTTCCTCGGAGACTTTCAGCACCGGAACGATTGCCGGTTCGATATTTTTAGTCCAGTTGAGCGGCGGATCAGCTTCGATTTCAACGTTGTTCAAACGCCGGCTTCCTTCATTTATCAATTCGATATTCATAAAAACGGTTTCATCCGGTTTAATCGAATAAAAGAGCTGCTGCGCTCGTACCAGGAGTTTGCCAACGCCGCGGGGAACGAGGTCCAGTTTAACATATCCGACATTTAAAGCCTCGATTTCGGCCTGACTCCATCGTCTTTGCCGAGTGTTCCCTATTTCCGCAGCCTGCTCTCGGGGGATCACCAAAACGTAAAAAGAGATCGGCTTATCTATCAGAACTTCTTTCGTGGGGCGATCAGGAAGGTAAACTTGCAAAGCAGCGCGGCGGGTGTCTGCACTTTCCGTAAATTTGAATTGGCTCAGACGGGCCTCGCTGCCCGGGTCTTTAAAAAAACGATTGATCTGCGCCGGCAGGTTTACAACTTCTAATTTAAAGGTATTAGTCTCGCCGCTGAATAGCTCGAGTGTCAAATCAAATGAAGCTGAGCCACCCAGTTCAACCTCCTGGGAAAACTGCTCGGAATCGACAATAACTTTGTTAACCGTGGCATCTTTCTGTAATAATATTTTGGGTGAGCGCGTGGAGCCGCTGCCATAAACCAGATTAACCGTCACCGCATCTAAATCCTGCAGCAGGGCAAAATCAAGAGTGACCGGATGGCCGTATTTCAGCTGTTCTATTTTCGCTTCATACGGCAGGCTGATAATTGTGTTTTCCGCGTTGAGCAGTGACACATAGACGTCGTTGATAATATCCGGCTGCAGCGATCGGAATAACTCGTCATCGATATTCACCAGTTTTTTAAACTCAGCGTCGCCGCCGGAGGTATTCGCCAGTTTGAGTCGAACATGTTTGCGGCCATTTTCTTTTTGATATTTAATCGCTTCAACGACCGTAACATACTGACCCTCAAATAGCACTGCCAGCAAGGATTGTTGATAATTCACCTCGGCGTCAGCAAAGGAATTTCGCGACCGGGAAAGATCTAATTCCGAAATAAGATTTTGTTCAAAAAGCTCTTTCTTGCGGTTGTACTCTTTATGAGCGTATTCGAATGCTTCTTTAGCACGTTTCAAGCCGAGCAGGCGGTACTGATCATCGCGCTGGTTGAAAGGCACGCCGGTTTGGGCCAGCAGACTTGAGCAGTAAAGGACTAAAAGAAAGAAACCTAACAGACATTTTATTCTTAAATTCATTTTATCTCCAAACAACAGTGTGATTTTTTATCTGTCGACAACACTTTTCAGCCACGGATGAACACTGATAAAACACAGATTTATGGATGCAAAGTTTTGAATATTATTCATTTTAATATTTTTTGTTTCTATTTACTGAGCAATTTGAAAATTTTTTCAAATTTTTTCATCCGGTTTCATATTGTCCGCGCTCATCCGTGTGAATCAGTGATTTTAATTCAAAACTTTTTAGTTCTGGTTTCACCGCGATAATGTGGAATTAATTCCTTCGCAGCATCATTTTGCCCTGCATATTCGGTTTTTCAAATGCGGCTTGCATTTTCTTACCGGCGCGAGCATACTCAATTTCTACTTTAGAACCGGTATCCAGTTTTTCATACATTTCAAAAAACTTATCGAGAGTTTCAACTTCTTGTCCGTTCAACGATTTTATCTCGTCGCCTTCTTTAATATCTGCTTTCCCCAAAGCGCCGGTCATTCCTTCCATGATGCGCATGACTTTGAGCGTGCCCTCTTCTTCACCCAAAATCAGACCGGTGCCAAACCAGGGGCGCATGTCTCCGGAATCTCCTCCACCCATGGTGAAGGCTCTTATCATGCCGCCGCCATGATCTCCCTCTTCTCCAGACGCGTCAGTTCGAATCATGATATGCGCCCCTGCCGGCATATCCTCTGGATCGATTTTTTTGAAAGACTCTATCATCAGGTCGCCTTTGCGGCGGATGCCCATTTTCAAAGTTCCGCCGATTTCGAGTGCGTTGTACAGCTCCTCAAATTCTTGCACCGTTTTTACGCGCTTGGCGTTGACCATGAGAATCTCATCATCTTTTTTCAGTACGATGTCGCCATATCCTTTGGGTCGCATCCGTTCCGGCAAAACAGTCATAACTTTGATGGTATCGTCCTTGCTGGTTAAAATGGTTTGAACTTCTTGCAAGTGAAAAATCCCGTCGCCGCCCTCTATTCGTCGTTCCATTGTTACTTGAGCGTTTGATGTTTGCAACGAGAATCCGGTCAGCAGAACCAAAAAACTTAACTTGTAAATGAGCTTCATAGTTTTTTCTCCTCTTATATTTACGTAGTATAAATTGTGATTATGTAGTAGGGCCGCTCCGGCTCCTCGCCCTGAAAAACGGGGCAAGGGAGCCTGCTCGGGCTTCGTGCGCCTCCTCGAGTGGTGGCGCTACGCGCATTACTTACAGTCGCCTCCTTCGTCGGCTAAACTGCGGGGTCGCACTCCGCAATCTTTGCTTTCCTTCCCAAGCAGGAGCTTGGGAAGGGGTAAATGATAAACCTCCTCTCATATTCAGAATATTAACTCGTTTTCTGATTCATTAGCAGTTCGAAAATTGATCTACCCAGATCGCTTGCGACCGGTGGATCATAATTTGAAAGTACAATTACCGTATACCCGGATTTAAAATCTGTCTTCACCATGGCATTAATTCCGACTGGCGCTCCGCCGGCAATCCCGAAGCCACGTGGACGCTTATCCGGGCTTTCAGTATTTTGAAATAACCCGAGTACCAAATTGGTATATTTTATCCCGGCAAGCTGATTCTTTTGTAGCGCTTCAGCGTATTTAAGCAAGTCATCCAGAGTTGAATAGCCACCCCCCGCCGGCGATCCTTTCACGGAATGAGCCAAAAGGTTATTTTGAAATTTGCTATTATTGTACGGATTTTCGGCTTGGTTTTGCATATAGCCGATAGCCAGATTCGGCACAATCTGATCCAATTCATAGGAGTCGGTGTTTTCCATTCCAGCAGGTTTGTAAATATTTTCCCGGACGTAATCGTAATAGCTTTGACCGGTAACTTTCTCGATGATTGCGCCCAGAACCACATACCCGGAATTGCTGTAACGCCGGCTCGTTCCCGGCTCAAAATCCAGGGGAATTTTCTTGATGATCTCAATGAGTTCATCAACCGTTTTTATGGTCGCCCATTTTGCCTGCCACTCGTCATTCCAGTACGAACCCATTCCTGATTTCATCGTTAAGAGGTGTTTGATAGTAACTTTTTCGGCAATTTCTTCTGGAAAATCCGCAAGATATTTTCCGATGGTTTCATCAATTTCAATTTTATTTTTTTCAAGTAACTGGGCAATCGCCATCTGCGTGAATGATTTATTGATCGATCCGATGTTGAATTTTGTATCTACATTGTTCAGTACACTAAACCGTTTGCTGGCCATGCCATACGCTTTCTTGAAAAGAGGCTTACCATTTTTTGCGATGAGAACGGCTCCGGAGAATTCATCAGCTTCCAGCATTTTGTTAAGTTTGTTTTCAACGAATTCAAGAATTTCCTTTTCGGTCATGCTCTTAACGGACTTTTTCAGTTCATCAGGTGGAGTTGCCATCTCCATCCCCATTCCAGCAACTTTATAAGGTGGACTTGCCTCAGTAACAAACTCGATTTCTCGCCAGCGCCCTCGATTGCTCTGAGCAACTACAACCAGTTTATTTTCGGAAGACTCTATGATCGTATGGACTTTGAAGCCGCCATGCATCATGGAAACCTGCCGGAAAAAATCAAGATGGTCGGACATGGGAAAAGTGTTCAGGAATTCATCTGTAAAATTCTCTTTGATATATTTCTCATGGTCGCCTGATTCTATAACCGTTAAAAATTTTTTGAATTGCATGACTGCTGGCGTATCCGGCAACTCAGGTTCTGCAAAGTCCTGGGCAAATGCTGCCGAAATTGAAAAAACAGCGCTTAAGACAATTGATAGAGTTAAATATTTCATAATACTTTTAGCCATAATATACACTCCTTTTGGGTTTGGTAAACATTGAATCTTTCGAAAAATTTCGATTGCAGCACGTCATTAAACAGCCACACCTAATTCAGTTTGGAGAGATTGGCAGGCTCGGTATCCATGATACCGATGCCATC
>SMXC01000092.1 GCA_004356825.1 Caldithrix sp.
GACTGCTGACAGTCTCCAAATTAAACACATCCGAAACCGTAAGAAGATCGGAAGGCTCATTTGCCAGCGCTGTCGCGGGCAAGAAAAGTAGAACCAGAAATAATTGCAGCTTTTTCATAACGTCCCTCCTTAGTTTGCTATAAATAATGTAACAGTATAATTATATAATTTGTTAGCCGTACCGATATCTCGTCACACCTTACTTTCCATACTTCGGCCGCTCCTCATAAATTTCATCTGAATGGGTAGTGAAATATTTTCCAAACATCCGAACATATTCCTCCCACTTTTTATCCGGCCATTTTTTTTAAAATTCTCCTCATCAATTTTCCCTGCTTCTTCTATATCAGCCCATGTTGCGCATTCCGTTATAAAAACCCAATCGCGAAAATCGCTGCCCCAATGATGGCGAAGGACTTTTGCACTCAAATACTTTGGATTCATATTCTGCAGTTCAACCGAGACCATCATCAAAAATCCGACAAGAAGAAACTTGCATGTCACTGATGAAACATCTACTGTTGCTAGCAGCTCGCGATTCGCAAATACTGAAATGCCTGGAGAGATTCCTGTTAATGTGTGACTGCTTAAGTGAGGTCGGGTCGATTTCGGCTTCTGATCTTAACCAAAAGATAGAAATAAGGGGTTAACTTGCAAGAAAATTTTTTTCGACCTCTTATTTTCAGATAACGCTCTTTAAGAATATTGAGCTCCGCTGTTTTATCGTTAATTTCTGTGTCTGTACTTCTCAATTCCTCTTGGTCTCGGCAGGACTTGCGTTTTTCTTCTAAGTGCGAGATTTGTTTTAGCAACTCAAATTCCTGCGGCGGAAACCTGCTTTTTTCAAGAAATCAAAGATAATTCTGAACTGGACCGGCGTACGAAAATAATCGCTCAAGTCGAGCGGTTGGCCATTCTCCGGCAGGTTGTCGAACTCGCCTTTTGCAACGGCTTCATTGATTCTTGCTTCTGGCATTTTTTCGAAAATATACCATTATTAATTTGGGTCTTTTTTTTATAGGTAAAAATAGAAAATTACGTTTGTCAATCAATACATTTTTTCGTTCAAAAACTAACTCCAAAAAAACCTTGACAAAGAGCGAAATTTTTGTTACGATAATATAATTAATTATAAAAGTTTTCATAAATTAAAGGAGAGGTCTTATGGCTACAGGAAGGGGTAGTGTAAACAAAGTGATTCTGATCGGAAATTTGGGCTCTGATCCGGAATTAAAGTACACTCCAAGTGGGGCGGCGGTGACGAATTTTAATGTGGCCACCAACGAAGTTTGGAACGACAAAGATGGCAATAAACAGGAACGCACGGAATGGCATCGTGTCGTCCTGTGGAGGAAGCTGGCAGAAATTGCCGGTGAATATTTAAAAAAAGGTAGTAAAGTTTACCTTGAAGGTAGGTTGCAAACACGGTCGTGGGAGGATAAAGACGGGGTGAAACGATATACCACGGAAGTTGTTGCGGATAATATGACCATGCTCGATGCAAAAAGTGAAGACGGCGGCAGTAGCAGCGGCGTTTCTTCTGCGCCTCCACCAAGCGAGGCGCCCGCAGCCGCTGACTCCGGTGCGCCCGCAGCCGCTGACTCCGGTGCGGAAGACGACTTACCTTTTTGACTGAGATAGTTAAGAATCATGCCTGGAAAGGCAGGACTTCAGGAAAAAATCCGAGAGCAATCTCGGATTTTTTTTACTCATAAAACAATGTTTAAAAATAGCCACTGATTAAACACGGGAAAAGATATCCAAGTATGAAAAAATTTGTGTTTCACCCGTGCTAATTCGTGGCCAAAATACATCATCCCTATTGAAATGGATAACGGTAAACTTACCGAACTTATCAATTCCGCAGAAGCAGCTCAGCAAAGAGCTGTTGCGCCTTATTCAAACTTTCAAGTAGGCGCGGCTTTAGAAACCGAATCCGGTAAAATTTATTCCGGCTGCAATATCGAAGTCAGTTCTTACAGTTTGACGATTTGCGCCGAGCGGGTCGCCATTTTTAAAGCGCTTTCCGAGGGAGAAAAAGATTTTACCCAGTTAGTCGTCACCGCTAAAACCAAAGACTTTTGCCCGCCCTGCGGTGCTTGCCGTCAGGTTTTGATCGACTATGCACCCAACATTAAAATTTTCATGCTCAATTCTGCAGGCGAAGCAAAAGAGACAACAATTGCTGAATTGCTCCCTGAGGCTTTCACCAGGAACTTTTTATTGGATTCGTAACATTTTTTTGAACCGGAGAACCCGTAAGACACCTCTTGTGGGTACCCAAGCAGCGAGGGCAGGCACAAAGTCCTGTCCTGCCATAACCGCAACCCAACAAAGAATTTGAAGAAAAAAGGCATCTTAATCGGCATTGCCGGTGGTTCGGGTTCGGGAAAGACCCTGGTCGCCGAAACCATTTACAAAGACCTCGGTTCGGACAAGGTCATTTTGCTGAAACAGGACTCTTATTACAAAGATTTGAGTCACCTGCCTTTGGAAAAACGCCACGAACAGAACTTCGATCATCCGGATGCCATCGACTCCGAACTTTTTGTCGCACAGGTTAAAGATTTGTTAGCCGGCCGGACGATTGAAGAGCCGGTATATAATTTCGTTACTCACAACCGCCACAAAGCGACCAAGACAGTCGGACCGCATTCGATGATTGTGCTGGACGGGATTTTGATTTTAAATAATGTTGAACTTCGCGATTTGATGGATATAAAAGTTTACGTTGATACAGATCCGGATATCCGGGTTCTTCGGCGTTTAAAGCGTGATATTCTTGAACGCGGCAGATCGATGGAGTCCGTCATCGAGCAGTATGAGCAGAGCGTACGGCCCATGCATTTACAATTTGTTGAACCATCTAAAAGATATGCGGATATTATTGTGCCCGAAGGCGGATATAATAAAGTCGCAATTGATTTACTAAAAACCAAAATAGAAGCTTTGCTTAAAGAGGAAAACACCGCGAGTTAGCAAACAGTAAGGAGCGGCATGACCCGGTTTACCGCAACACGAAGCATTAACGCACGCATTGATTTGGTTTTCAAAACCATATCGGATATCAATAATTTTTCGAAGTCGATCCCCGATGTTATAAATGTGAATTTCTATCAGATGTTAAATCAGGTGTCGGAACGCGTTTTCGTGAAACACGGCTGATAAAGGCAAAGAAGCGATGACGGAACTCGAGGTGACCGAGTTTGTCGAAAACGATCATGTTCGGTATGTAACGGATAGCCATGGCACTGTTTGGGACACAGTGATGAGCGTTAAAGCGGTAGATGACAAAACCGATTTAACCCTGATCATGGATGCGAGACCACATAAATTTATGCAAAAAATGGTGGGTCCAATGATAAAGGGTATGATTTCAAAAGCACTTGAAAAAGATATGGATTCTGTGCAAGCCTATTGCGAGAAATGATCTTCCTGGGCATGTGCACGAAACCAACAGCAAATGGAGACTCAGAATGCTTCACGTTGTTACAAAAGATTTAGGATGGATTGAAGTCATCACCGGCAGCATGTTCAGCGGGAAATCTGAAGAGTTGATTCGGAGGTTGAGACGGGCGCAAATCGCGCAACAGGAAGTCGCGATATTCAAACCTGAGATCGATACCAGGTTTTCGAGTAACCACATTGTTTCACATAATGAGCAGAGGATTCCGTCCATTGCAGTCAAAGACGTCGCCGAAATTTTCGAGAAATCAAAAGATGCCAAGGTCATCGGCATCGACGAGGGTCAATTTTTTGGTCTGGAGTTGATCGATGTCTGCCAAAAACTGGCGTTTCAGGGGAAGCGGGTAATCGTTGCCGGGTTGGACCAGGATTACCTGGGACAGCCGTTTGAGCCTATGCCGCAGATGCTGGCCATTGCGGAGTCAATCACAAAAACCCTGGCGATTTGCGTTAAATGCGGTAACCCGGCAAATCGCACACAAAGAATAACCCAGGATACGGGTAGGGTTTTGGTTGGCGCCACAGATATTTATGAAGCAAGATGCCGTACTTGTTATGAACCACCTGAGGAAGCTGAATAATTGAACAGGCTGTCATAGCCGAAGTGGCCACACTTCGGGTTCGGTAGGCCGACTCCGGCGAGTTCTGCTACATTTGGGATATTGAAATTTAAAGGAGGGAAATAAAAATGGAGCGTCTTATCAGTGTTTTCGGATGTTTCGTACTCATCGGTATTGCCTGGCTGCTTTCAAATAATAAACGGAAAATTAATTACCGGGTGGTCGTTTGGGGGTTGTTACTGCAATTGGTTTTTGCGGTGATTATTCTCAAAACCGGCCCGGGACAGGCGGTCTTTGTCTATGCCAATGTAGTGATTACCAGGCTGCTCAGTTTTACGGATATCGGCGCCGAGTTTCTCTTCGGTAACTTGTATCGCGGCGATCCCGGTGTTGTCAAAGGTTTGGAGGAAGTTTCTCCCCGCCAAGGTTTGCCTCCAGGCCCTTTTCAACTCTGGAGTCCGGGAACAAAATCATTTGTCAATATTGGAATCTCGTTTGCAATGCATGTTTTGCCGACGATCATCTTTTTTGCATCCCTGATGTCGATTTTGTACCACATCGGCGTGATGCAAAAACTCGTGCAGGGAGTTGCCTGGGTGATGGCAAAATTTTTGGGCACGAGTGGCGCCGAGAGCCTTTCCGTTGCCTCCAATATTTTTGTCGGACAAACTGAAGCGCCTCTGGTCATCCGGCCGTTTGTTGCAAAAATGACCCAGTCTGAGCTGATGGCGGTTATGTGCGGCGGCTTTGCGACTATTGCAGGAGGAGTGATGGCGGCTTATGTTCGCTTTGGCGCGGATGCGGGACACCTCATGGCCGCCAGTGTGATGTCGGCGCCAGCCGCTTTGGTGATGGCGAAGATTATTTTCCCGGAAACCGAGCAGCCCGAAACTGCCGGAACGGCAGAGATAAACGTAGAAAAAACTACCGTCAATGTCGTTGATGCGGCAGCCACAGGCGCTGCCGACGGCCTTAAATTGGCACTGAATGTCGGCGCAATGCTCCTTGCTTTTTATGCTTTGATTCATTTATTGGATTTTGGTTTCATAAAAATTAGTTCGATTTTTGGTCTGGAGGAATTTGGCCTGAAGAAAATGCTGGGGTATGCATTCGCGCCATTGGCTTTAGTTATGGGTGTTGAACCCGCCGATGCTTTGAACTTCGGTTATCTTTTGGGAACGAAGATTTCCTTGAATGAATTTGTCGCTTTTGTGCAATTAGGTGAGTTGAAAGAGACTTTGTCTCCAAGATCATTTACCATCGGTACTTACGCTTTGTGCGGATTTGCTAATTTTAGTTCTATTGCAATTCAAATCGGCGGCATTGGCAGCATTGCGCCGGAACGAAAAGGGGATCTGGCCAGACTTGGTTTAAAGGCGATGATCGGTGGCGCCTTGGCTTCGTGGTTGACCGCCACGATTGCGGGGATCTTGATTTAAAGTTCGGAAGTCTTTTGTTCTATAGATTGAAAAAGCCTCTGATTTTAATTAGTCAGGGGCTTTTTTTTATTCTGTCCCTGATCTGGTCAAATATCAAAAGAAAGTAAAATGGCGAGTACTCCAGCCATTTAACCCAGGCGGTTTCCTGCCAAATTCCGGTTTTAGAATAGTCGATCAAAATCCAGTAAGACAAGCTGGCCAATCCTGTCAGTAAAATCCAGGCGCGGTTTGGCACGACCACGAGAAATGGCAACAGCCAGCAGAGATACCAGGGGTGTGCAGTCGGGCTGAGCAGAAAAAAACCGCCAAAAAATATCAGGCCAAGTTTGAAAACCCAAACATTCCCTTCTCTTAGGAAGTCTTTTTTAAATCTTAAAATGAAGTAAACAAACAGGCTTGCGAACATAACGCCAATGATTCGTTTTGAAAACTCCAGAGCGGAATCGGTATTTTGGGTCCAGAATTTTGTGACTGCTGAAAAGATCAAGGAAAAGATTGAATCGTTAAATCGCCATTTGGCGGTGTAGATTAAAAGCCCGGAAAACAATTTTTCTCCGGCGTCGGCGTAGGGCAAATACAAGAGGGTGGTAAAGATGACAAAAAATAGAAGTAGCACCGACTTATTTTCTCTTTTTACCAGCGTAATGAAAGGTAGCAAAAAGACGGCGATAAACTTTGTTAAAAAAGAGAGTACTAAAATAAAATTTGACCACAAAAGCTGTTTTCGGGTTAAGAACCAAAGCGCAAGGGTTAGGAGAAAAATCCCGATTATGTCCGCATGCCCGTTGCCGGAAATTTCAACAACAATTAGCGGGTTCCAAACATAGAGTAAGACTCGCTTCAAACCGAGCCCAAGATTTTTGAGCACCAAAATTAGAATTGCAATCGTTAATAAATCAAGACCCAAAAAGGCGGCTTTGAATGCCAGAAGTGAGGGGTTCAACTTATAGAGACCCCAAAAAGTAAGTTGACTCACCGGCGGGTAAATCGTTAAGATTTCTTTATGGTTAACATTTGGATAAATGGAATCATCCCGCAGCGGTTCCAGTTCTTCCGCATCGGGTGCGTAATGATAGGGGTTAATCCCTTGTGAGGCCACCTTGCCGTCCCAAATATAGCGGTAAATATCATCCGAAAGAGTCGGCGTGGTAAAAAGCAGCGTCAGTCTAAATATTATCCCAAAAACGATTCCAACCGTCAGGAATTCTTTTGTTGAAACTTTTTCTGCGGTCAGTTTAATCCGGATTTTTTTTAGCCACTGAATGTTCCTTCCATTTTTTTGTTTTGGAACAATATCAAAAAAGAGCGCAGCAGCCGCCAAATAAAATAGAAAAATAACGGCGTAGCATATCAAGAAAAGTGGGATCTGAGTTCTAAGATTCTCCATTCCGGCAATCACCAGATAGCAGATTTCTGAACCGAGCGCAAAGCCTAAGATTGTTTTGATGTTATGGGTTTTTGGGCTCATTTCCCTACGTGTGGTTTCATTTATTACTATTTAAGGATTATTAAAGATGTAAAGTTAGCATTTTTCTTAAATAACAAAAGACAATTATTTAATTTAAGGGCCCCATGCAAAATGTCGATATAAAAATGTCAATTCGCCGATCATCATAACTTTAAAAAGTTCCTCTGAATTTGCATAGTAAAATCGATACTATTCCCCTGGTAAGCGAGCTGTCAAAACTCTCAATTCGTGAAGTGCTTTTGGCAGCCATTCAATCAACTCAATCCTTCGGTTTGAATAAAAACATCGGAATCAAGTACCACAAGCCCAGAACAGACGACTGTGTTTTGGGCGATCATGAGCAGCTATTGCAGGTGACGAAGAATTTGATTACCAACGCTATTCGATTCGGGAGCAAAGGTGATCAAGTTTTGATAGAACAAGACATCATTCAGGGCAAGCGATACAACGATATTACTGATTTTGTAAGAGTTGGCATTCGAATTTGCGGACAGGGCATTTCCAAGGAAATGTTCGACATTGTCATTGAAAAATTTCAGAATCTAACCGAACTTTTGCGTGTTAAACCTCGGGAGACTTCCGGGCTTGAATTATCATACTCGCAGCAGGTGATCAAGAATTTAGGTGGCAACATTTGGGTCAAAAGCCGGCTTGGTAAAGGAATGACTTTTTATTTTACAATTCCTCTTACACAAAAAGTAAAGAATCGGCGTGAGAGCAAATCAATAAATAGAGTGGATATTAAAAATCCATCATCGGTCAATGTTTAAATTAACAGAACGAAATGGATAGATTTTAATCAAAAAGTGGTAATTTTTTATATAAACCAGTAATTTTTACTGGTCGAAAGTCGACCATGATAGTTGTATAAAAAAACATAGACTTAAGATGTACTTTCTATAGGAGATGTTGTCTTTTGGTAGCAAAATGTAATCTAACTTTATAGAACCTTTCAGAGGTTAAAAGTTACTAAACATTTGTTTATTTTAAGCTTGGCTTGTTACAAAAATATAAAATCTATCTTAGATTGTTGGAATGTATTTTGCCATAAGTCAGAGAGATTTTGGCAGGACAAAGGGTCATTATAATTAGTGAGGTAATTTAGTAATTTACAACAATGGAGCCGTGACATGAAGTCAACTTACCCATCAAACCTTAGAGGGGTTATTTCGCAGGGACTGCGAAAATTTCATCTTTTGCTGCTGCTGATCTTTATTTCAAGCCCGGTTTTCGGCCAGCAATTTACACCTATGGGCCGAGACACTTATTTCTTTGATTTTCTGACCTTCAAAGCTTTTGATGGCGATAAAACTTTATTAGAAGTCTTCTGTAAAATCCCGTTTAAGAGTTTGAAATTTACTCAGACTCCATCCGGTCTCATTGCATATTATAACCTTGAGCTCACTCTCTTTAATAAAAAGAATATGCCGATTGAGACTTCAAGTTATACCGATTCAGTTAAAATAGACTCGTATCAAGAAGCCAAGAATTTGAGAGCCCATTCGGAAGTTATCCGGTTTACATTTGTCATTAAACCGGACGACTATAAAGCTCATATGATAATTACAGATAACTACTCACTTGCATTCAAAGGTTTTAGAAGAAATTTGCATGTTCCAAATTACACTGAGAAAGGTTTACAGGCTAGTGATATTCAAATGGCCACTTCTATCACGACAACCAATCAGCAAACTATTTTAGTCAAAAATGGCAGAGAAATTATTCCGAATGTGGGACACATTTATGGGGTTGACTCTGAAATATTATACGTATATTCTGAACTTTATAATTTATCTCATAAGAGAAAAAGTAACTTTAATGAATTTTTGGCTACCTTTACTATTATAGATCAGAATGGCAAGAAGGTAAAAGAATTCCAGCACAAGCAAAATAAGCCGGGAAAAACCTGTGCATTTAGTTTAGGGATACCCGTTGGTGAGCTGGAATCTGGTCAATATAAACTTGTTATGGATGTGATAGATTTAGATAATTCTAAGACTGTAACCAAGGTGACCAATTTTCATATAGTTAAAGACAGGCCAGTGCGAAGGATTGTGATTTAAGACGAAGTTATTCCACCTCAAACATTTGTCTTAATGCGAAAAACCTTATTCGCTTTGCATCCTCGATTTTTGCGGTGATTTATTATTAGTGCTTCCAATAATTGGTGTTATGTTTTCAGCACTTATAACCTTAAGAGAGCCACGCTATCGCATTCCCTTCGACGGATTTCTTATATTATTAGCCGCACGGACGTATATTGGAGTGAATAACGAAGATCACTTCATTTTGTATAATGAATTAAATTAATTATTAGAATATCTCTGTGTCTCCGCAAACCTCTGCGGTGAATATTTTAATCGATTAACATCACCGCACAGGCCAGAGCGGTTGTCCACAAACCATCTTTATGCCCTTTAGCTGACTGGGCGATACTGCGGGTTCTAAACTGGCGATTTTGGTCAGTGATATATAATTGCTTGCGTTCGTTCCAGGCCTTATCGGGATCTAATTCAATACCGAGCGTAGAGGCCAACATCGTGGCCGCCAAATCTTCCGCAAAGTCCGAAGCTTTTTTCTGTGTCTCACCGAAACCATGATATTCACTTATGTAGCCGTATTGTTTCCTGTCAATGGGTTGGGCCAATCCAATAGATGCTGCAATAAGTCGATTCGGTTCGTTGGTAGACGATTTTGCCATGACCATAAAAGTTATTTGTCCTGGGCTCAACAGTTTAATGCCTTCGATTTTTGAAATAATTTTGCAGGCGGGAGGGAAAATACTCGATACATTCACGATGTTGCAAAGTTCAATGCCGCAATTCCGAAGCCCTGTTTCGAAGCTTTGGAGTTTATTCCGGTGGTGACCAACCCCTTTTGTAAAAAACAGTTTTTTGGGGATTAGCGGGCTCATTTTCCCTCCAGCCAAAATATAGAAAACGTTTTTTTAAATTTTTGATAGTACAAATTTATTACTCTCTGATCGCTATGGATATAAGGAAGCTTTCCTGCAAAATCAAGAAAAATATAATTATCTTGTAATAAATTTAACCGGTTTAACTTGCTTTCATTGAATAATTTTAATTACTTTAAGCGATTTGTCAATTTGGACTGTGCCGATGCAAGGCAGGGTCGTACTTCAGGGGACAAACCAACGAGAAAAATGGCTGGAGTTCATTTTAATAAAATATTTTTTGCAGCAATTTTGTGTTTTGCCGGACTCTTTAGTCCCTCATGCCAAAAAAACAAGACCTTCCTGGTCGAAGAGGGCCAACGAGAAATCAACGGTACCCAACTCTATACCAAAGTCATGGGTGAGGGCGAGCAGATTGTGATTTTACATGGCGGACCGGGAATGGATCACACCTACTTTCTACCGCAAATGGCTGAATTGGCTGAGACGCACAAGTTGATTTTCTTTGACCAGAGAGTGAGCGGTCGCTCTTCACTCGATGTTGATTCAAGCGCAATTACCATGCGGCATTTTATCGATGATATCGAAGAGATTCGCAAAACTTTTAATTTGGGGAAAATGAATTTGATGGGCCACTCCTGGGGTGGGCTGCTGGCGATGTTTTATGGGATTACTTACCCCGAGAATCTGAAATCTCTGATGATTCTTAACTCCACCCCCGCAAGTTCGGAGCTGATGGCGAAGACGATGCGAAGATTCACTCGCGAAGATAGTCTGCAGCGAGTGGAAATCTTAAATTCAAATGCATTTAAAAACCGCGAGTCGATCGCATATGAGAAGTTATTTCGAATCCATTTCCGCGCCGCTTTTTACGACCGCAGCCTCGCTGATAGTTTGACGCTTACTTTCCAGCCGGATTTTGCTGAAACCAGCGTAAAACTGCAAAACCTGTTTAAGGATATTGCGAGTTACGATATTTACCATGACCTGAGTAAAATTAACTGTCCGACTTTAGTCGTTCACGGCGACCATGATAACAATCCGCTGGCAGGCAGTAAAAAGATTCATGAAAACATTCCCAACTCAAAATTTGTGCTGCTGAAGAATTGCGGGCACTTCCCGTTTGTTGAGACGCCGGACGCGTTTTTTAAAACAATCAGGGACTTCTTGCGTCAAGAGAACCCGGACAAGCCGGAAATGTCATCTATCAAATAACAAAATCCCAAGCTTGTCCCCCCTATATTCCCGAATAAAGAGTTCGGGGACAAGTTTGGTCGGGGATAAATCTAAACTGAAAATCACAACCCTAAAAGACAGTCTCCAAGTGCCATGGTTTTTGTTTGAAATTCCGGAAATCAGACATTGGATTTATTGGTAATTTAGCTTTTGCAATTGTGCTTTCAAGCCGTGCTAAAAGGCTTGTGCCCGAAGGCGTTTATCAGGTAATACAGGATTTTATGGTCAGGTACTGACCCCACAAGACACCCCTTTCAACTGAATTTTGTTGGATTATTTTCGCTGTTTTCAGTGTAGATTTTCTCTTAAAGACCAGAGTAAGTATGAATCAGAAAACACAATTTGAAGAAACTCTAAAAGCCAAACTCAAAGAATGGCAAATTCAGATAGATGAAATTAAGTCAAACGCTCACCGGGTACCTGCGCAGTACCAGCTTGAATTCGAGCGCCAGTTGGATCTGCTTTTTGCCAAAAATAATCTTGCCCAGGAAAAATTAGCAAAAATGCAAAACGCCAGTGATTTAGAATGGGGTGACCTGAAAGTCAGACTGGACGGCATTTGGAACGAGATTGAAAATGCCATCGACAGCGCAACGGCAAAAATTGATTGAGGATCCTCCCCAAAAAAACGAGAAGCGACGAGAGAAAAGGGACGACGCCAACGCTTCTCGCTCATCAAATAGATTTTAATCGCAGCAAATGTTCTTTACTCTTCGGTAAATTGCCAGTTTTGGAATACAGCGCGGCAAGTCGTTTCAGGATATTAAAATTTTCGGGGTGAAAAGTCAGGAGTTTTTCGTAAATTTCAATCCCTTTGTGGAAATTCTGCAATTTAATTGCCAGCCAGCCAAGCTTCTCCAGGATGCCAAAATCGTCGGGGGCTTGTTGATGTACGCGCTCAAAAAGTTCTTGAGCTTTTTGAAAATCTCCGGTTTCCAGGAAGGAATTTGCTTTTCCCGTTAAGGCCAGAAAATTATTTCCGTCCTTCTCGAGCGCCTTTTGAAAGTAATTGTGGGCTTTCTCCAATTTCTTTGTTTTAAGGTATCGGTTCCCTAAGTTGATATAAATGGCCGTTTCATCAACATACGCTTCGAGCGAAACTTCATTGTAGGATTGTTTCTGTTTGCCAGTAATATCGAGCACGGATTCAAGGCAGTCGATTTGCCGTAGAGGGTTGTCCAAATAACCGTAGATTTCATAAAGCAGTAGATACGAAGTTGTCTGGTTTCTGGAAAGCGAAATCGCTTTCGCGGCAAATTGCACGGCTTCCTCATATTTACCCAATTTCGTGTGCACCTCAGTCAGGTTGTTGTAAATTGAGCAGCGGATATCTTTTGGCAGCCCGCCGAGTTTCAATGCCGTGTTTAATGAAGTCAGAGCTTGCTGGTATTCCTTCTGCAGGATGAGATTTTGTGCCAGGGTAAAATGGTAATAGGCATTGTTCGGTTCCTCGGCTAATTGTCGCTTCAGGAGCAGAAAATTTCGCTCGCTCTTTGCCTGCATTTCAACTTCGCTTTTGTTGTAACCCAAATGCATGACTTTAATATTCGTAAACCCCTCTTCGCCCTTCAACTTCGAAACGGACGGGGATATCTGCTCGTGAATTCGTCCGGAGTATTGGATTCCGGGCAAGTTACGAAACAACCGGTGCGCCCGACTGATGTGGCCCTTATTATTCTCCTCCTTCGGGCTGTCGATGAGGACGCTGATACACATTTTGGAATTATTTTCGAGCCAGTGACGCAGTTCCTTTTTTGATTCCGGATCTAGCCGTTCGTCAGCATCCAACTGTAGAATCCAGTCCCCGGATGCGTGTTTGATACTTTCGTTGCGGGCCGCTGCAAAATTGTCGTTCCAGGGAATGTGGTAAACTTCGGCATCAAACTGTTTGGCGATTTCCACCGTCCTGTCAGTCGATCCGGTATCAACTAAGATTATTTCGTCCACGACATCTTCAACGCTTTCCAAACATTCTTGCAAATACTCTTCCTCATTCTTGACGATCATGCAAAGAGAAAGGCTTGGTTTTTTTGATTTAAGATTTGATTTCATTTTGCTTTTTTCATAAGTGTTTTTTTACTTACCTTGTAGATGCTATCCAAAAGTCGAAAATATAGCCCGAAGGCGTCCCGCCGAAGCTGTTGAGTTCATCTCTTTCGTAAACGCTCGGCGAGGCATGTCCTGAGCTTGTCGGATGGACGCGTCGCTCTATTCTTTTGGATAGCCCCTACGCAACCTGTCGATTTCTAAGCTCCTGCAACACTCTAGTGTATGCCTTAACCGCGTTTGTAAAATCAGCCCAAAGCAAGGGGTTTTCCTCGTTCACTTTAGGATTTTTTCTGGCGATTTTAATAGCCCGGTCAAAATAATCCGCAGCCGCTAAATAATCTTTGCAGTCTACACAAAGGTAGCCAAGATCCACCATGCCAATCCAAAACTTTGGGTTTAGTTCTACCGACTTTCTGAGCATACTTATTGCCTGAGAACTCTGTTTGCCTCTGCGATAAATTTTACCCAGGAAATGATAGACCTGGTACAAGTAGGTATCTGATGAACTCGCGAAGAGGTTAAAAACCGGCTTACTTGAAATTTCTTTGTGCTTCTTCAAGTAATTCTGAAAAGTTTCTTCTGCCAGCTCCGGCTCTTGTTTTTGAAAATAGGCTATGCCGAGAAAATAGTACGGGTCAAGATAGTTTTCATTTATTTTGATTGCGTCCAGACAATATTGTTTCGCAGAATCGTAATCCTGCTTTTCAACAGAAATGAGAGCGAGGTTATTTAAAAGCATCAAATAGAGGTGCTGTTTCCCGACATTATCAGCGCTAATTTTCTCGAGAGACTGCTTTGCAAACGACTCCGCCAGATCAAATTCCTTTTTGCCGAGGTGCATCATACAAAGATAAAAAAGCGTCGTCACACTGTCGGGATTTTCCTCCAGACGTTTGTATAAGATTTCAGCATTTCGCTTTTTCTTTTTGTCCAGGTAATTCTGATCGAGGTTGTAGCCGTGGTGCAAAATATTGATATCCACCGGTAAAACGTCTCCGGATATTTGCAGCACTTCGTGAATCGGGTTAATAAAATAAGAGTCCCGGTTGTTTCGGTAGAGCCGCACCAGGTAATGCACCGAAGGCTTGTTTTCACCAAACGTTGAAGAAACCCGGTTGTGGAGAGCCAGATAAGCGCCGTTACATGTGTCCTGGTGGACGAACTCCCGCACTTTGCCCTGATCTTCCGGGAAAAGCTCCTCATCGGCGTCGAGTTGCAGAATCCAATCGCTTGACGCTTGCTCATTGGCAAAATTTCTGGCCGCGGCAAAATCTTTTTGCCACTCATAATGAAAAACCTTTGCGCCGAACGCTTGGGCGATCTCAACAGTTCTGTCTTCTGAACCGGTATCGACCACAACGATTTCGTCAGAAATTGCCTGCACGCTTTTAAGGCAAGTTGCCAAATGTTTTTCTTCATTCTTAACAATGAGACAGGTGGAAAGGGTCACGTCCCTGGGTTTTGCAACTTTTTTAATTTTTTGCAGATAAGTATTCGTTTCTTTGCGGTTATAATTTGACTTTCGTACTTTTTGAAAACAGGCAAGCGCCTTATTAAAGCGGCAGAATGCTATGTGAATAAGTCCCAACTCAAAATGGGATTCGCCATGTTTCGGATTGAGCCGTAAGGTCTCTTCAAAACTATTGACTGCCTCAGCGTAGCGGTACTGCGACCCCTGGATCATGCCGGTTAGGTAGTGGAGTTCATGGTCGTCGGGGTGGACGTCAAGCAAAGCGAGTAGCTCGGTGAGAGCTTGGTCAGTCCTGTTAGATTTGAACAGGCGAATTATTTGGTCTTTATCTTTTTGTGAATATGGTCTCTTCCTGGAAGACATGGTTTTTTGAGGGTTTAATTATCTCATCTGGTGCCAAGCTCTGCTTTGCAACCCAATTAGAAGTGAAACTCCTGTTTCACAAAGCTCGAGCAGGGGCGAAGCAGAACTTCGCATATCATTGACATTCCCAGGCAGGAGCTTAGGAATGAGGAAGATTCGCAAAGACATTTCCGGGTTTCTATTTTTACGCCTGAACTACTTCTTCATCAGCCAATTTTTTTAAAGAATTCTTGGCAAACTTATTTTCAGAATCGATTTCAAGAACTTTCTCTAAAATAAAACGAGTCGAATCAACGTCCCCAATCTCGTAATAAAGCCGCCCGACGTTCAAAAGAGACTCGATATCATCATGATGGTGTTTTAAAATTTCTTGATAGGCCTCAATTCCTTTTTCATACTCTTTGGTAGTAATATAAATCTCCGCGAGATTTTTTTGTGCGTCTAAAAAGGACGGGTCAATTTTGACGGCTTTTTCGAAGGAGTCCCTGGCTGACTCGTGGTCACCTAAATTTGCGGCGACAACGCCGAAACTGTTCAAAATGGCGCCGTTTTCACCGTAAAAATTTAATGCGCGTTCAAAGTATCTTTTGGCTTCTTCATACTTTTCTTCATACTGGTAGATGATGCCCAGGCCATAAATCGCTTCGAGATTTTCAGGCTCTCGTTCCAGGGTTTGTTTATAGCTTTCCTGAGCTGCTTTGAAATTGCTTTGTTGCAACAATTGGCTGCCTTCCAGTAGCTCAACATTTTCAGGTTGTGATTGATTGGATTCCATGATTCACTTTCTCCTAAATGTTTTCTTTAAAAATAAAACGGTTCTAAAATAGAGCGACGGTGTCCATTCGACAAGCTCAGGACATGCCTGGCCGAGTGTTTTTTATGAAAAGCATGCACTCAGAATCCTCAGCGTGACGCCGTCGGATTATGTTTGGTACGCTAACTAACGAAATCAACTAAGCTGGTTTGGATTACGTTCGCCATCGTCCTCAGAGTAGTGGCCATTGCATTTTCAAGGATTTGCAAGTTCACGATTTCTTCAAGAATATCTGTGTCTTGGATTTGGGATAAGAAATCCGCGAGATTGATATTCTTGGTTTCAATGAGTTGTTCGGTCAAAGTCAGCCTATTTTGGATAACCCCAAATTCCGCCGACAAAGAAGTCACTTGAGTAAGCGCACCGTCCAATTTATCAATAGCATTTTGAATAGCGTCGGTGTCGTTGCTCTCCAGCCCCTGTTTCAAAGCAATCAGTTCGCTAAAAATGTCAACGCCGCCTGTCGGCGCAAAAACATCGTTGCCGGACTTGTTATATGTCACCTGGGTGTCAAAGCCGATAGTACTTTTGATGTCCGCATCGTTGCCGTTATAAGTGACGACGTCGCCGGATCTGGTAAACGGCTTTGTTCCGGTCGTCTGCGTGCCGCCAAAAATAAACCGACCTTTGAACCTCGAGTTGCCTTGATCGATTATATTGTCAATGAGTTGGTCGATATTTTTAGCCAAACTCTGCCTCGCCTCGGCGCTTGCTGTTCCGGAACCTCCCTGAATTGCAATGCTTTTAGCCGTTTCAAGGTCGTCGCTAATCCCCTGCAGGGCGGCTTCGGAATTTGTGGTAAACCCTCTGATTTGGGTAATATTTTTTAAATACCGATCGTTCCGGCTGATCAGAACTTTAAATTGTTGAATTTGAAAAGTTCCGCCCGGATCATCGGAAGGCCTTCGCACTTTCTTTGTTGTCGCGATGTTGAGCCGCGCCTTATTGGCCATCTGCAGGTTCCTCTGAACCGTCGAAAGCAGATTCTTGGCGATCATGTTGTTGGTTATTCGCATAGTTTATAACTTATTGGACTCACCTTTCCATCTTTCATTCCCGATTCCATTCCAACGTTGAGTTTTGGAATGAGTGAGTGGTTTGACGGAGTTTATCCTGAGCTTGCCGAAGGGCTCACACCATATTCAAAATCGTTTGCATCATCTCATCAACTGTGGTCACGATCCGGGCGGCTGCTGTAAATGCCTGCTGCGCTTCAATTAAATTGACCATCTCTTCATCCAAAGAGACACCGGAAACTGACTCCCGGTTATACTCAAGTTTTTCAACAGTAATGGCAAAACTATCCCGAAAGAAGTTCGACCCCTGCGCCTGACTTCCGATAGACGAAATCAGTGAATTGTAAAAATCACTGAAGGTAAAATCACCGTCGTTCATAACCAAACTACCTTGCAAATTCGCAAGCGAGAGCGCGATGTTGTTATTTCCGGGTTCATTCAGAGCATCCGAAGCAGCGATGAGATTTGCATCGGCTATAATTGCCGGATTGAGTTCGAAATCTGCCGCACCGGTTACATTGGCGTCAAATAAATCCGTTCCGGTGATACCATCGAGGTTGTAACCGGTCGAGTGAATAGTGTTGATTTTCTGCGCTATATTCACCGCCAACTTATCCAATTGATCCAGATAATCAGCAACCTGAGTGTCTCGGATATCTAAAATTCCCTTAATGGAACCGTTAGTAATACCCGCGACCTGTCCGCCATTTTTAAACACCACTTTCGGTCCGATCGCTGTTGCAGATTCTACACTCAAAGCCAATTCCTGCGCTTGGGTATCCACGACCAAATGTCTGCCGCCGACAATTACATTGATGCCGCCACTGGCATTTTCAATTGTTTTTACATCCACCAATTTCGAAAGCTTATCAAGAAGCAAGGAACGTTTATCGCGCAAGTCGTTCGCGCTGTCGCCGCCTACTTCTTTATTAACAATTTTTTCGTTCAAGTTAGCAATCTGGGTCGTCAGACGATTGACTTCCTTGACCTTTTGCCCCAGCTCAGTGTTCAGTTGCTGCCGGTAATCCGTCAATTGTCGGTTAATTCGTTTAAAACCGTTTTTTAAATTCACTGCTTTTTCGCGAACCAAAATCCGGGCGGTGGCGCTTTCCGGATCGTTTGCCAGGTCATGAAATGAATCAAAGAAATCCTCCATATTTCTGGTGAGACCGAAATCCGACGGCTCTCCGAAAATATCTTCGATAAAATTTAAGGCGGTGCTTTTAAATTCATACTGGTAAAAATTGGGACGCTCATTCAAGAGCTGCTGGTCGATAAAACTGCTGCGGATACGCTCGATGCCTTGAATGTTCACACCGGATCCCAAAACCCCTTGGGGCGTGGCGATTGATCTGCCGGCTGAAAGTTCGATACGCCGGCGGGAGTACCCTTCCGTATTGACGTTGGCGATATTATTACTCGCCACATTCATGGCGCTTTGATGCGCTTGCAGCGCCCGTCGTGCGATTCCAAGTATTCTTGATATGTTAGGCATGTTTTAACCCAGTTTATGATTCCTAAATAGTGTTCAATTAATTAAACGCTTTTCAAAGAATCAAAAGTCTGATTTTGAGTGTTAGCGTGTTTAAGTGTTAAATAATTTTCTTTTGTTATCTGGACTTGAACGCTCTAACACTTGAACACTTTTAGATCGAGTGATCCAGCACTTTGAATTTACCAACCTTCGCTTGCAGCTTACCATCCTTTTGATAAATGGAAGCCTTATCATTTCCACCCAAAAGTATTTTTATGCTCTGTTCAATAAATTTCAACGAGTGGTTCAAAAGAAACTGGTTGCTTTTATTCAGCGTTCGAATTTTTTCAACGAGCGACGTCAATAAATCACGCTGCTCCTCAAGCCGCTGGGCATATTTCCCTTCGACTCCCTCGATGATTTGACTCAACCGCGGATTCAGATCATCGAGTGAAAGATTTTTTGCCAACTCCTTTGTTTTTTCCAACCTCTCGGCTTCAATCGATTTGGATTTATGCGCGAGTTTATTTTCAGTTTGCACATACTTATTTAATCGTTCGATTTGGCCCTCAACTATAGCTCTTTGTTTCGCATGAAGCGTTTTTAATAACTGCTCAAAAGCTTCTATTTCGCTGGCAATAATCGAAATTAAATCTTCTACAATTGCATCCATAAACTACATTTCCCGGTAAGCTTTTAAAACTTTCTTCACATAATCCTGCGTTTCTTTATAAGGCGGAATAGCATTGTATTTTTCAACCGCTGCCGTACCGGCGTTGTAAGCGCTTAATGCCAGCTCCAAACTGCCACCAAAGTGCTCCAACTGCGTTTTCAAATAATTGACGCCGCCAAAAATATTCTGTTCCGGATTATACCTGTTCTTAACGCCCATTTTTTCTGCTGTACTTTTCATGAGTTGCATCAAGCCAACCGCGCCTTTTTTTGATACCGCTTTTGCATTATAATTGGATTCTACTTTTATGATTGCCTCGACCAGTTTTGCATCGACGCCAAATTTATCGGCTGCTTTGGTAATAATCGAACGGTCCCAATTGCGGTCAATTTTCTGAGTTGAAATTCGTCGGATTGGACGCAGCCAATAGTCAGCAAGTGTTTTTCCCGATGCCGATTCTTCCTGTGCGCTGTCCTTATACAGGCTTTTGATTATAATATCGGACAAACCGAAGCCATTCTTGCTCGCAATCGCCTCAGCAATGTTTTCATCGAACATGCTGTGGTAGATATCGCTCGATATTCCTTTGCCAAACAAACCGGAATTAATGCTGCGTCGCATGTTGCTCAAAATCTGGGTAATGAAAATAGCTTCGAAACTCTGGGCTGCTTTTTTGAGTTTTTCGAACTTCGGGTTAATCGCTTTCTTTTGCGCCAGATCGACGTAATCCGACCTAACACTTGCCGGGTTGTTTGAAATTGAGTTTGAAAATTCTGTGCTCATGATTTTCAAAAAAATTGAAGTGTTCCCGTTTTTTTTGTGTTCAGGTGCTAATATCCTGAATTATCAGTTAGGGAAAATAAATCCTTAAACACGATAAGACCCGAACTCGCTAACACCCCCCCAGTCCCCCCTCGAGGGGATATTATAGGGCGGTTACATCACCACTAATTCTGCTTGCAATGCCCCGGCCTCTTTTATCGCTTGGAAAATTGCGATAATGTCCCGCGGCTTTACGCCAAGCTGGTTTAAAGCAGAAGCGATGTCGCTGACCGTCACGGTGTTCTTAATCACGATTGTATTTGCTTTATCAATTTGCACCGTCGTCGAAGTAATTCCTTCAACCACGGTTCTTCCGCGCCGGGCAAACGGCGACGGCTGCGAAATTATCGGTGTCCGTCTCGTGTGGATGGTCAGGTTGCCGTGCGAAACCATGATTTCCGAAATCTGCACATTACCGCCGGCAACAATGGTTCCCGTGCGTTCGTTCATAACAACCTTCGCGACTCGATCCTGCACAACAGTCAAGATTTCGATCTGCGACATAAACTTCACCAGGTCTCCGGAATTTTTCACACGTCGCGGCCATTTGACATAAATCGTTGCTGCATTGACCGGGGTTGCAATATTTGATGCAAACCGCGAATTAATAGCTTTGGCAACCCGGGCGGAAGTCGTAAAGTCCGGGCTTTGCAGCATAATTCCTAAAGGCGTTTCTACATCAAAAATAGATTGCGTGGCCTTTTGCACAATAGCGCCATTGGGAACCCGCCCGACCAGGGTATAGTTCTGGCGTATCTTCTCTCCGTCGCCGGTTTCGATGTTAAAGCCGCCGATTGAAAGCGGTCCCTGCGCCATGGCGTAAAGCTCTCCAGCTGTATTCAACAAAGGGGTTGTTAGAAGCACGCCGCCTTCGAGACTTTTGGCGTCGCCTAATGAAGAGACTGTGACATCGAGCTTGGTGCCAATATTTGCAAAGGCGGTCAGGTTGGCGGTCACTATGACTGCGGCCACGTTGCGAACCCGGAGTCTATCTGCCGATACGGTAATGCCGAATTTCTCCAGCATATTGGCCACCGACTGCACGGTAAAAATCGCGCCGCTGGAACCACTGCTGCGGTCGCCTGAACCGTCAAGTCCGATTACCAGGCCGTACCCGATTAAATGCTGGCCGTGCATACCTTGAAAAGAGGCAATGTCTTTGATGCGGGCTTGCCCAAAAAGATCAGCAAACTGCAGAGAAAGTATAAGTAAAAATAAATAATTAACTTTCATTACTTAAGCCTTTTGTTTGAGGCAAACAATGCAATCGCTTAAAACGATGGCATTGAATAAATTTTAATTGGTCGCCGAAATGCCAAAAACCGCAGCCGCACCGAGTCCCATCACCATGATCCAGGTCGACCAGCGGGCTATCATGCCCGGCCGACTTCTTAGCAAACCATCTTTTTTATAAGCGATTTCTACATTGGCCAGGTTATAAGAAAAAACTATGTTATTAGAAGCGATATCTTTGGGGCGCACCAGTCCTTTTACATCTAACAAGTAAGACTCGCCGTTTACTTCCAGACGGCGACGGCCTTGTAATCTTAGATTGCCGTTTGGTAAAATTTCCGTTACGACTGCTGTCAATTTTCCGATGAGTCCGTCTTTTTGAGCTGTGCCAGCTTGATTGCTCAGGTTGGTCGCGAAGCTGGTAGACGCGCCTATCAAAGGTAAAATACTGGTGAGATTGCCGGTCAAACTACCGTCAGCTTTTAATGAAGATTTGCCTGAAGTGTTGAGATTCGACTGCTGAGAACCGGTGGTCGATTCAATGATCAGAATAGTCACGATATCACCGATTCCGTGGGCTTTGATATCCGTGTAAAGCGAACTGTTTTTATATTTATTAAAAGACTGAGTAAATCCATTTTGCGCCAAAAAGCTGAACAAAAAAACAACAATTATTCCCGTAATTCTTTTCATGATAGTCCTTTTAAAGATTAACTAAAACCGTTTTTGCATCAATAACTTTTGCCATGTAACTCTTTTTGCTTTCAACACACTTGACCCGGATTTCATCACCAATTCTACCATCCTGGCGGGCGATGCCGGGTGTGGTAATTTCAAGCAAGCCCCGTTTAAAATGAATTTCGACTCCACTGCCTCTCGCAATCACCGGCAGTGTTTCGACCAGATTCTCAGTAATTACATCGCCCGCTTGAATAACCCTCGTGGTTCTCAATCCGCTCAACTCTTTCAATATAGAAAAAGTTTTCTTGGTAAAATTCGTTGTTTCAAGTCTTGCTAATTTCAGGTCTGCCGGACTTACCACGGCAAATCGCCCTAACCTGTTTTTACTTACTACGACCTTCTCAAAGGTTCTAATTCGAGTGTTCACGTTTAAAGTTTTGAGGTGCTGCCCGTTTCGAAAAAATCCACACTTGATGAGCTGAAGACCCTTGTGAACCGGTTTGTGCGACGGTAAGACTTTGATTTTGTCAAAAACGATTTTTTTGAGACTCTGTTTTTCGAGATTAGGGAACTCTAAAAGCAGTTCGTCTTTGGACAATTGTAATTGGCTCAAGATGTACTTTTTGATGGTTGCTCTGAGCTGCTCTGTGGTCTGCGTCTGGCTCTGAACTGCATCAAATGGCAGCGCCAACAGTGTTATAATTAAAAGTAGTTTTAGTTGCTTCATAACAAAACTTTACCGTTTCAAGTTACTGGCGACTTCCATCATCTGCTCGGCGGTTCGGATGGCCTTGCTGTTGGTCTCGAAAGCGCGCTGAGTGACGATCATATCGACCATCTCTTTAACGACGTCCACATTTGATTCTTCCAAATAACCTTGAAGAAGTTGGCCAAATCCTTCTCCGCCCGGGTTTCCTAAGATAGGGTCTCCTGAAGCTGCGGTCGCGACAAAAAGATTACCACCGATATTCTTCAGGCCGCCTGCATTTATAAACTTTGCCAGTTCAATTTGTCCAAGTTCCTCGGGTTCGGTAGCGCCGCTGATGATGGCCGAAACGGTACCATCAATACCAATGTTAATTTGCAGGGCTTCTGGAGGCACTACGATGCCAGGTTCCAGGACTAACCCTACCGCATTGACAAGCTGTCCGTCTGAAGACAGTCGAAAGTTGCCGTCCCGGGTGTAAGTTAACGTCCCGTCGGGCTTCTGAATTTGGAAGAAGCCATCGCCTTCCAAAGCGATATCTAAAGGATTGTCAGTGCGAGCGACATTGCCTTGCATGAAATTCTTTACCGTGCCAATTGGACGGTTACCGTGACCAATTTGCAGTTCAGTTGGCAGCTGGGTATTCAATTGGTCGGTTACGCCCGCCGGACGAAGGGTTTGATAAAAGAGATCCTGAAATTCAATGGAGCTTTTTTTGAAACCCGTGGTGCTGATGTTCGCTAAATTATTAGCGATGTTATCAAGTTTTAAGCTTTGAGCAAACATTCCTAATGAAGCAGTTCTTAAAGCTCTAATCATCGGACATTCTCCTGATTTCAGAATTCTAAATTCTCATTCCCAAGCTCCTGCTTGGAAAATGTTTATGGATGCTAAGCTCTGTTTCGTATAACATTGCGCAGCAGAGCTTAGCCTGGTGCGAGGAGCTAAGATGCTTAACCCACCCGTCCTATTTCGTTGGCCGCTTTTCCCAAAATGGCGTCCTGCGACTTGATCATTTTTTGAGCCATTTCATATTGGTGCATCAAGTCGATCATTGTGACCATTTCGGTAATCGAATCGACATTGGAGCTTTCCAAAAAGCCCTGCTTCACCTCAACAGTCTCCAAAGCGGATGCTTCAACGCCTGGCTTTAATTGAAACAAGTTTGAGCCTATTTTGTAAAAATCCGCCGGATTTTCGGTCGATACGGTTTTAAATTTATCGATGATGTTGCCATCAAGGAGAATTTCTCCGGATCCGTTTATCACAATATCGGTAGCGAAATTTTCTTGCACATTAATTTCAATCGGGCCTCCCTCTCCCAAAACCGGATGGCCATCAGAAGTAACCAAAATGCCTTCCTGATTAAGCGTAAAACGACCGTCACGAGTGTAGGCTTCGCCGTCCGGCGTTTCAACGGAAAAGAGTCCGCTCCCGGAAATTGCCACATCGAGGGGACGATTGGTACCTTCCAGCGGACCTTGGGAAAAGTCGATTCGAGCCCCGACATACGGGACCGAAGTCTCTTCGGAAAAACCCGATCCATCAAGCTCGCTGACCGTTTTCTTCAGCTCTCTGACGAACAGCTCTTCGCGTTTGAATCCCTTGGTACTGATATTTGCCAGGTTATTGGTTATGGTTTCCATTTTTGCCATTTGCATTGTCATGGCATGGCCAGCCATAGCTAATCTGTTTAACATCAATTTTCCTTGTGATTAAGTGACCCCAAATCTACCTGGCTAAAGCAACATGCATGCCATGCTCAAATCATCGATTTCAGTTGTTATTTATTAAGGGATTAAGTGAAAAATACGAAGCGAGTTGTTCCGCTGGTAACTGTTACTTTTTACCAAGTACAAGGAAATATTACGGGTGACAATAGTCGTTGCGAATCCCGATTTTTTCACCTCGTTCCCATGCTCTGAGTGGGAACGTCCGGCCGCAAGCATAGGCGCAGCAGAGTTTCACATTAAATTGCAATTCCCGGGCGGGAGTTTGGGAGAGGACAAAAAATTCCATGAGTCAATTGCTTTCGGGCTATTTACCTATACCCACCGGATTCCACCGCTCCAAGTGATGGAATCGTTTGCCTAGTTTAAAGACTGCCTCTGCAAATTTTTCAAAAACTCGACACCGTCTCTGCCGATCAACTCTTCTCTGGTCACTTCTTTTGCGACTCGGGAGGATGGCAGAATTGACCCTAAGTCGCGGGCGACCTCTGCCAATTCCGGCGGAGAGAGAGACGCCTCCTTTCGAGCATTTATCGGTTCCGAAAAGGATCGAATCCTGGGTTCGAACGCGCGCTGCGTGTTTGCAAAAAAGTCATTTTTTCGAATGACCTCGGGCTCTATCCTGATTTCTTCAATTTCATTTGATTCTAATGTGGATTTTAAGATTTCGACAAACTCACGGTTTGTTTGTTTTTCGACAGGCTGTTTTTTGGCCACACTCTCTCTGGTTTGTACAGCGTGTTTGCGTTTTTTGGACCGCCTCACGAAATAAAGAGCCACCCAAATCAAATCAATCAGGACAAACGCGGCGACCAGCAAGGAAGCCAATGTGTACTTGCTCATCAGTTGATTCCACTCGGCGTTTCGTTTTTTTGCTATTTTTTGCAGCTCAGACTTCACTGACTTCAACGAGCTTTGGAGAGGAATGATTGATTCTCTAAGCAACGTTGTTGTGCTGTCATAATTCGCTACGATCTCTCCCGCCAGTGAATCAATCCTCGCGCTAGAGAGTGTGAGGGAGTCAACTTCAGATGACTCAACCGAGTCGGATGCAACCGAATCGGATGCAACTGATTGCAGAGAATCGATTTGAGGTGCAGCTGCGATAAGCATTTGCTCATCCGGCTGCGGTTCCGATTGCAAAGTCTTCTCACTTATTTCGGGTTTTTCGCTCAAAATAGAAGATGGATAAATGTCCAGTACAATTCGAAACGGCCAGTTTAAGTAATAGTGGTCGACCCGTAGATTAGACATCTTCAAAATCGTCGTGATTGAAAGAAGATTTGGCGATCGCTTAAAACTTACCTGTTTTAAATAAAGTTCTTTTTGATCCAGGTTAACCTTACCAAAATTTCGAACCGCGTTTACGTTAAGCACATCAATAATAATCGAGCCATTTTCAAAGTCTTTTATAACCTGAAATTTCACATCGGAGTCGAATTGAATGACGACCCTGGAGTAGGTTCTGTGAAATCCGGTACGAATGTCTATCAGGTCTGTGCTTTGAGCGGTCGGCGTAAAAGAGAGCATGCTTACGATCAGCGCTGCCCGGACCGAAACATAGTTTCTAACTAAATTGCGTGCCGAAGGGCCTGCTTCGGAACGAGGAGATGTCGTATGAGTTTTGGAACGAGATTTTAAATGATTAATAAATGTCACTGGATCTATCCTGGTTAGACTTGAATGTCGATAAAATTGCCTTTTCCCAAGGGCTCACGGTCCTTGGCTTCTTTGGTATTTTTGGGTTTTAGAGTCTGTCCTGAAATGATAGCCATGTCGGGCGAATCCGCAGAATGCTTCTCATCCGGTTTTTTCTTCTTCTGTTTTTTTTGCTGGTCAGGCAGCTGCCTTTCTCCGGCCGAATTCACATTTGCAGCAGTGGGTACCCCTAAAGATACACCGTAGTCATCCATGACAATTACCTTTCTTTAAGTACTTGGTTCGAGGATAGCCAGCCTCCGAAGTTCATTCCGGATAGTAAAAATGGCCTTTCCTAAAAGACGGCTGATTCTTGACTCGGATAAATTCAGCACTTTGCCAATTTCCAGGAGTGTCATTTCATCGTTGTAATACATGAGAACAATCAGTCTTTGCCGCTCAGGCAGTTTGCGAATAGCATTTTTTACCGAATCGAGTGTATTTTTTCTGCTCAATTGCTCAAAGGGGCCCACGGCGTGATTGTCGGGGATTGCTTCACTAAGCCGGACCTCTTCACCATCCACATCATGAGGTTGATCGAGAGAAATGCTGAAATTCATTTGTGCCATCTCCAAGACCCGATGACACTCTTTCAGGTCCATGCCGATATCATTGGCAATTTCGATATTGGTCGGTTCCCGGTTCAGCTCAAAGGCCAATCTTGAAATAGAACGCTCAATCTCTTTCAATTTCGCACGGTCAGACCGGCTGACAATATCAATTTTTCTGAGATAATCCAGAATGTAACCCCGAACCCGCCAGGTGGCATAGGTTTTAAAACTGGCGTTTTTGTTAATGTCGAAGTCTTCCAAAGCGCGGATCAAGCCGATGATTCCGGAACTGTGAATGTCTTCCAATTCGGTTTTATTTCGAACAGCGAGATTCATGCGACCGATTACATATCTCACAATCGGCATGAATCCGACAATCACCTGCTCACGGAGTTTCGGGTTTTTAGATTTTAAATACTCTTTAACTAGATCTTCGTTATTCACCCTCGACTTCCTCTGCTACTTTTTCCGGCTGCTCAACTGCTTTCGCCTTAACCGCTTTCTTCGGGGTTGGAGTCAATATAAATCTCACTCCTACAAAAAACACGATTAAGATTAAATAAAAGCCTGCAAATACAAAAAGCCCACGCATCATGCTCTCAGAAAACGAAACGCCTGTGACCAGGCAATAAAGAGTTCCAATGATGGAGACAAAGAGACTAAATTTTATGACGATTTGGGTTATCATTAATTTATAATCATATTAGCAATTTGATTTTTGTCCGCTAAAAATATATCGTCAGGAACTCTTTGTCCATTAGTGAAAAATGAAATTGGCAGGTCAATTTTTTTGCCGACATTCAGAATATTACCTAACCGGGTGGTTTCATCGATTTTGGAAATTATCAACCGGTTGACTGGAAGGGTAGAAAAACATTTCGCCGAATCCACCAGAATATCCGGTCGCATGGAAGCGGACAAAACAAGATGAATTTCATCGAATGTTTCAAGGTTCAAAAAGCGTTTTAGGTCCTCAAAATGACCTGAATTTAACGGGCTTCTCCCTGCTGTGTCAACTAGAATGACTTGTTGATTTTTAAATTTATCAACGGCTTGTTTGAACTCTGCAGGCTCATAAACAATTTCTAGAGGCAGCCTGGCCAATGCTGCGAATGTTTTTAACTGGGCCGCGGCCGCGACGCGATAGGTGTCGATCGTAATCAGCCCGACTTTCTGCTGGCCGAAGTAATCGGGGTTCGTGGCTAACTTAATAATTGAGGTGGTTTTGCCCACGCCGGTGGGGCCAACCAGACAGATCAGCTTTGGCTTGTTGGGCGGCAGTACCGTGCTGTCGTGAGTATTGAAATAGGTGCTAATTTCGGCCTGCAATTTCTGCTTAATTCTCAACTGATCATTTGCCTCTGATTTATCCAGCTTTTGAGATACTTTGTGAACCAATTCCGAAGCCAGATCTTCATCAACGCCCTTTTCTTCAACTAAAAAACGCAGCGTGTCCGGCAGGATTAACATCTTTGAATAGCGGATGTAATGCGACATATCTTTGATGGTTTCTTTCAGCTGGTTTAACTCCGCTACCAGCTCGGTTTCAGACTTAGCCGGGCTGTTTTTTTGCGGCGGTTTCAAATCTGCCGGCGTATAAAATAATTTTGCCGACTTTCGTTCCGCAGGCTTTCCCGGAACAGAGAGCGAGTTATTTTCTGACATGGCGGTCAATTCAAACATGTCGGGCTCGCCCGATTCCTGTTCTGACTTTTTTGTCTGCAAAATAATTGCGTTGTTACCAAAATTCTCTTTAGCCAATTGAATGGCTTCTTTAACTGTTGGTGCTGTAAATTTCTTAATCATAGCTCAATAGTCCTATGCTGCCCATCGTGTTAACAACAATATTCGGTAATAATTCGGAAATGGATAAAACGTGCAATTCCGGAATCACCGGCTCGAAAAATTTCTTGACAAACCGTCTTACGATTGGCCCGGTTATGAGAAGCGGTTTACTACCCGAGAGAAGTAGTTCCTGTTTTTTGTCATTGGCCTGTTGATAGAGTTCATTCATGGAATCGGGTGAAAGGCCAAGGTTGGCTCCGGGTTGCTTGCCTCCCGCAGTTTGCTTCAAAAGAAATTCTTCCAGCCGGGCGTCTAAAGTCATGGCGTGAATTTCACTTTGCTCGTTCTTATATAAATTCGTGATAGACTCGGAAATCGCAACTCGCACGTACTCGGTTAACAGCTCAGGGTCCTTTGTCAACGGGACGCGATCGGCTAGTTCTTCCAGTATCGTGGATAAGTCCCTGATTGGAATATTCTCTTTAAGCAAGTTCCGCAAAACATTTTGAATCGTTCCCACGGTCACAAGATTTGGCACCAGCTCTTCGACCACGGCTGAATGTTCTTCCTTGAACTTATCGAGAAGATTTTGGACGGCCTGGCGGTCGAGAATCTTATAAGCATTCCGCTTTATGACTTCCATTAAATGAGTGGAGACAACGGCGGATGCATCGACCACTGCGTAACCTTTTAATTCCGCCTTCTCTTTTTGTTCTTGATTGAGCCAATATGCCGGCATTTTGTAGGTCGGGTCAAGGGTCTTAATACCTTCCAAAGCTTCGTCTTCGCCATCAGGTGTCAAAGCCAGATAGTATCCGGTCATCACTTCGCCGGATGCGATCTCGTTGCCTTTGATTTTGATGACATATTCGCTGGCCTGCAGCTGAACGTTGTCCCGGATGCGAATCGCCGGAACGACGATGCCAAGCTCCTGAGCAATCTGTTTGCGGATCATAGTTATGCTGTCGAGCAAATCACCGCCCTGATTCACGTCGATCATCGGAATCAGACTGTAACCGATTTCAATTTCGAGTGGATCGACGTGAAGATAGCTTTCGATAACTTCCTTTTGCGAAGGTTCGGGCGGCGGCTCTTCTTCCACACTTTCTTCTTTGGATGTTTCGGAAATAATACTTTCGGAAACGTAGCCAATGCCCGCGATTACTCCTCCCAAAATCAAAAAGGGCAGGGCTGGCAGTCCCGGGATTATCCCCATTGTAATCAACACACCGCCGGTGAGGTAACTTGCTCGTGGTTTTGAAAAAAGTTGACTGGACAAAGTTTTGGCCAGATTCTCCTCTGAGGTTGACCTTGTAACGATCATGCCCGCGGAAGTCGAGATCAGCAAAGCGGGAATCTGTGAAACAAGGCCGTCGCCAACCGTCAGAATCGTGTAAGTTGTAAGCGCCTCTGTGGCACTCATGTTTAATTGCACCATACCGATAATCAATCCGCCGATGATGTTGATTACTGTAATGAGTATTCCAGCCATCGCGTCGCCGCGGACGAATTTACTGGCACCATCCATGGCGCCGTAAAAATCCGCTTCCTTTCTTATCTCAGCTCTGCGCTCGCGAGCTTCTTTTTCATCGATGATGCCGGTGTTCAAATCCGCGTCAATAGCCATCTGTTTTCCGGGCATGGCGTCCAGAGTAAATCTGGCAGCGACTTCGGCAATTCTGCCGGAGCCTTTGGTGATCACCACAAAGTTGATGACAACCAAAATGATAAAAATGACCACCCCGACAACGTAATTTCCGCCAACGATGAATCCTCCGAATGCCGCGATGACTTCACCGGCGTATCCTTCTCCTAAAATTAAGCGGGTGGAGGCTACGTTCAGAGAAAGGCGAAATAGGGTGACCAATAAAAGAACGCCCGGAAAGACCGAAAACTCGAGGGGCTTGATTGCATACATGGGCACCAAAAGAATCATCAACGAGGCAGCGATGTTAACCGCCAGAAGAAAATCCAGCATAAAGCTGGGTAGCGGGATAATCATAAACATGATAATCGCCACCACCGCAATCGCCAGCATGATATCGGTCCGGTCTTGAACTGACTTAATTAATGATGAAAATCGAGGTTGTGGTTTTTCTTCAGACAATAAAGTCTCCAAACATTTACATTATTTCGTTATTGACGTAAGTTCAGAGATACAGTCTCAGCATGATATTGATCTCCGTCGAAAACGAAAAACGAGAAGCGATTCAGGTATTCCTCGCTTCTCTCTATCGAATTTCTCAATTCTTATTTTTCATTTGAAAAACATAAGCAAATATTTCCGCAACGGCCTGAAAAAGCTCATAAGGGATTTCCTTACCGACTTCACCAATTTTATAAAGCGATTGCGCCAAAGGTTTGTTTTCCACAATTTGAATGTCGTGTTTCTGAGCAACCTCCTTGATTCTTTTAGCCAGGTGGCGGGTTCCCTTAGCCAAAATCATCGGCGCTGTCATCTCTTCTATATTGTATTTAAGCGCCACGGCTAATTCCGTCGGGTTGGTGATGACAACATCTGCTTCGGCCACGGCCGTCATCATTCGCTCGCGGGATCTGCTCTGCTGCAAGCTCTTAATCTGGCTCTTCACCAGCGGATCACCCTCAGCCTGCTTATGTTCTTCCTTTACTTGTTCTTTGGTCATGCGCATGTCTTTTTTGTACTGCCACCTTTGGTAAAATAAATCTAGAAGCGCGAGTACAACCAAAGCACCAACGGTCCTGATGCCTACTTGAAAAACAATCGATGCAATAAACAAAGCGATCTCCCTGATGTCCCTATAAATCAAAGCAAGATAACTCTCTTTCTGGGATATGATTGTCCAGTAGGCGATTAGGCCGACAATTAAAAGTTTCAGTATCCCCTTTAAAAGCTCAACGAAAGATTTAGGAGAGACGAATTTCTTAAACCCGCTCAATGGGTTTAATTTTTTGAAGTTTGGCTTCAGCGGTTTCAAGGTAAACAAAAACCCAACCTGAACCAAATTCACGACAATTCCCGTCAAAGCCAATATCCCCAGCAATGGCGCTATCAATCCGAGAAATGATTTAATGCCGAGTCTGAAATAGTAATGAATACTGCCATAAGTAATCTCCATATTTGCGATGTTACGATAGAAGATTGTAAACCCGGAGATCAGCTGCTGGAAAATATGGCTGCCAAGAAAAGAAAGGGTCATTAAACCAAAAAGCAGAATAAAAACGGAATTGAATTCCGCGCTTTTAGCCACATTCCCGTCTTTGCGCGCTTCCTGAAGGCGCCGCGGTGTCGCGTCCTCTGTTTTTTCTTGAAAGGATTCTTCAGCCATTTACATGTCACTGGTTTACAGCTGCTTAAACCGTTGAAGGTTTTAAAAAGTTAATTTTATTCAAAAACGTCTAAAAACGCCTCTACTATTTTAGGATCAAAAACTTTGCCTTCATCACTCTCGATAAATTCAAGTGTTTGGTCAATTGAGTTTAAGCGTCGATGCGGGCGGTCTGAAGTCCAGGCATCAAAAGAGTCAATCAAGGTAATAATTCGGGAATATTCGTGAATGTCCTTTCCCTCGATTTTTCTGGGGTATCCTGAGCCATCGAACCTTTCATGATGTTGCACGGAAGCAACACTGCTCAAACCGTCAAAAGAGCACGGACCAATCAAATGTCTGAAACCAATTGTGGTGTGTTCCCTTACTTTTTCCAGTTCAATTTCTTCTAATCTGGAAGTTTTATTTACAATTTCGTTATCGATGAACAACATACCAAAGTCATGAAGCAGCGAAGCCAGCACCAGACTCAATAATTTCGCTCTTGGATATTTTAGCTTTTCGCCAATAAGAACTGAATAGGCTGCAACATTGATAGAATGTTGATACAGATAGTCTTCCTGTGTCTTCAAGTCCAGAATTTTCGGTGCTTTTTGATTCCGGTTATTGACATTCAATAAGATTGACTCGACGAGTGCAATCAGTTCATTCTTGGCATCCCAAGCCCTTTTCTTGTTGTCCGCCATCAGGTTTGCGAAAATTCTTTTCAGAACAAAAGGAGAAGTAGAAAGAAAGCGATCTGAAAGAAGATGAGAGGAAGGCTGATTCACTTCCAGGTCACTATTTAACAGGTAGATGCTTTTATATCCCTTCTTCTTAAAGTGACCTAAATAATGAGAATTGATCTCAACGCCTTTCCGCAGCAATAAATTGCCGTTCGGGTTATAGAGATTTTTTCCCAGTTTTTGACCCAATACATCCTGGGATAATTCAACGATTTTCATTTTCTACCTGCTGACTTATAATCTGTATTATGTTCAATCTAGTTCGAAAACCCTGCTTTGGGGACGCATTCGGACGCGAAGCTCTGCTTTGCGAAACTGATCCATTATTAGAAGCAAACTTCGATCCTCGGGTATCGCATCTGACCAAAAGTCATTACTGGTTGAAATATTTCATAAAGTTCCTCACTACATTCGGGTCGAATTCTACGCCCGAGTGTGCCATCAAATAGCCGACTGCCTCTTCGATTGAGTGCAATTGACGGTGAGGTCGATCTGAAGTATAAGCATCGTAGAAATCGCACACTGCAATGATGCGGGAATATTCATGAACATCGTCACCGGACATACCCTTCGGATATCCTGAACCATCATAACGCTCATGATGCTGCAGCGCTACCGCCGAGACAATACCTTTCATGAAACACTTGCGGCTTAGATGCTGAAATCCCAGGTCGGTATGTTTCTTGACTTCCTCGTATTCACTCTCGTCCAGCTCACCCGGCTTATTCAGGATTTCCTGGTCGATAAACTGCATTCCAAAGTCATGCAGTAGGGCCGATAACGCCAAATCAAACAACTTCATTTGGTGGTACTGCAGGCTTTGCCCAATCAGAATGGAATAAGCCGTCACATTGATGGCATGCTGATACAAATAATCTTCCTGTCTTTTCAAGTCCAGAATGTCCGGCGGCGATTCAAGCCTGTGGTTGACTTGTCTGATCAAAGAATCCGCCAGCTCGTTGAGGTCCTTTTTCCCATCGGAGATAGTAATTTTACTCGGACTCGTTAGTTTCTGGTAGATTTTTTTGAGCTCAATCGGGGTAGTCGAACGAGTTTTTTCAGAAATAATATGACCGTTCAAATCCATACCGGCATCAAGCTCGTCAACGATATAAATGCTTTTGTAACCAACTTGCTGAATATGGGAAAAATGAAATTCCTTTATTTCCGTGCCAGTTCGTAATAACACTCCGCCTTTAGAGTTGTATAGTCTTTGGCCCAATTTCTTGCCAATTGCGTCCTGATTTAGCGTTACAACTTGCGCACACATTTTATTTCTCCTATAAATAATTTAATATTTCATTCAGATCTCGTTTCCAGCCGGTTAACACAAATTCAAAAAAGGTGTAAAAGATCGGCAAGGAAATGATAATAACAAACATTCCTACTCCTAACTTCACAGGTAGGCCTATAAAAAAAATGTTCATCTGGGGTACAATTCTCGCCATGATTGCCATACTGATCTCAACTAACAGTATCGTCACCATCGCGGGGGCGGCTAATTTAACCCCTATTTTAAATATATCGTTAAACATCGTCAGCATCTTTACTTTTGCAGCGCTTTTCAACCACTGATGATTTGTCAAGGGTGCAATTTCAAAGCTTTTGTAAAGCGCTGAAATAATTAAATGATGACCATTTAGATTCAAAAACAAAACGATCGCCACCAACGAAAATAAATTACCTATCGCCGAAACCTGGGATCCGCTCTCCGGGTCGATTAGCTCGGCAATTCCCAGCCCCATTTGATTGCTGATAATTCTGCCGCCAAATTGAAACGCCTCAAAAATCAATTTGGCGCTAAACCCCAAAAACAAACCGACTAAAATTTCTTTCACCGCCATTGGCAGTAATAGAGGCAAAGTCAACTCTGACAAATCCTGTTCGGTTCTCAAGGCCGGCAAAATGGCGATGGTTAAGAATAAAGTTAAAAACGCCTTAACCCGAGCCGGCACGCTCTGGCTGCCAAATATCGGTGCCGTCGACATAAGGGCAGATATTCGCAAAAAGGCCAGCAAAAAGCCCATGAACTGCTGTTCCGATAGCCCTAATATGTCATTAAAAAAATCCAATAATCCTCTTTTGTCATTCGAGCGAGTCCTCCGACTAGCACTCAGCATAAACTCCAATACGTTGAGGGGTCTGGTTTAGTAAAAATCAGACCCCCCTTCCCGAAGCGCCGGGTCGAAATGACATTAAAAAACAATGTCACTTCGAAATTATAGCCATTTGATGATAAAGGCTGGTAGCGAAATCTGTTAAAGTCATCAACATCCATGGCATTGTAAACAATATCACCAAAATAATCACGGCCATTTTTGGAATAAAGGTCAGGGTCATCTCCTGAATCTGGGTAACTGATTGAAAAATTCCAACCGTCAAACCGACAAACATACCGGCAAATAAAATAGGCGAAGTCACCAGTATGGCTGTTTTAATTGTCTGTTGCCCCCAAAATAATACAAACTCAGTCGTCATGTTTCTTTCTCCATTAAAAAAGCTGATAACCTGAGACAATTGATTCCACCACCAGATACCAGCCATCGACAAGAACAAATAAAAGAATTTTAAACGGCATTGAAATCATTACTGGCGGCAGCATCATCATTCCCATTGACATCAGGACCACTCCCACTATCAGGTCGATTAGCAGCAGCGGTAAGTATACTACGAATCCTAACTGAAACGCAATTCGCAGCTCACTTATGATAAAAGCCGGTATCAAAATGTAAGTAGGCAGATCGCTGGATGATTTCGGTTTTTCTATTTTTGCCAAGTTTACAAACAGCATGAGATCTTTTTCTCTAATCTGTTTGAGCATGAATTTCCTTAACGGTTGAATGCCGTTTTCCAAAGCTTTTTCGTGGGTAATTTTATCCGCGAGAAACGGCTGTACGCTGGTTTTATTTATCTCAGCGAAAACCGGCTGCATAATAAAGTATGTTAAAAATAAAGATAACCCTATGACAATCTGGTTTGCCGGAGTCTGCTGGGTTCCCAAAGCCTGCCGCAGGAAATGGAAAACGATGACCAGCCGGGTAAACGGGGTCGTCATAATCAAAATCGCCGGCGCCAGAGACAGAATCGTAATCAGAAAAAGAATCTGAATCGCGAGCGAGTAATTCTTCTTTTCTCCCGTGTCTGGGAATTCCACAGTGATTTTGGGCAAACCCTGTGCAAGCAACGGTCCCGCCAACATAAAGCAGAACATCAACAGGATTGCTAAAGTAACAAATTTTTTCCAGCCGGGTGCTTTTCTCATTCCGTTTATTTCTTTAAAAAGCTGTTCACCAACTTCCTGAAATTGGCATCAGGATTCCTTTTCTTTGTCACCAAAGAATTCTTCGTCTCCTCATTCAATTCAGTTGCAGGAATCTGTAGTAAAACAGAAATTTGACCATCTGTAACTCCCAGCAGCAACAGGTGGTCGAGCGCATCGACCAGGCAGAGTGATTTTTTAGGGCCGATGACGCTTGAGCTCAAAATTTTGATCGGAGCAGAGTGCCGGCCACCCATGCCGTTGCCGGAAGCCAACGTTTTATAAGCTCTCAACCCAAAATAGAGAATCAGGCCGATGACAATTATGAACCCGAACATTTTAAAAAACAGGATTATCGGATTAATGTCTATATTAAATTCAGGCTCTTGAGCCGGGTCAGGGGGTGATTGCTCATTTTGTTCAATAGATTTTTCTTGTGGGACGCCTGCGTTGACTAAACTAAGGTCGGTGAGTGAACAGACCAGAACTATGAAGAGGAAAAGAATTAATCTTCCATGATGCATAACTTATCCCTATTTTTTTTCCCTCGAAGAACTTAGTAGTTTGGTCACACGAACGCCAAAATGTTCGTCCACAACAACCACTTCGCCTTCGGCGATTTTGCTCCGATTCACGTAGATGTCGACGGGCTCATCCGCCATTTTATTCAATTCGACAACCGACCCCCGGCCCAACTGCAAAATATCACCAAAATTCATATCTCTGCGTCCGAGTTCAACCGTAATCTGCAAGTTAACGTCCATCAACAAATCTAAATTCTTGTGGGCGGTTTCAGGACTACTTGCAGCCGCTTTTTTTTTAACGGCTTCTTCCTGCTCAACCATTGCCAGCATGGCTTCCTCAGCAGCTATTTCTTCAGGAGTCTTCTCAGGCCTTTCCCTATCGGCATCGGTCTGAGCTGCTTCCTCTTCTGCCATAGCCATCATGGCTTCCTCCGCCGCTGCTTCCTCGGGGCTCTTCTCTACCGCCTCGGCCTCTGGCTCAGTACTCGGTTCTTCGTTTTCCTGAGGTTCGGTTACCTCTTCTTTAGCTTCATCTGCCATAATCAGTCAGTCTATAGGGGTCGTTTAATATTTACTGCATGATATATTTTTTAAAGTAAACTTTACTGAACGTTCCTTCTTTCATTCGACTGTTTACTAGTTTTAGGATTTCTTTTTTCAAGAGGCTTCTTTTTGATAAATTCAATAACTCCGCATCAGTCTTATTGGTCAATAATGTATTTATTGCATCACGAAACCAGATTTCCTTACTTTCTGCTTCGGCAATCACTTTCTCCTCTTTGGCTTCCAGGCCAATTTCCATCACCAAATATCTTTTTCCGGAAGTACTGGAAGGGTTAACTACAATATCATTAAGTTCAAAAAAGTAACCCACTTCCAAATGATTCGTTTTTTGGGCATTTTTCTCCTTATTGGGATGCTCTAACAAAACGTTGAATACCAGGAAATAAGCACCGACAGCCTGTACAATGAGAATGACCGGGATCAGGATGAACTTTAATAAGCCTCCTTTCCCTTTCTTATCATCGGACTTTTCTCCTGATTCTTGATTTTTTTCGGTATCTTTATTAGCCATAATTCTATATCTTTCAATAGGTTAATATTTAACGTTTAACAACACTCTTCGATTCTTGGCGCGATTGCTCGGCGAATCATTAGCGGCAATAGGTTTATGTTCGCCGTAACCGGCAATGATAAGTTTAGCAGGATGAATATTTTCATGGTTCACAAAATGCCTGACCACATTTAAAGCCCTTTGAATGGATAGCTCCCAATTTGATTGATATTCCTTCGTTTGGATAGGAATGTTGTCCGTATGTCCCTCGACTCTTATTTGCTTCGCGTCTGCAAGGAAAGTCTTGGCAATTAGAGATAACAAGTTGAAATAGGTCGGCTTGAGCTCCGCCTTGCCGGATTGAAACATCATGTCGTCTTTCATCTGAATATAGACTTCGCCCCCTTCTTCTTCGATGCTGATTTTGTCTTCTAATCCTTCCTTCTTAATTTGCTCGCGCATCTTTTCAATGTGATCCAAAATACTGTTTTCTTTAATTTGATCGGTATTTTGGGTATTGGGTGAAAACCAGCTTTGATCGGGTAGAAGTTTTTTTTGCACTCCCAGGGTCCCCAGGGCGCCTTGCAGGGAACCCATCGCCATTTTAAATTTATCCAATTCTATTGAGGAAAAAGACAGAATGAGAATGAAAAAACACATCAACAAGGTCATCATATCGGCGAAAGTTGCCATCCATGCCGGCGACGACGGTGCATCATCTTCCTCTTCCGGCTTTTTCTTTTCGTCACTCATTTTAGTCCTCCTGTTTGGCTTCTGCCATAGCTTTTCGTTCCCCCGGAGGCAGGTAGGTCACCAATTTGTTCTGAATCACTCTGGGGGACTCCTCGGCCTGAATAGAAAGGACGCCCGTTAAGAGCATTTCCTTAAATTGAATCTCTTGTTCAGAGCGATGCTTTAACTTGCCGGCTATGGGCAGAAAGAAAAGGTTGGCGAATAAAGCGCCATAAAAAGTGGTGATCATGGCCATCGCCATACCGGGACCAACGGCAGCGGGATCTTCCAGGTTCTGCAACATTGCAATTAAACCAATCAGAGTGCCGATCATCCCAAAAGCAGGAGAATAGGTTCCCATTGCCGTGAACATCTTCTGGCCGATCTTATGTCTTTGCGCCATGAGCGCCAGCTCTCCATCCATGATTTTGTTTAAATCCTCAGCTTCGGTTCCGTTGATAACATGCTGCAAAGTGACTTTCAGGAAGTCATCATCGACATTGTTCAGGTCTTCTTCAATCGCCAGCAAGCCGTTTGTTCTGGCCTTTTTCGAGATATCCACAATTTGTTCGATGTATTTTGACGATGACATGATTTCTTCTTTGAGAACCTTTTGCGATATTTTCATGGCACCGATGACATCTCCCATTGGGAAATTGACCAGTGTGGCAGCAATTGTTCCCCCAAGAACAATCAGTAATGATGGAATGTCAATGAATGCCATAATGCTACCGCCCATGAACATTGCACCTATCACAACTCCCATGCCTGCAACAATACCGACAAGTGTCCCTTTGTCCATGAATTCTATTTCCTTAATTAATTCCGGGCATCACGCCTCTGCTAATCCAATCCTGGTCAAGGAGGCAAGAGAAGGTGTTGCCCGGAAGTTTATTAAATCCGTCTAATTAAATTATCTCTTCAACTGGGTAACTTCACTTAAAAACTGATCGCTTACCGTAATCACCCGGGCGTTTGCTTGAAAAGCACGCTGGGCAATAATCATATTGGTAAATTCTTCCGCTAAATCAACATTAGCGGCTTCCAAAGTTCCCGAAAGGATAGACGCGGTTAAATCCTCGCCGGCTTTGCCAACCGCAGGGCTTCCCGTCGTGCCCGATGTCTGGTAAACATTGTTGCCAACGTGAATCAAACCTTCCGGGTTGTTGACCTTTGCCAGAGCAAGTTGTGCGATCATTCTGCTTCGACCATTTGTAAAAGCACCCACAACCCGACCTCTTTCGTCAATGGAATATGCATTTAAAGTGCCATGTGCCTGGCCATCCTGGAACGGCATGATTACCGAGGATTGTCCGGCGAATTGTGTCAGCCCGCTGAACCCGGTCGTATTTTCAAAATCGAGATTCAGGACGACATCATTTGCGCCATTGCCGGGAGTAAAGTTTAGCAAAGGTTCGCCATTATCATAAACGATGGTATCAAAAGAACCGTTAGCAGTAAAAGTTATGGTTCCGGTGCTGCCTTCATTAATTACTTCATTGTCCGAAAAGGATACTTCAAAGGTCCATTCACCGGCATTTTCGGTTTTAGTGAAGGTGACGCTCAACGTGTGTTTCGAACCCAAACTATCAAATATTTCAGCGGAAGATGAGGTCTTGGGAGAAAAGCCTTTTTGTGTATTGACGAAGCCGGGCAGATCGATCACCCCGGTGTTACCCGAATCTGGAGACAACGAAATGGTGGTATTACTTTCACCGAAGTTAAAATCGGTCATGACAATCCGCCCATTCACCAAACTAGCGGTACCTGTGAAGGCCGCCGTTATAGCCGTAACCAGGTCATTTACCGTGGTACCATCATTACCTGCACCGTAGGTAAATGTAGCGGAAACAGCCGAACCATCTGAATTCGTCCCGCTAATTTGGATAGTATCTCCATCAACAAGAGCCGTGGTTGTTTGAGTTAGATCATTTAAAAGGTCCGTGCCAACCGCACTCGTCCCACCGGCGACCGTGAAGGTTTGATTGGCTGTCCACTTCTCCTTGATCGCTGTTGCAGTGGCGTCTAAATTACCTGAAATTGCCAAATTTTGAGTAGAGATGGCCGGTGAGATAACCGATGCGTCGAAAGTGATATTGCCTAATTGAGCTGTCGCTGATAAATCACCTTTCAAATCTGCGGTCCAACCTTGAACGGTCAGGCCATTTGCATTCACAAGACGGCCATTGCCGTCAAAGTGCATATTCCCTGCACGAGTGTACAGCTGAGTGTTACCATCGCTGAGGACAAAAAAACCGTCGCCATCAATCCCAAGGTCGGTTTGTTTACCCGTGGTCTGAAGAATTCCCTGGCTGAAATCCCGCTCGATACTATTGGCGCGAACGCCCAACCCGACGAAGAGCGCGTTCTGCGTTCCGCCGGATGCTGATTCCGTGGAAGATTGAATCAACTGACTCAACTCTTCCGCGAAATTGATCCGCGAGGTTTTAAAACCGATGGTGTTAATATTGGCGATGTTATTACCTATAATATCCATCTTCAACTGGTTGTTTGATAAACCAGAAACACCTGAAAACAATGCTCGCATCATGGTGTTGGTCCTCCAAGTTAATTAATGATTATCCACTGCTTCAATCGTTCCACAGTGGAGGACCTCCCCAATGGGGGCCAGTCCCGTTAATTATATTATTAAAGCGCTATCTATATTGGTAAAAACTTTACCCATTTCCAGCGGCGATTTCTCGACCGCGGTTATCACAGTCCTATTCTTTATATTGACAATCATCGCCAGATTGTCCATCACAACCAACCCCTCCTTACCGCCTTTCTCAGCCATGGTCTGCACCGCCTGATTCAGCTTAGAAATATGGTGCTGTGTCAAAACAATGTTGCGCGAAGCCAGCCGGTCAGAGGCATGAGCGGAAAATTTGACCGCCGGAGCTTGACCCGACAGCTTGCTTTTTAAAACATCAGCAAATGCAGTCCGGCCGGTTTCCGCCGTTTGACGGACTCCGGAATTAGGTAAAGCCGGTTGGACAGGAATGGAATTTTGTAAATGTTTGATTTCCATGGTTAGCTGCCATTTCCAATTGATTCTCTTCTCACTTGACTTTCAGCAGCACCCGGGTTGAAGCCGATTTCAAATACATCAGACATGTTGACTTCAATATCGCCCAGGATCAGCATGGCAGCGCCGTTATTGTAGCGAATGCCGTCAATCACTCCGGTAGTAAAAGTCAACGCGCCAACATCATTTCCGCTGCCATCTTGAGCGGTAACTGAGAATTGATAAACGCCATCAGAAAGTTCATTGCCGGAATTGTCTTTGCCGTCCCATTCCAATGAATGGTCTCCGCTGGTCTGGCCGCTTAACTCTAGAGTCCTTACGACAACGCCATTTGCATCGGTAATATTAATTGTTACTTTCTGTGCCGCGGATGCAAGACGGAAATGAATTTCCGTATCCTCGCCAGCACTCTTGTTGAGGGAGTTGCCGATCGCTTTGATTTTGTTTCCAATCAAGGTGGTTGCCAAGGTATTGTTCAACGCCTGGTTCAGGAGCAAATCCATCTCCAGGTTGTTTTGAAGATTGGTGTTGATGTTTTGCAGCTGCTCGAGTGAGCTAAATTGCGCAAGCTGTGCTGCAAAATCTTCCGCTTTGACCGGGCTAAGCGGATCCTGATTTCGCAATTGCGCCACAAGGAGTCTTAAAAAATCGTCCTTGCCCAGGGTTGCGTCCGGGCCGGCGCCAAAAAGAGTCTGCGGTTGATTTACCACTGGTGCTATGTTCATTGAGTTGTCTCCTTTATTCGAAATGACATTTAGTATCTGTACTTATTTTCATGCTATGCTAAAACTTCTATAGAATTATAACCAAAATCCCTTTGCCTGCTTATCGGGAGCGTTTCTTTTGCATAAGCGGAAACCGGGTGTTCAGAATTCAAATTTTGTTCTCTAAACTCTCTTTCATTTTCTGCAGTCTGCCACTCATCAGCATTATCTGATTTTTCATTTTTAACAGACACCTCCAACTTGCCGACTTCAATCCCTTCTTTCAGCATCTGATCCAGAAGCGGTCGAAGCTGGCTTTCCAGCATTCGTCTAACCTCACTGTTATCAACATTGATATGCAGGTTAATTTTATCTTTGTGCTTCACCGCATCTATCAGAAAACTTCCGAGTTTTTCGACATCAAGTTGGATTTGAAGTTTCTGTCGCCCGGTGTTTGATTGCGAGCTGGTGAGTTCCAGAATTTTTTTAATCATTTGTGGCAAATGTGAACGCTCAACGGTGCCCGAAGCCATTAATTTGCCACCCAGAACGTCGAAGTTGACATTGTTACTGGTCAACACAGGCTGAATTGCATGCTCACTTTCGCTCAAGTTTGGATCAATGTATTCCGCTGAATCACCTTCAATATTTTCGAGAATTTCACCAAGGAATTCCCTGGTGTTGCTTAAGTCATTTTTGAGTTTAAACTTATTTTCCTGCTGAGCTAATATGCCTCTGTCTTGCCGGGAGTCCTTTCCTCGAACGCTAACTTTACCTTTATCTAATTTATTCGATGGCTTTAACCTGTTGTTGGATAGTTTGTTGGAACGGTTTTTCACGGGAGTTGCCGGGCCTAATAAGACCTCTATGAGTTCTGTAAATTTCTTCAAGGCAGTCGGCTGGGTCGATTCTTTTGGCTGTAAAATGGGTTTTTCTTTAGCAGCAGTTTCCAAAGTTTCGTCCACCCGGGAGTCAAGTTTAAGATTCAAAGCTCCTTTGTTCTTTCCAGTTTTAACTTCTTTGACTTTCAATCCTGATTTTGCGAGATGCTGAGTCAGCCAATCTCTGGCTGGAGATGAATTCGTTTGAAGCAGCACATTTCCATCTTCAACATTTTTGCTGATCGCGACAGCGATTTTTCCGAAATTCTCAACCTCCATTTGTACCTGAATCTGGTTTTGCCCGGCTTTCGATGAAATTTGCGAAATGGATTCGACTACTTCACGGATGCTCTGAATTGCTTGCGAGGTGGTGAGCTTAGAGTTCAGTTTGAACTGCCCTTGAAAGCCTTTGATCTTTTGGCTGGTACTGACCTCTGTAACCCGGATTTCAAGATTTTGAATCTTTCGCCCCAAACGTTTTGAAAGCAAATTCCTGGCGGAGTCTGAATCTACATTTAGCTTAACAGAGGTTTTTCCGGCCGAGGTTTCGACATCTGCCTCGATGTCGCCGAGGGAGTCGGTTTGTAATCCAAATTTAAGTTTGCTCGATACTTTCTGAGAAGCTGCAGCAACTGATTTGATAACTTTCTCAACTATCTCTACAGCTTGGGACGGTTTGATTTTAGCTCCTGAATTGGCCAGCGGCGCAAAGCTCGATACTCTTTTACCTGCATTTTCCCCAGCGTTTCTAATAAATATTTTCAAGTCAGATGCTTTTACAACCAGAGCGCTCAATTGTTTTCGAAGCACCTTACCGGCCGATTGAGAACTGACGTCAGCCTTCAGTTTTATTTTGCCTTGGCCGCTATCAATCTCTACCGATACTTTACCCAATGCGTCTATATTTAAATTCAATAATTGCCTGGGATTTTTAACAATTGCATGCGTACCACGAACCTCAGCAATTCTTCTCTGAATTGTTTCCAATGCGTGTCTCATCGAGACCTTAGGTATTTGGCGATCCCTGACCAGACCCTTCTTGATCTCTATTAATTTGTCCGACGTTTGGATTACTAAGGGCGCAGCCTGCTCAGGTTTTGCTATAATAAATTTGAGGCTATCTTCGGTAAAACCTGTGGATTTCAGGAATCCAGTCTTGAAATTATCAAGCGTTTGTCTAGATGGCAAACCAACCTGAACCAACAGCTTGCCATTCACCGTTTTAAAATCGATAGAGATCTTCCCAATCGACTCAACGTTTAACTCAACTTTCTGCCCCGGGTCATTGGCCTTCACCGGCAGTTTGTTGCTGACCTCAACCCACTCTTTAATCACTCCAAAAGCTTGAGTGGCAGAGAGCTGACCGTCTAATGCTAACTGCTGGAAGTTGCGGGCTGAAAGCTGATTACTGACGGTTGATTGTCGAGGGTTGATTGCTGAAAACTGTGAGCTGAAAGCCGATTGCTGAAAACCAAAAACCGACCCCAATTCAACCTGGCCAAATAATGGTGTCAATTCTGCGATTAATCTGTCTGAGGTTTTGAGCTGCTCCTCATCGAGTCCGACCTTTAATCGATTCTTTACCGGCTCGATTTCGAAAGAAATTTTACCAAGGAATTTGGAGTTATATTGGAAAGCTAATGGCTTTTGAGATTTACCCGCCTGCTCTTTGAAACTTTGTGCAACTTGTTTGATCGAAAGCAATTCTGAGTGTTCTAAACCGCGGGCCCTAAAATCGGCGAATTGTTTTGCCATTGAATTCAGAAAGCTCAAGGAAGCCGTTCCCTTTTTATGAGAATTCGGGAGGACGCCAAGACTTGAAGTCATGAGCTGTTGAAAATTTAGAGACCCCCGTTTCACACCCAAAGTTGCCGCCATATTATGACCGATCTTGGGACTTGCCGCCAGATCCTTTGCTGTCTTTGGAATTTTAGGTAAGCTGTTCAGCATTATTTTTTAGTCCGGGCTAATTCATTCATTAGCTTGCCGGCTCGTTCCGGTTTCAACGATTTCAGAAGATTTACCTTGTCCTTTTTCTTCGCCTTGTCATAAAGTATTTTGACCACTTGATCCGATAAGTTTTCAAGTATCAGACCTAAAACATCGGCTTTCATCGAACTCAAGGTTCTTGATAATTCTTGAAGTTCCTTATCATTGTTCGCCGCTTTTGCGTTAAAATTTTTAAGTTCTTCAATTTTCTTTTTCAGTTCTTTTTCATTTTTGTTTACCTTTTCGAGCCGCCATTTCTGCTGCAAAATCATTTCATCGCGTTCTTTCAGTTGCATCACATACTCAGCCAACTGGTTTAACATCCCGCCGACGACCGCCGCCAGGGAATCGATTTTTTCAACATAAGAGGAATCGTCGGCTATGATGGCGTCCCGGTGATACTCCGTATAATTGAGAATCGGCACTGCCTCTGTTTTTTTAATGACCGTGTCCTTACGCAAATAAATAAACGCTACCATGCCGGCGAAGGCTATGAAATAAAAAGATACCCAAAGTACAAGTTTCATTTCATGTTCCCTTTAGGACGGTTACCGGGTCCAGCGCTTGAATCGCTGCAATCGTTCCTGCCCAATTAATTTGACCGATTTCTCTGCCTTGCAATTTCATCAATAAAATCCTGCTCAATTCTATTTTCTTCGTGAATCGCTTCGACGGTTTTTCTTTCTTTGAGTTTTTCAAGAGCCTTTCTGTCTTTAGATGCCTCCAAAAGGTGCTGCCTTTTCGTCTCTAAATCTGCCGCCAGACCTGTGATCGTTTTATATTTGTCAGCAACGGCCTGATTAAGCGTTTCAAGATAAGCCTGGTTACCTCTAAACTGATTCACTTCGGCTTTTTTTAGCCTGTTCATGCTCTGGGTAAAACCATCTCTTTTGTTTTCTAACTGCTCCAATTCTTCGTTCTCAATTTGCAGATGATGCTTTGTACCTGCGAAATCCTTTTGCCGACTTTTTTCGATCACCTCCCGAACGTCTAAAACTTTTTGCAGGCGAAATTTCTTTTTTGCGTTCAATCTTCATATCCAAATCAGGTGTTCGTTCGAGCAATTCGACCCGACACTTGTGGAGTAAAGTAATTATTCTTGTAAATTCATCTTCTCAGTAGCGACAGTACTTTTTGAATTTGACAACAGCTCCTCCAACTTTTTCACAGACTCTTCCAGGGTTGTATTTTCGAACATGTCCTGTTTGTTAAAATCCCGAATCTTATCAATCATCGAAATCGCGTAGTCAATTCGGGGGTTACTACCTTTCACGTAAGCCCCAATATTGATCAAATCTTCCGCCTCCTCATAAGTCGCCAGGATTTCTTTCACCTTATTAACATTTGCCAAATGCTTTTTTGAAATCACATCAATCATCACCCGGCTGATGCTTTGCAGCACATCAACTGCCGGATATTGGCCTGCAGTTGCCAGTTTTCGGGAAAGGACGACATGTCCATCCAGAATTGAGCGGACGGTATCTGCAATCGGGTCATTCATGTCGTCCCCTTCTACCAGAACCGTGTATAAACCGGTAATGCTGCCTTTTTTGAACTTTCCTGCTCGTTCCAGGAGACGGGGTAAAAAAGCAAAAACAGATGGAGTGTATCCTTTGGTCGTCGGCGGTTCACCAATTGCCAGGCCGATTTCTCTCTGCGCCATTGCCACCCGGGTAACCGAATCCATCATCAGCATGACGTTCAGTCCCAGGTTTGCAAAATATTCAGCGATAGCGGTGGCCACCAGCGCTCCTTTAATCCGCAGTAGTGCCGCCTGATCCGAGGTCACTGCGACGACCACCGATCGTTTTAAACCTTCTTCGCCCAGATCTCTTTCGATAAAATCTCTAAGTTCGCGGCCCCGTTCGCCGATTAATGCAATCACGTTGACATCGGCGCTTGAGTTGCGGGCAATTATACCCATGGTGACGCTTTTGCCAACGCCGCTGCCGGCAAAAATGCCAACTCTCTGACCTAATCCGAAAGTAAGTAAGCTGTCAATTACCTGCACACCGGTGGAGATAGCTTCATTAATCCGCTCCCGCTGCAGAGGGTTTGGCGGCAGGTTATGCACAGGTTGTAAAACCTTGGCGTTAATTGCACCCTTGCCGTCGATGGGTTTACCCGTTCCGTCGACAACTCTTCCCAGAATTTCAGGGCCGACTGCTACTGAAAACGGCTCATTGGAAACAGAGACGTAACTGCCGGGATGCAGGCCTACCGTTTCTTCAAGTGGCATGAGCAAAACATTGTTGTCTCTAAAACCAACGACTTCTGCAGGTATGTTTTTACCATTTCTGGTTGTAATGCGGCACATTTCGCCAACTGAAGCAACCGGCCCTGCTGATTCGATGACCAGCCCGGTAACCTTTACCACTCTGCCAAGCATTTTATAAGGCCGCATGCTTTCTAACTTATCGAAGTATTTGTCAAAACGGGTCGCTGTCTGCATGATTATTATTATTGAATAAAAAGGCTTTTGATTTCCTGAAATTGCGATTCAATTCTTGCGTCTAATACCCCATAATCAGATTCCACTAAACAATCGCTCATATTTAGCGTCGGATCTTCTACAATCGAAATTTCGACCGGTTTTTTAATTTGTTTTAGTATTTCTGTTTTATATTTCTCCACCACTTCGCCTGTTTCCCGATGAACGCGAAGCGTATATTTTGTCGAATTGGAAAACAGCTTCAGGCTCTCTGCAACAACCTGCTTAAGTTTATCCTTGTCACACTTAAGAGTTGAAAATTCCCTGCTGCCGATAAGTTTTTCCACAACTTGCAGGGCAAATGAAAGTACGAATTGTTCAGAACTTTCAATCAATTCTTCCTGCTGGCTTCGAATCGACTCTGTTAGACTCGCAAACCGATCAATCTCTTTTTGAATCTCTGCAACTCCCTGCTTGTAACCTTTTTTCTCGCCTGCTTGTAAACCGTCCTGATAACTGCTTTCTCTTGTGGTCTTTAGTTTTCTTTGCAACATTTTTAATTGTTTAAGATAATCTTCCGGCTCAGTAAAAGAATCTGCATTTACTTTTGTTTGCATTGCCAAGACTGCGACATCATTGCTGTCAAGAGTTGGCACTTTATGATTTTTGATGCCTGCCTTTATCTGTTGTGATTTAATTAGCATAACTAATCCACATACTCGTCTCCATCGGTCTGACTCAAAGTAATTTCGCCGCGGGTTTCCATCTCTCTGATATTTTCGACAATGTTGACCTGCGCTTCCTCTACTTCGCGGAGACGCACCGGACCCATATATTCGATTTCTTCCGCCAAAGCTTCCGACGCCTGCTGCGACATATTGGCGAATATTTTTTCTTTTAAGTCATCGGAGACAACTTTTAAGGCCATGGCAAGGGATTTGGAGTCAATGTTTTTGAGTATCTTCTGAATATCTTTATCCCGTAAGGTCGTTACATTTTCGAATACGAACATGAGATTCTTAATTTCTGTCGCCAACTCCGGATCTTTTTGAATGAGTGTTTCCAAAATGTTGGTGTCAACCCCGCGGCTTGCAGAGTTTAAAATCTCGGCTAATGCTTTGGCGCCGCCACTTTTGCTCATCCGCGAACCGAAGGTTCCGCCCATTTGAGTCGTTAAAGCTTCCTCGATTTCCTGAAGCAGTTCCGGGGACGTTTTTCCCATGGTGGCCAGGCGGTAAGCGACCTCGCCTTGTAACTCTGTCGACAACTCGCTGATAATTCCCGCAGCTTGAGCGTATTTCATATTTGCCAGAATCAAGGCAATGGTCTGCGGATGTTCTTTTTGTAAATAGTTTAGGAGCTCAGCGGGATTAATCGACTGCAGCAATCTGAAACCGGTCACCTCAGTGGCAGATCTAACTTTTTTAATCAGTTTTTTTGCTCTGTCCAAACCATAGGCGCTTTCGAGCATATCCTGGGCATAAGTCAAACCACCTTTGGTGACAAATTTGTCGGCCAGCATCATTTCATAGTAATCCAGGACTATCTGGCTGACGATTTCGGATGGCAGGTTCTTTAGTTTAGCGATCTCAATTGTCACTTTCTCGACTTCATCATCAGGAAGCAGTTTGAGCAAAGGCACGGATTTTTCTACGCCGATAGCAACAAGAAATACCGCGACTTTCTGAGGTCCTGTGAAAGTTTTAATATTGAATTGCTGCATAATCGTTATTCATCATCCCCATAAAGCCAATATTGTAAAATGTTTGCCGCCCTTGCTGGCTCCGACTGAGTAAACTCGGTAACATCGCCGGTAATTTTTTCTTGCAGCTTTAATCTCTCTTTGGCCTCGTGAGATAATTTCTCGTTGTAATAATCGTCGGCATCATCCTCGGTCAGCATTTTCTGTTTTTTGTCAGCAGACTCTAAGCTGCTCAAAAGCTGGCCGCGTTGTCTTTTCATGTACTCGTCAAGTCCGAGCTTCTTGAAGAAGGATCGCAGCATAAAAAGCACTAGGATAGCTCCGAGTCCCATCAGCGCAAATTTTATGATTTCATTGCGGTTCTCTTCTTGCTCGATCGATTCCAGTAGCTCCTTTTCACGATTAACTGTCGTCTGGTCAAAAGTCAGTTGGTTGACCACAATCTGATCATTTCGGTCATTTTGAAAACCGACCGAACTTTTGACTATTTCGGTAATCTTTTGAATTTCTTCGACGGGACGAGGCACATTAATTTGATTGCCGTCTTGATCGACATCAGTAACACCATTTACAAAAACCGCAATTGAGAGATGCTTTATGTCACCGACACTGTTCTCGTATTGCTCAGTAACCTTGTTGAGCTCGTAGTTTGTAATCGAATTTTCACGCTGGAAATGAGTTGTGTCTGTACTGCTCGAACGCTCTTCATTTTTCTCTTCACTGAGCACAGCCGAATTTTCCGGATCTACTTTTTCTGTAGTTCGTCTGATCTTCTCGAAGTTCAAAGCAACAGAAATCTGGATAATTGAGTTGTTCACTCCAAGGACTTTATCCAACATTGACTGCGCTTTCTTGGCTAAATATTTTTCGACTTTTTGCTGAAGGTCATACTGACTTCGGCTCATGCCAATCTCATCATCGTTGGACTCATTGTTTGTAAGGACATTGCCGAATGTGTCAATGATAATGATATTTTCTGTTTTGAGACCTTCAACGCTGCCGGCGATCAGTTGCTGAATTCCCGAAACCTGCTGTCGCTCTAAAGCAGAACGCGATCTTAGTTTAAGAATAACAGAGGCAGTTGTTTGGTTTTCCTCATCCTCAAACAAAGCTCGTTCCGGCATCACTAAGTGAACCCGAGCTTTCATCACCGCATCGATTTGATTTATAGTATTTGCCAGTTCGCCTTCAAGCGCACGTTTGAGATTCACTTTTTGCATGAAATCAGTGAGACCCAAATTATTCTTATCGAACAGTTCATACCCAACGGCGCCGGTGCTGATCATATTTTTACCGGCATATTTTATGCGCAGTTCATAAACATCCTTTTTCGGAACGAGAACGGTTGTGCCGCCATTTTTTAATTTGTAAGGAATACCGTTGCCTTTCAAATCATCGAGAATGTTGGAGACGTCTGAGGCATCTAAATTTGAGTACAACAGGCCATACTCCGGCCGGTTTGCCCAGGTCAAAATCATAAACATACAAATGATAGCAATTACCGTGAGTGCGGAAAAACCAATCTTTTGACCCGGCGTTAGCTGGCTTATTAGTTGCTTAATTTTTAGAATGAGTGCACTATTCAAGGGGCTTTACCTAAATTAGTTTAAACCGGCATCCGGTTAACTTCTTGGTAAGCCTCAAGAAGTTTGTTGCGCATTTCCATCATAAATTGAAAGCTGAGCTGAGCTTCCTGGCCCGCTGCCATTACTTCGTGAAGATCTATGTTTTTACCAGCGATAAAATCCTTGGTAGATTGCGCCGAAACCTTTTGAAGTTCATCAACTTGATTTATCATCCCCTTTAGAGTATCCGCGAATTTAGGCGATTCGTTCTTTTTAAGCGGTTGACTATTTTGTTTCGCGAGTTGTGTGATCTGTTGTAAAGCATCAATTTTTGGCATTTTCTCTGACCTTGAAATTAAATCTTTATATCAATAATTTGCCCCAACGGAGCGGTTTCTTTAGCTGCTTTTTTGTCCGGCTGATAAAACTTTAACATCGCTGCTTTGGCCTTTTCCACAGGTTCCGACAATTTTATCTGATTCACATGATTCAGTTTTTTCTGACTTGTAGCTTGCGCCTTTCCCCCGTTTGCAAAAATCTTCTGCAAAGGTGATTGCTCGACCCCGCGGCTTTTTAGCGCCGGCTTTGTTCTGTCAGCCGGTTCAGTCGGCCGGGTAATTGTTGGAAATTGTACCACTTTAATCTCTGGCATTAGTTAGCTTTCTAAATCTCCAGCGAACGTTTAGCCAAATTCTTTGTTGCATTCATCACCGTGATATTTGCCTCATAGGCCCGGCTTGCGGAAATTAACTCCAACATTTCGGTTACCACATTGATTTCCGGATAAGTCACAAACCCTTCCTCATCGGCGTCCGGATGATTCGGTTCATATATTTTCTTAAACACATCTATCTCCTTGATTTCGGTTTTGATCCGGCTTGTACCATTCGGGCCAACTCCGGAGGCAGTGTAACTGCGTTTGGTAATATGTTGAGCGCTGGAAGTTTGCAGTTTAATTCTGGCTCTGTCAAGCGTTCTGGAAAAATGGAACTGCGGTGAGACAGCTTTTCTTGACAAAACTTTCCGTTTGTAGGGCGTACCGTCCAATGTGCGTGTTGTGTTTGCGTTGGCAATGTTTTCTGCGGTTGCTGAAAGCTGCCTTTTTTCAGCGCTTAGTGCTGAAGCGCTGATATTAAATGTTGAAAAGAAATCTCTGATTCCCATTTTGTTCTCCTATCTTGAATGACCGCGAATAGCCGAACGAATAAATTCGTAAGCGCCACTCAATTTTCTTGTTGCGAACTCGAACCGGATCTGGTTTTTAGCCAACTCCGCCATTTCCTGTTCAATATTTACTTTTTCATTTTGGGTTGAAATTTTTGGCTGGATGCCTAGAACATCGCCGCCAATAGTCATGTGCCGCGGGTCACTTTTCACGCCGACCGGTGCGCTTCTTTGCATGGCCCGCTGCAACTGGTTTTCAAAATCTACTTTATAAGGACGGTACCCCTTGGTTTGAACATTCGCGATATTTTTGGCGATTGCATTGTTTCTTTCCGAGTACGCGCTCAGGCTTTTCTTCAATAATGGCACCGTAGCCATTTTACTCAATAGATTGAACGTCATGGTAACTCCTATTTTGTCACGCACTACCAGGCAAGTAATATGCCAAATAGTGAAAACTCACAAAATGGACTCTTAATTAAGAATAACGTTTTTCTAACGCTTTATTTATTTGGAGTTTATAGCGGGTTTGGAGTGTCGCAAGGCAATTCCAGTGAGCACTGATTAATCCAATGACATATAAGTGCGAGTAGTAAAAACTTCGGGTGGTGTGGTAGTTTTTTCTAGATTTAAAGCGACCCGGCTGAAGCAAACTTTGCTCTCGTTCTCTCTCAAATGCGTCAATCGATGAGCTGGAGTCATTCCCGCGGCGAGGAGAGATTGGCATGAAGTTTAGGAAAGAGATATTAAAAAGTTAGGAAATAAATTTTGAAAGAATTCTACTCGGAGTCGTTTTCAAGTTCCAATCTGTACTGCAGAATTTTAGTCCGAAGTGTTTTGAGAGTAATACCGAGAATTTCAGCGGTTTTGGTTTTGTGATTATTGTGGCGTTTAAGTGTGCTGCTGATCAGACGTTTTTCCATTTCATTGATAGATAAATCTTCGCTTAGTGCTGAGTGCAGGCTCTTTTTCTGATTGGCTTCCAACCAGTGGTCTGGCAGGTGAGTTTTTTTGATTCGGCCGCCCTCACGGCAGCTCAGCACGCTGCGCTGGATGACATTTTCAAGCTCACGAACATTCCCCGGCCAGTTGTAGTTGGAAAAATGAGCTATAACTTCCTCGTCCACTTCAGTGACATTCTTCGAATATTTCTCAGAATACTTTTTCACGAAATGATTACACAAGAATGGAATATCATCTTTACGTTCACGCAATGGCGGAATTCGTACCGAAATTACATCCAGACGGAAAAACAGGTCCTGCCGGAACTTTTCTTCTGCAATTGCTTTCTGCACATCACAATTTGAAGTAGCAATAATACGCACATCAGTTCGTCTAATCTCGGTACTGCCCACCCTGGTAAATTCTCCCTCTTGCAAAACTCGTAAGAGTTTGGACTGTAAATGTGTAGGCATTTCAGTGACTTCGTCCAAAAGCAGGGTGCCCTCATGCGCCTCCTCAAAAACTCCCTTCACGGTCCGGATGGCGCCGGTAAAAGCGCCCTTTTCATGACCAAAGAGTTGACTTTCGATCAGGTTTTCGGGGATGGATGCACAATTCACTTTGATAAACGGTTTCGCTTTTCTTACGCTGTTATAATGAATGGCCGAGGCGATCAATTCTTTCCCGGTACCGTTTTCGCTTTGAATAAAAACCGCAGCGTCGCTTTCAAAAGCAATTTCAAGCGACTCGGTAAGTTCTCTAATTTTTTGATTTTCACCAATAAAATTTTTCAGGGAATACTTCTCTTTCAGGGCTCGCCTCAGACTGTTGTTTTCTTCCTCCAGGTCCTTGGTCTTAAAATATTTTTCAAGGCAAAATTTGATTTCATCTAAAGAAAAGGGTTTGGTGATGTAATCGTAAGCGCCTTTTTTCATCGCCTCAACAGCTTGGTCGATGGTGCCGAATGCAGTCATCATAACGACTGGTGTTGAGGGCGATGTTTTTTTAATTTTCTCCAGAACCTCCATTCCGGAAATGGTCGGCATGCGGATGTCGGTAAGTACCATATCGAAGGATTGCCGGGCGAGCTGCTCCACTGCTGATTCTCCCTCGGTTACAAGCGTCGCATCAAAATTCCACTTTTGCAGCGCCTCCTCGAGAGACGAACCGATAAGCGGCTCATCGTCCACGATCATAATTCTTTTTTTGGCGTTCGTCATCTGTCCCCCGGTAGAATTACTGTGACAGTAATTCCATGTTGATTTTGCTTTAAATGAATTTTGCCCCCGTGTTTCTCAAGAATTAGCCGGCTCGTTGGAAGTCCCAATCCCATGCCATTTGTTTTCGTTGTATAAAAAGGGTAGAAGGGTTTTTCCTCATTGTCTTCCGCAAGTCCCTGACCTTGATCAGAGATGCATAAGACAATTTGATTCTTTTGCTGTTTTTCCACCATCGCTATTTTTATCTCGCCGCCTTCCGGCATAAACTCAACTGAATTTTGAAGAATATTTTGTAATCCCTGCAGCATCAAATGTGAATCCAAAGTCAGAAAGATTTCGTTCATCGGCAAATGCAAAGAAAAGGCGTATTTGTTTTCATCGAGTTTGAATTCTTTTTTAATGTTCTCAATCGCCCTGTGGATGATCTCCGAGAAATTACAATTCATCGTTTGCAGAACAACCGGCTTGCTGAATACGATGAGATTCTCTACGATGTTATCGATGCGATCGATACCTTGTAAAATTCCCTGAAGGCTGCTTGACTGCATGATTTCCTGGTTATCCGAAAGGAGGTGGGCAAAATTAGCAATCCCGCCTAATGGGTTGCGGATTTCATGTGCCAGGTTACCGGCCATCTCTTTCAGGTATTCCCGCGGCACGATTTGAGTATCCTGGTAAGCCCCGAGCTGCTGCCACAACTTGCCATATGACTTCTGAATATCTCCAATCGATGAATTAAAACTTTCGAAGCTTTTTTCTATTTCAGAAATGAGTGTCTTTTCTTCCATGATAAGCTACTGTTAGGTGACTGCAATGTTATCGACGGAAAGTTGGCTTCTCTTAACCCGTTTTCCTTGACAAAAATCTTATTTTTGAGTTATTTAAACAGTGTTTTTAGATCAGCACATCTAACTATAGAATGTTAGACTTCTGCAAAATAGCTCAAACGGACACAGAGAAGACTAAGGAACGCAGAACTTACAGAGCAAAAGCTTTAAATAAACGAGAAAACAGAGATGCCCGGCATGGAAGAGTAAACTTTTTTTCTGTAGTGAGAAGCCTGTAATAAGCATCTTTCAAGCTATCAGCTTTTCAGTCATCAGCTTGTAGCTTTTAAAACAGATAATATTTGAAAAATAAATTAATCTCTGAGTTCTTTGTGATTCTCAGCGTTCTCTGTGTCCAAATTGTTTTTTACTCAAAATAATGTAAAAAAGGAGATTGAGAAAATGGTGTGGAAATTAATCGCAATCAGTCTGACTCTTCGGTGCTTTATTCCCGGACTTTATGCACAGGATTTTCAGGTCGCCGTTAACTTTTTATTAGGCCAACCCAAAGACGAATTTAAAGAGAATGTCGAAGATTTTGGATTTGGCATCGGCGGTATGTTTGCCTTCCGTCCCGGTAATAGCCCGCTCCTGATCGGAGTCGACGTCGAGTACATGATTTACGGCAGCGAGACCCGCAAAGTGCCTTTTAGTCTCACCATCCCCGATGTAAACGGTTGAAGTTGAAACGCGAAACAATATTTTACTCACCCATGCATTGTTGCGCCTGCAAGGCAACAGTGGAATCTTTCGACCCTATCTCGACGGGCTCATCGGCATGCATTACTTTTTCACGGAAACTAAAGTCAGCGATGAAGATGATTTCGGAGAAGAACCCATCGCTTCGTCTTTAAACCAC